>CAMLDQ010000050.1 GCA_946478965.1 uncultured Methylobacillus sp. | reverse complement strand
ACTCGCCACGCTTATCACCTCTTCACGATACTTGTCGATGAAGCCAAGGCGGGGATATCCCGAGACGAATTCCTTAGCCGGATGACGGCCCATGGCATCGGCGTGGGTGTGCACTACCTGAGCATTCCAGAGCATCCGTATTATCAGAAGACTTTCGGATGGATGCCTGAGAATTTTCCCCAGGCGATGCAAATTGGGCGGGAGACGGTGAGTTTGCCGATTTCGGCTAAATTGTCCAGGAAAGATGTCGCTGCCGTAGTAACGGCGATTAGCGACATTATGGGATAGACCTCATGTTACAAGCGCCTCATGTGATACCACTGGTACTCAGCTACAAAGGTAGCCGAAACTATCTACAAGGAGGAGATTTATACAACGCTATTGCCTCCTCTTTTTCTCAGCTTTATCAGGGTGATAGCAAAACAATCCAGTTGCTGTTCCATCGCTTTGCCCGGCAGCAATGCGATCTTTACATTGTCGGAGCAGAAGAGGGGATTTTGCGACCGGAAGAGTGTGTGTGCGATGGAACGGTTGAGGGGAAGTCTGGGAAATGGATTTTCTGGTTGCTGGAGACGGGGCGCCCGGTGACCGGGCGGCAGCCTTTCGACGAAGATGGAATTTCACGGAATGCGATCGTCTCCGACAAGCAAGTTTCTCTGGAGGAAAGGCTGGAATACAGTCCCATCGAGATCGTCGTCGCGCTGACCAAACATCTGCATAATTTGCTGTACCCTTTGGCTGGCCAGCGCTGGATATTCTCAAAACTGGAATTGTCCCGGCTACTGGCTCCGGAGGATAATCATCGAGTCCGCGTGAAACTGCTGACCAATCTCCATAACCGCATCACGAAATCCGAAGTATGGTGTGGTGTGGAGTTACTGGGTCATATCTACTTCTCGGCCATTGCAAAATGATCTCGATCCGTGCTATCGCCTCCTACATTCCCACCGCCAAAGTGGATAACCTGCAACACTGCCTCCAATTCGGGATGGATCCCGAATTCGTCAAAGAAAAAATAGGCGTATTACATGCGTCGCATGCGGCGCCGGACGAGTTCGCCTCGCAGATGTGTCTTTCTGCATTTTCCGAATTGCAAAAGGCAATGGACATTGACGTGGCCGCGATCGACTGTATCGTGGTTTGCACGCAGAATCCCGATGCGGGTGGCTTGCCCCATGTCTCATCTAGGGTGCATGGAAGCATCGGAGCGGGAGATTCTTGCGCTTGCTTCGACATAGGTCTGGGCTGCTCGGGCTATGTCTATTCGCTTTCCGTGGTAAAGGCATTCATGGAAGCGAATCGACTGCGCACGGGATTGCTGTTCACTGCCGATCCTTATTCCAAGATCGTTGATCCGTCTGATCGTAATACCTCCCTGCTATTTGGCGATGCTGCCACCGTAACTTTGCTGACAGATAACGGAATTTGGCTGCCTGCCCATTTCATGTTTGGCACGCGTGGCAGTGCCGGCCATAACTTGCAATTAATGGATGGCAAGTTGGAAATGAATGGAAGGGCTGTATTCAATTTTTCGGCTACCGTAGTTCCCCAACAGGTCGAATCATTGCTGGAAATTGAGGGTCTCGGCCGCGAGGATATTGATCTATATTTCTTTCATCAAGGTAGCCGGTATATTGTTGATACCTTGGCTTCCAGGCTGGAACTGGCGCCGGAGCAGGTGCCTTTCAAGCTTGCGGAACAGGGGAATACGATTTCTTCGTCTATTCCTCTGATGTTGCAGGATTACATCAACCAGCCTCAATACCGTAGATTCCTGCTCTGCGGATTTGGTGTGGGCTTGTCTTGGGCAAGCTGTTTGTTGGGGCGCGTGCAAAAATAACTAACGATTGGATTGATATGGCTAACGTAACCAATGAAGTGATCGAGATAGTCAGAAAAATCGCAAACCTGAGCCGAAACGATGAAGTAGATACCCAAGCAACCCTGAAGGAACTGGGGGTCGATTCTCTCGAATCGGTAAATATTTTTCTGAATATTTATGAAAAATTCGGTATTGAAGTGCCTGATGAGGACATGGATCGACTCACAACCATCCAGATGATCGTCGAATACATAGAGCAGCACCTAGGTGGGTAGCGATAGGATCATGGCATGGCTGAGAGGTGCAATTAGGTTTGTACAGGATCTATATTTGCTTTTGGTGATTTACATGCCTGGGGACACAGGTGTCAGAATACGCAGGCGGTATTACGGCAAAAGATTAAAAAAGTGCGGATTGAATCTGGTTGTTCGTCCAGGAGTGCATTTGAGTGGCCTAGAGTGTATCGAGATCGGGGACAACGTGATGATACGGGAAAATACCATCATCCAGACCGGCAGACCTCTAGGGGCGGCCGAAAGCAGATGTATCAGGCGCGTTTCTCGTTCGAGCCCGGTCGAACTCGGTACGGTCGTGATCGGAAATCATAGTCGGATTGCATATGGCGTGGTCATCCTTGGCTACGGTGGTGTGAAGATCGGAGAGAAGTGCGGGATCGGCCCAGGAGCGATTGTTCTTTCGGAATCTTTTCACCATAAAGGTGATGATCCGGCAATCGTATATAAATACAGCCAAGGAGCAGAGAAGCAGGAGCAGTGCGTATTACAGGGGGGGGTTGAACTTTGCAATGGTGCGGGCATTGCGTCCAATGTAGTTGTACTTCCAGGGGCGAAAATTGGACAAGATTCCTGGGTGCTTCCGAACAGCGTAGTGAGGGTCGGGGCAACGATCCCACGTCTCGTGATCGCAAATGGCAATCCAGCCATGGTTTCAATGAATCGTCAAACTTTAACGAGATCATATGACGATTGAGCAATATCTCGCTTCGGTAAAAAAAACGTCTCCGAGTTATATGGTGGTAAAGCGGGGAGCAAGTGAGATTCGGCTAGCCGCCCGGGGACGGCTCCGTGGGCGATTGCTGGATATCGGATGCGGGGCCAAAGCAAAAAAATTACTGGTCGGCGAATTTGTTGAAGAGTATGTGGGCCTGGACCATCCTGATTCCTATCACGATAAAAGCCAGGTAGATATTCAGGGAACAGCATATGCTATTCCTCAGCCTGACGCCTCTTATGACTGCATACTTTGTACTGCTGTACTTGAGCATTTGGAAGAACCCGAGGTTGCGATCAGAGAGGCTTATCGGATACTTAAGCCGGGGGGGTATGGAATCTATACCATTCCGATGTTTTGGCACTTGCATGAAGAGCCACGGGATTTTTTTCGTTACACCCAATACGGAATTCGTCATTTATTCAATAAGGCTGGGTTCGAATTAATAGAAATTAAGCCTGTGTCTGGATTCCTGATGACTTTTGCTAGTGAATTCAGCTATTTCATCCAGCGTTTCAGCAGAGGGCCTTTGAAGTCTCTGGTCGCAGCCATCGTTGCCTTTCTGAATGTCACGATCCCATGGCTGGATACAAGAATGCCGAGCCCGGAATTTACCTGGATGCATCTGGTTGTCATCAGAAAACCGGCAGTCTGAAGCTGTCATTTCAATGGGTCGCCCAAAGTAGTGTTACGTGGATTATTTGATCGCTAATAACTTTCTGTCTCGGACATATTCCACAATTTTTGATCGAACACTTGGATGAGAAGTTTACGCAAGCAGGTGATTTCAGGAGTCAGGTGGTCCGCAATTTCTCAAGCCGGTACAGCGGTCGCACAATTACTCTCGGTAATAATTCTGGCACGCCTGTTGCCAGCTTCAGCATTCGGCCTGCTCGCGATGGCCATGATTGCGGTCGGATTTGCTGCACTCCTACAGGATCTGGGAACGGCCGCAGCTATCGTGCAGAAAGCGGAGATCAAAGCAGGGCTGCTGGATTCGCTTTTCTGGTTGAATCTGGTATTCGGGACAACACTCGCACTTGCTTTGTATCTGTTATCACCAACTATCACCATAGTCTTTGCCGTTCCGGAATTGAGAGCAGTGCTCTGCTCGCTTGCGCTTCTTTTTCCGGTAACCGCATTGGGAGTGGTGCATCGTGCTCTGATGGAGAAATATAACAGATTCATGGCGTTAGCCATTATTGAATGTAGTGCAGCGTTCATGAGTCTCGCTGGCGGCGTCTGGGCCGCATATACGGGATGGGGCGTTTATAGCCTGGTTCTCCAGTCCTGGATAGGCGCATTGTGGATGCTAATTGGGTTATGGGTGGTCAATTCATGGAGGCCAAAATTTCATCTGGATTGGCAAGAAGTACGGGGCTTGGCTGGCTTTAGCGGAAATCTACTGGGATTTAACATCTTGAATTACGCGGTGCGGAATGCCGATAACTTCCTGGTCGGTCGCTTTCTGGGGGCTGCTGATCTGGGCTATTACTCGATGGCCTATCGTCTTATCCTTTGGCCGATGCAGAACATCTCCCGTGTTATAGGAAGGGTGATGTTTCCAATATTCAGCAGTATCCAGGAGGAACCTCAGCGCCTTTCAAATGCTTACCTTAAAGCGACAACAGCGATTGCCCTAGTCACAGCTCCAGTCATGTTCGGTTTTTTTATCTTGCGCGAGCCTATCGTGATTCAGTTTCTAGGCGAACGCTGGCAACCGATTGTCAATGTGCTTGCATGGCTGATACCCGTGGGTTTCGTACAATCCATCAGTACTACGGTGGGTTCTCTTTATCTGGCGAAAGGCCGTACAGATCTGATGTTCAAGTGGGGAATACTGGCTGGATTCATTACGCTGCCAGCATTTATCATCGGCTTGAAGTGGGGCATTGAAGGTGTGGCGGCCTCATACGCGATCACAATGCTGCTTCGGTTCTATCCGGGCTTCGCAATTCCGCTGAAACTGGTGAATATGCGGGTGAAGCTGCTAATGGGCCGCATACTTCCTTCGATACTCAACGCTTTTTTCATGGCCGTCATACTGGGGCTATTGATGACCTTTGCGCCAGTAGTGACAACAGCTTGGCTTGTAGCGCTTGTGATCTTGGGGGCTGGGGTGTATTGGATATTGAGTTTGTTGACGCAGCGTCAAATGCTCATTGACATATGGCACGGCGTGATCGGGAAATGAATGCGTCAGATCGATCCTTGACGGTTGTTCATTCCTATCCAGTTTGGCTGCCACAGACGCAGACCTGGATGTATAGTCAGATATCTACCCTGCAAAAGATAGGGGTTGAGGTGCACGTAGCCTGTGAACATACGCAGAATCTGGAACAGTTTCATGTCGCCAACATCCATTGCCTTTCCGGTTTGCCTTGGTGGTTTCGGCATTGGGATGCCTTGTTGAGGCGCCTGAAAATACGTCGGCATCTGGGATTTCTCGTTTCGACAAGCCGTAAGATCAATGCACAAATCCTCCACTCCCACTTCGGCCATATCGGTTGGCAGAATCTGGCAGTCCCGGCGCAAACAGGGATGAAGCATGTCGTGACCTTTTATGGCGTGGATGTGAACATGTTGCCGACGCAGTCTCCAAAATGGCGACTGCGCTATGCTGAATTGTTCAGCAAAGTCGATCTCATCCTTTGCGAAGGATCGCATATGGCGCGCTGCATCGGCGCATTGGGGTGCCCTGAGGACAAGGTCAGAATCCAGCACTTGGGTGTCGATGTTGAAGGCATCCCCTTTCAGCCAAGGCAGTACGCGGCAGGCGCGACCTTGAAAATCTTGATTGCGGCATCGTTTCGGGAGAAAAAAGGCATTCCGGATGCCATCGCCGCCGTAGGTCGTCTGCGCGAGTCTAGTAATTTTCCGATAGAGCTGACGATCATCGGCGATGCCGGATCTCATCCGAGAGAACTGCACGAAAAATCACATATCCTGGCTGCCATCGAACGATGGGGGTTGCAGGGGAGTACGCGCTTGCTCGGCTATCAGAAGCATCAGGCGATGCTGGAGGAGGCGTACAAGCACCATATCTTCCTTTCACCCAGCGTGACGGCTTCGGATGGCGATACGGAAGGCGGAGCGCCAGTGTCGTTGATAGAGATGGTGGCCAGCGGCATGCCCATCGTCAGCACGCTGCATTGCGATATTCCCGAAATTGTCCCGCATGGACAGGTGGGGCTGCTGGCAGAGGAGCATGACGTCGAGTGCCTCGAGCGCCATTTGCGATGGTACGCGGAGAATCCGCAATCCTGGGCCGGGATGCTTGAAGCCGGCCGTGAGCATGTCGAGCGGGAATACGGCCTTAAATCCCAAACTGAAAAGCTAGTCTATTATTATCGGCAACTGCTGGAGGGGAATGCATGAAGCGCTGGCTGCGGCTGATCAGGAAATTGCGGTGGGGCGGAAACAAGTTCTACTGCCCGCTATGTGAAGCCGGGTTTTCCAGTTTCTGGCCGAGCGGACGTCCGGTCCGGCACAATGCGAGATGTCCCGTGTGCGGCTCACTGGAGCGGCATCGCCTGCTTTGGGTTGCACTGCGTTTGCTATGGGAGCGGGGAACGCTCAAACCAGAAGGGCGGTTGTTGCATGTCGCTCCCGAGCCGTGCATCAGAGAGCATCTGGCGGAGCGTTATGATTATGTGTCGATGGACATGCACGCCGCTAGCACAATGGTACGAACGGATATCACGTCGATGTGCTTCCCGGATCAATGTTTTGATGCCGTGATTTGCAATCACGTGCTCGAGCACGTGCCGGAGGACAGGAAGGCGCTGGCAGAGCTGTTTCGGGTGCTCAGGCATGGCGGATGGGCCAGCATTCAAGTGCCGATGGAAAAAGGGCCGACGCGCGAAGATCCCGCAGTCGTTGCGCCTGCCGATCGCGAGCGGTTGTATGGGCAGGGTGACCATGTCAGGCAATATGGCGACGATTTCAGGGATCGCCTGCGCGAGGCCGGGTTTGAGCTTATTGAACTCGAGAAGGCGGAATTGCTCGATGCTCATGCCTTGGAAAAACTTTCCGTGAGCACGGAAAATAGCGTCATCCTGGTCAAAAAAACATAAGGAAGCTTTAGCTTAAGGCACCATGGCTCCTGTCCCACCCACGGTTTCGGTGATTATTCCAACCTATAACAGGGCACATCTGCTAGGCCGGGCGCTGCATAGCGTCCTGAGCCAGACTTACACGGCGCTGGAAGTCATAGTCGTCGATGACGGCTCTACAGACGATACCAGGCAGTTAGTAATGTCATTCACCGACCCTAGGGTGCGCTATGTGGCAAGTGAGAAGCGACTTGGCGCCGCAGCCGCGCGAAATCTCGGAATCAGTCATGCTGCGGCGGAATTCATCGCATTCCAGGACAGCGATGACGAATGGCTTTGCCAAAAGCTGGAAAAGCAGATGGAGGCCTTTGCTTCGGCCCCGCTCGAAGTCGGCGTAGTGTATTGCGGTTTCTTCCGAATAGAAAACAAAGGTGCCTGCTATTACCCGCCGAATTCCACCGAAATGACATCTGGCCGGATACTGCCCGCGATTCTGAAGGGAAATTTCGTTACGACCCAAGCTTCAGTTGTGCGTCGCAGTGCGCTCAAAGCCGTTGGATACTTTGATGAGCGATTGCCCAGGTTTCAGGATTGGGAGTTGTTTATTCGTTTGGCCAAGCATTGCGAGTTCGTTTGCCTCGATGAGCCGCTGCTGCTTGCGTTCCATACGGAAAGCAGCATTACCACCGATAATTCGCGCATCTATCAGGCGCTAAAAATTATTCTGGAGAAGCACGAGGATCTTTACGTCAGCGACAGATGCGCGCTGGCGAGGCAATATTATGATTTGGCGGGCGCGGCTTGCCTTGCCGGAAAAATGCGGGAGGGGCGTGGCTATTTTATCAAGGCGCTGATGCTTAATCCGACCCACTGGATGTGTTGGGTGAGAGTGCTGACTGCATTGCCAGGCCAGGCGTTCTACCGCGTGAGCTCGGCGTGGATCGCAAAAAATCGATACAAGTACAAGAAAAGCTGATGTCCTCTAACGAAAAAAATCGCGCGTTGGCTAATTCCGATGCGGCTCCGGTCAAACTGATCGCCTTCTATTTGCCTCAGTTTCATCCGATTCCTGAAAACAACGCTTGGTGGGGGGAAGGTTTCACGGAATGGACCAACGTCACCAGAGCCATGCCGTTGTTCGAGGGACATTACCAGCCGCAACTGCCATCGGACCTGGGATTTTATGATTTAAGGCTGCGCGAGGCGCGGCATCAGCAAATCCGTCTGGCCAAGGACTTCGGAATCGATGGTTTTTGCTATCACTACTACTGGTTTTCCGGCAAGCGTCTGCTTGAGGCGCCCTTGGAAGACATGCTGGCCGACCCGACCAGCGAAATGCCCTTTTGCCTGTGCTGGGCGAACGAGAATTGGACCCGGCGCTGGAGCGGTGATGAACAGGAAATCCTGATTGAGCAACGTTATCGGCCTGAGGATGCTCAGGCTTTTGCACAGGATGTTGCGCGCTATCTGCGTGACACACGCTACATTCGTTGCGACGGGCTGCCACTGCTGCTGATCTATCGTCCGCAGCAAATACCGAATCTGGAGCGGGTGATGCGAGAATGGAGGGAACAGTTCCGGCTTGAAGGCATTGGGGAAGTGCATCTGAGCGCCGTTCTGACGCACAACAATTTCGATTACAAAGGTTTTGGATTCGATAGCGGCGTGGAATTTCCACCACACAACAGGGCTTTGCTGGGTGTGGAAAGCGCGAATGCATCCATGGAGTTCGCGCGCCCGTTCAAAGGAGCCGTGATGTCTTACCACTTATTGGCCCAAGCCTATCTGAACCGTGGGCACCACGGTGAGCGGGTTTTCAGGGGGGTATTCCCCGCTTGGGACAATAGCGCCCGGGTCGGGGACCGGGCAATGATTTTTTTGAATGGGACGCCGGGCAATTACGAGTTCTGGCTGTCCCAGGCGATGGCCCGGGCGACCGAGGAAAGCCGCCAAAAGTCGCAATTTGTCTTCATCAATGCCTGGAACGAATGGGCCGAGGGCTGCCATCTGGAGCCGGACCAGAAGTACGGCCGGCAATTTCTCGAGGCTACGCTGAGAGCGAAAAAAGGCGCAACCAGGCTGGCTGGATTTCCTGATACGCGAATCGGCTCCACAGTGCGTGATGGTCAGCCATCTTTTTTTGCAGAGTTGGCGCTTGTGTGCCGTAAGCATTTTTACAGGCTTGCTCGAGCGCTATTTGAACGCATTAATAAACGGCTGGCTCGGTACCCCGTATTGAAAAAAGCGCTGAAAGCGGCATTTTTCTGGTATTGAAATCCGCCGTATTCGGCTAACGAGGTAAGCCAAATTCGCGCAGTAGGCTCAATTTGCGGGGCATCCAGGTGTGCATGCTGAAGAAATGCTGTACGCCGGATCTCCTTGACCTTTGGATTTCCCTTCTTTTGGCAAGAATGCGCGATTTGTCCACATACAAGGCTTCGATACTGTTCCAGTAAATCTCCTTGAAAATAGCTGCATCGCGCTTAATGCTGGCAAGTACCACGCCTTCAAGCAGCAGTAAGAGCAAATGAACCGGAAACAGCACCACCAACACCCAGGCGGGATAACACAGCAACATGGTGATATTCTTGTTTTTCTCGCTGAGGCGTCTTCGCTTCCTGCTGATGGTGAGGCGTTTTTGTTCTGCCTTGCCACCGCCGAAGCTGTATCCGACCGCGTGTAGATAGCCGGAAGCTTCAAGTGTGGCTACCCGGTATCCCCACAGCCTGGCTACGCAGCACAGATAAAGATCCTCCCCTATCGACTCGAACCACTCGGGGAATCCACCGATCTTGTCCCACAAGTTCTTGGGAATCCATAAACATGCGCCGATCACCATGCCTACGTCGCCTTGTGCCGGATTCAAATTGGGCACGGGGTTTAAAAAGGGGTCCAGCATGCAGCCTGCGTCTATGAGTTGCCGTGTCGTGGAATCGTATTGCGGCAGGGTGAGGATCGCCGGCTCCGGGGAGGCTTCGGCATGCTCCAGCAATGCCATCAAGGCACCCGGTAGCAGTTGCGCGTCGTTGTTGAGCAGTAACAGGTATTTTCCTTTCGCGGCTGCAGCCATGCGGTTGTTGCTGATGCAGAATCCGACATTTTCGCTGCTGGCGATGAATTGGACTTGCGGGTATCGCTGTCGAATGAATTCAGCCGATCCGTCCGTGGAGGCGTCGTCATGGACGATAATTTCGATCCCGGCGCCGGTTTCCTGCTCAAGGACCGATTCAATGCATGCTGCGATGATGTCGATCCCGTTGTAGTTCGCAATGCAGACCGAACAGAGCGGAGGCGTCGCCCGGGTCATAGCGATTGCAACCATTCCCATGTTTGACGAATGCCGTCCGGGAGTGTGACTCTGGGCTGCCATCCGGTCGTGCCAGAAAAAAGGGCGCAATCGAGCACAATGGCCCGGACATCCACGGAACGGGCAGGCAACGTTTCGGTCGCGAGGCGTTTGCCGGTGATTTGCTCGACTGTGCTTACCAGTTCAAGAATGGAGGTGCCGATGCCAGCGCCCACATTGAACGTGGCGTTGTCACAGCCGCGTTCGACCACGAGCTGGCAGGCAGCCACCATGTCCGAGATGTAGAGATAGTCGCGAATATTCTTCCCGTCACCCCAGACCGGCATGGGTTGGCCGCTGCGCAGATGCTCGAGCATGTTGCGGATAACGCCGAAATCTTTTCTCAGTGTCTGCCCGGGGCCATAAAGGTTGGAAGGGCGCAGGATCGTGACTGTGCGTCCGCTCAGGTGGCGGTGCGCATTCAGGAAGGCTTCCAGTGCAATCTTCCCGGCGGCGTGATAGGAGCGCGGAGCCGCATTCAGCGCTTCGCTCGCCGGCAGCTGTGCGGGGTCGCCATACACCGTGCCGCCGGATGATACGAAGACAAGATGCCTGAAATCGGAGTCTTTAGCCAGTTCCAGCAGGCGCAGCGTGGGCTCGATATTGCATTCGGCCTCCAGCGTCGGTCGTCCGGAGGATACTGAAGGAGTCGTGCCGCTCGCTAAATGGATCAGGGTGTCGCAGTTCTGGAGCAGAGGGAGGATAGTTTGTGTATCAGCCAGATTTCCAACGACCCTTTGGTCGTCTGCCTCGTTAATGGCAACCATCGGTTGCGTATCCAGTCTGGTGACTGGATAGCCGCGGTTGAGCAAGTCATGCGCGAGCGCGCGTCCCAGAAATCCGCCACCGCCCAGAATCAAAATTCGCCGTTTTGCTGTCATGGCCGAAGAAGCTCCGTGTAGGCAGCGTGATAACGCGTAGCGCAGTCAGCCCAGGTGCCATAACGTTGGACTGCCAGTTCGCGCGCCGCTGAGCCGAATTGCAGGTTGTTTTCAGGAACGGAGAGAAAATCCAGTGCCTCGTGCAATTCTTCTTGCGAGGAGACCAGAAACCCGGTTTTACGATTCTGTATGATATCTCGATGGGCCGGTAGATCCGAAGCAATGACAGGCAAGCCGGCCGCCATTGCTTCAAGCATGACTTGCGGGCGTCCCTCGTCGTGTTGGCTGAGGCTGACCAGGCCGGCGGCTTCGGGGAACCAGTCCGAGGCGAGTGCCTCCGGAAAGGTCGGGCCATGGTAATGGACCCAAGAGGGGAGCTGCACGCTACTATCCTGATGGGGTCCGAGAAGATGCAGTGTTCTTGCGCCGACAAAACAATCCTTGCCCCATGCGAAAAGATTGCCGATCTTGCCGCGTGTGACGCGTGCAACGGTGAGCCATCTTCCGGTGCTGGCGGCGGACTGGGAACGGCGGATCGAATACCAGGCAGCATCGATGCCGAAGCTGATGGCCTCCACTTTGGCAATGTCGCCGAACTTGTTGTGCAGCATCGGAGCCATCCATTCCGCATTCGGGGCGATATGCGCCTTACGGCCGCGCAGCTTGTGCCTAAGCGCCCAAGTCACGCCAGGAATCCCGAGGAGACGATAATCGCTGCCGAGCACGGTGATCAGCACTGGCCGCTTGTCTTTGCAGGGCAAGGCCAGCGCATTCTGCAGCCAGTTGATATGCAAAAGATCGCTGGGCGCGCGCGCGAAGCATTTGCGCAGCCTGGCGAGCAACTGGATGCCATTGCGCGCGGCCGCGAATTTCGCGGTGCGGAGCAGGTGTGCCATCCCCCCCATCTGACTCATGCTCTCCAGAAATCTGGCGTCATCCGCATCAAGCAATGAAAACACTTGGTTGGGCAGTTTTCCCGGAGGCGCCCATAAAAAAAGCCGAAGATCATCTCTCGCGGCCAGCGAAGCGACCATGTCTGCGATGAAACGTGCGCGCCAGTCAGAATCATCCTTGGGGTAGGAGGTGCTGGTCATGAGCACAGAAAAAGGTTTCATCGGCGAGCTGCTTATTCGCTGTCCTTGTAGTTCAGCATCGTAATCTGTTCCGATACCAGCCCGATCAGGAATACCAGAATGGCCGTGATGAACAGCAGGGCGCTCATGTTGGTGAAGCGGTGCATGACGCTTAGGGTATAAGCCGAATAGCCGATACCCGTCAGAAAAAATGCCAGGCTGATGGGGAAAAATAGTTTCAGCGGCGAATAAAGCGTGGCAATCCGGAACATGATCAGCAGGAAGCGTACGCCGTCGCGCCAGATGCGCAAATGACTTTTGCCTATTCTTTTTGGTGCCACGATCGGTACGTAATCGATCGCGTGCCCGGCCCGGAAGAAACACATCGTACTCGTGGTTGGGTAGGAAAACCCGTTGGGAAGCAGATAAATAAACTTTCTGAACATGTCTGCCTTCACCACGCGAAAGCCCGACGTCAGATCCAGTACAGGGTGGCCCACCATCCAGCTTGCCAGAAGGTTGTACAACCTGTTTGCGGAAGCGCGGTGCCAGCCCGCCTGCGATTCACGCGATCTTGCCCCGATGACCATGTCATAGCCTGACTCGAGTTTTGCGATCAATTTCGGAATGTCTTCCGGCTTATGTTGTCCGTCGGCATCCATGAAGATCAGGGTTTTCCCTCTCGCCGCGCGCGTGCCTGATTTGATGGCTGCGCCATTCCCCAAGCTTTTTGGGTGATGTACCACGTGGGCTCCGAGAGCGCTGGCAACAGAAGCGGTTTCATCGATGGACCCATCATCCACGACGATGATTTCTGACTCCGGGAGCATCGTGCCCAGTTTCGGTAGCAGCAGGCGCAGGCTGTCAGCCTCGTTGCGCGCGGGGATTACGATAGAGTATGGAATATTCATCATTGTTTTAATTGTCGCTGACTCAGCCAGGCAATGCTATCGTGTTCGATCCCATACACGTCAAGTTTTTTCAGCTTTTCGAGAAGTGATGAGGCTACCTGCCACTGCCCTGCCTCCTGGTAAATCCACACGGCGGGCACGTAAATACCGCTCCGGCCTGGGGCCATCGCCAGCGCCTTGTCGATTTGAGTCCTGGCATTCTGATTGTCATGTATCACCGACTGGGCATAGGCGGCGCGAGAAGCGATGATATCGGCTTTGGTCCCCGGCGACATATAAGGATTGGCTTCCGCCGCATCGAACAGTTGCTCGACTTGCTTGTGGCTTATGTACAGCTTGCCTTCCGACGCTTGGCCGAGAAGCGCTACGAAATAACTGTTGATGCCTGCGTCCGGGCGATTCTGGAGTAGTCGCCGTGACAATTCAAGAAGCATGTCGTCCGATGGCGGTTGATGCTTCAAGCCCGGCAGCATCAATATTGCCGTAAACAGCGAAGCGGTACTGTCGGGATTGGCCTGAATCGAACGGTGCAGGTATTTCTCCGTTTCCGCGAGCATTTCCTGGCTCGATCGCCCGGTCTGTTGCATGAAGGTCATCAGCGTAAAAGCTGCATTCTGGTTTGCCCGGGACGAGAGCGGGTGGTGCTCCGCTTCCATGGGTGCAAAGCCCCAGAAATCGCCGAACTGCGAGGCTCGCACGAAGGTGCTGCCGGCAAAGGTGACGATGCCGAAGAATAATATCAGCACACGCAGCCTTCCGGTCTGCTGCAGGCGGGCAGTAAGCGCATATACGCCATAGACCATAAGCATCAGCATGCCGAGCATCGGCAAGTAATTACGATGTTCGTACTTGAGCTCCAGAGGCAACACCCCGGCTTCCACCGAATGGCCGATATAGAACCATGCGACTGCGAATGAAAAAATGGGAAAGCGGCGGCGCAGGAAGATCGCTGCCAGTACCAAGACTGCATGCCCGGCGATGGCTAGTGCTGTTGAAACAGGCGCGAAAAAGCCATGCGATACAGGGTAGTCATCGTGGTACAGCCCCATGTGCTGGATGTTGGGCAGCCATATCGAGCCAATGTAATCCCACAATACCCGCGTTTCGGTGAAAAGCCGTTCGTCGAGCGTGAATGGCCTTTTGGCGTAGGCTGTCGTGATCCAGCTCTGGGAAAGCATGTGGGTGGAGAGCATCCATATCAAGGGGGCGATGAAGGCGGCGCAGAAGAAAATCTGCATGCCGATCTGCTGTTTGCGCGATGGCATCTCGAACCGGAAAATCGCCCATTCGATCGCGAACAGATAACCCACCATCAGGATGGCGTTTTCTTTTGCGAAAAGGCCGATGCCACCGATCAGCAAACCAGCCATTATCCATTGCCAGCCGTGGGCTCGCTGCTCCAGGATGCGCACTCTCCCATGCATATAAGCAACCAGGCCCCAGACAGTGAAAAATGCCGCCAGGGCTGTCATGCGTTGCACCACGTACATGACGGTCGACACATTGAGCGGGTGCACCAACCAGAGCAAGGCGGTAGAAAAGGCAAGCCAGAAGGCGGCTCTGGTATTTCCAGTCAGCCGGCTGAATGTCTGGTTCACCAGCAGCAAAATGCCGATGCCGGTACCCAGATGAATTACAAGATTCGTGAGCTTGAAGTAGAAAGGGTCGAGGCCGGAAAACGCGTAGTTCAGGGCGAAGCTGATGAGCGCCAGCGGGCGCCCGAGCGGGCCGGAGTCGGTCGAATGCATCGCCGTCCACAGCGAGGCGAGGTCCAGCTTGTGGATCTGAATGAATTGATTGTTGACGATGTTAGGATAATCGTCGAGGAAGTAGCCGCCCTGCAGGGCAGGCCAGTAGGCGATGGCCGGTAACAATAACAAAAGGGCGAGAAGGCAAGCCTTCCGCCCTTTTGTCAGGATCG
>CAMLDQ010000049.1 GCA_946478965.1 uncultured Methylobacillus sp. | reverse complement strand
CCGAGCGCACGATCAGGCGCTCGCCCAGCTCGGCGGCGCGCTTGTCGCGGAACTCAACCACTTCCTTGTAATTGTGGCCGGTGTCGATGTGCATCAGCGGGAAGGGGAACTTGCCGGGACGAAACGCCTTTTCGGCGATGCGCAGCATGCAGACGGAATCCTTGCCGCCGGAAAACAGCAGCACGGGTCGTTCGCACTGGCCGGCGACTTCGCGCATGATATGGATGGCTTCGGCCTCCAGCCAGTCGAGGTGAGAAAGGGTTTGTCGGGTCAACGTGGTCATGTGGTTCTCTTACTTGGTAGGTGTTACGGCGCTGGTTTTTTTACGTGCAGGCCGCATTCCTTGCTGGCTTCGTCTTCCCACCACCAACGCCCGGCGCGAATGTCCTCGCCCATGGCAACCGCCCGGGTACAAGGCGCACAGCCGATGCTGGGGTAGAACTGGTCGTGCAGTTTGTTGTAGGGCACGTCGAAGAGGCGGATATAGGCCCAGGTTTCCTGCTCGGTCCAGTTGGCCAATGGATTGAATTTCTCTAGCTGGTTGCCGGCATCGAATTCGCGTATGGGCAATGCGGCGCGCGTGGCGGACTGCTGCGCGCGCATGCCGGTAATCCAGGCTTTTTTGCCGTGCAGCGCACGCTGTAATGGCTCTACCTTGCGCATGTGGCAGCAGGCCTTGCGCAGGTCGATGGAGGTGTAGAAGGCGTTGATTCCATGTTCGCGCACGTAAGCTTCCACCGATTCGTGACGCGGGAACAGGGTTTTGAGCCTGGTCTGGTAGACGCTTTCCAGCTCGGCCATGAGTTCGTAGGTTTCGGCCGGCAGGCGGCCGGTGTCCAGCGTGAAAATCTCGATGGGCAGCTGCTCACGCAGAATGATGTCGCTCAGCACCATGTCTTCGGCACCCATGCTGTTGGCAAAAGCGATGGCGTAATCAGTGCCGAACTCGGCAATGGCATCCTTCAACAGTCGCAGTACGGCGGCGCACTTTCCCTCGACCGTTAATTTCAGCGCATCCGTCAGCACCGGGCTAGTCGCCGGGTTGCTGGCTACCGGTCGCAGCATGCTAACTTCGCCGCTCATGCTGCACTGCGGTCGACGCGACGGAACAGTGGCAACGGATCCTTAACCGAGCGCTGATAGGGCTGGGTGAAGTCGCTGATGCTGGCCACCGCCGCTTCAAGTTGCGCTTCGGTATACCGGCCGGCGCGTGGCTGCAGGGTGTCGAAACCGCAACGTGTCATGTAGTTGAACTGGTCGCGCAAGACCTCGCCGATGGCGCGCAATTCGCCGGTATAGCCATAACGGGTGCGCAGCAGCGTGGCGGCGGAGTAACTGCGGCCATCGGTAAACTTGGGGAAATCCAGCCCGATCACGCATAGCACGTCGAGGTCGCCGGCGACCTCGGCCACGTCTTCGCCGGCAGCGAGCCAGACGCCGACTTCCCCGGTGCCTGCACGCGGCGCCAGGGATTCGCGCCGGCTCTGCCATACGGCCAGCGGCACCAGCACCGGACCGGCCGGCACGGTAATGTCTGTTGGCGCATCACTCTCGGTGAGACGCACGATAAGGCGTGCATCATCGACAAGGCGACCGTTCTTGATGATCTTCTCAGGCATGGGCGACTTTCTTTTGCGGTTGATGGGCGGCATAGACGCGATCTTTGAAGGGATCGATGCCGACGCGTTGTACGGTGTCGATGAAGCGCTCGTCTTCAAAGCGCAGGTCGACGTAGGTTTCAAGCAGCTTCTCGATCACGCCGACGACTTGGCCCAGCGCGAAGGAGGGGCCGATTACCTTGCCCAGCGCGGTGTTGTTGCCCTGCGTGCCGCCGATGCTGATCTGGTACCACTCTTCATCATGCTTATCGACACCGAGGATGCCAATGTGGCCGACGTGATGGTGCCCGCAGGAGTTCATGCAGCCGGAAATGTTGATGTCGATTTCGCCTATGTCG
This sequence comes from uncultured Methylobacillus sp., assembly GCA_946478965.1. The sequence continues at coordinate 13,218 of CAMLDQ010000049.1, read as the reverse complement.
TGCTGATAGTCGATGTCATCGAAGCGGCGCTGGATGGCCTCGGCAATCGGGATCGAGCGCGCGTTGGCCAGAGAGCAGAAATCACCGCCGGGGCAGCAGATCATATCGGTCAGGAGGTCGATGTTCGGCGTTGCCAGGCCAGCCTCGCGCGCGGCTTGCCACACCTCGAACAGATCTTGCCGGCGTACGTCCGCGAGCGCCACGTTCTGCTCGTGCAGCATGCGCGCTTCACCGAAACTATAGCGGTCGGCCAGGTCGGCGATCAGATCCATCTGGTCTGCGCTCACATTGCCCGGTGCGATGCCGGTCTTTTTCAGCGACAGGATCACCGAGGCGTAACCGGGTTGGCGATGCGCGCGCACATTGCGCTTGAACCAGGTCGAAAATGCCTTGTTCTGCGCCAGCAGGGCATCAAAGGCAGCGTCCTGCGCAGGCAGCGCTTCGTAGGGTGGTGGCGCGAAGTGTGCCGACACGCGGGCCAGCTCGGCTTCGGTGATCGTGTTCGGGCCATCCTTGCAATGTACCCATTCTTCTTCGACCTGACGGCGGAATTCTTCCACACCGAGCGCCTTGACGAGAATTTTGATGCGCGCTTTCCAGATGTTGTCGCGGCGGCCCCAGCGGTTGTAGACGCGCACGATCGACTCGCAGTAGGTAATCACGTGTTGCCAGGGCACGAAATCCGCGATCTCTTCACCAAGGATCGGCGTGCGACCCAGTCCGCCGCCCACCAGGATGCGGAAACCCAGTTCGCCCGCTGCGTTGTGGATCAGGTCAAGGCCGATGTCATATACCCGCAGGACCACGCGATCCTCGGCGGCGCTGTTGAATGCGATCTTGAACTTGCGCGGCAGATAGGCGAATTCCGGGTTGTAGGTCGACCATTGGCGCAGGATCTCCGCAAACGGACGCGGATCAGCGACTTCGTCGGGCGCCACGCCGGCGAAAGGGTCAGCCGTGATGTTGCGGATGTTGTTGCCGGAAGTCTGGTTAGCGTGCATCTGCACGCTGGCCAGCTCGGCCAGCATCTCGGGCACGTTCTCCAGCGCAGGCCAGTTGAACTGGACGTTGGTGCGGGTCGTGAAATGCCCGTACCCGCGATCGTAGGTACGAGCGAGGAAAGCAAGCTTGCGCAGCTGGCGGCTGGCGAGGTTGCCGTAGGGCACCGAGATGCGGAACATCGGCGCATGGCGCTGGATGTAGAGGCCGTTTTGCAAGCGCAAGGGGCGGAACTCGTCGTCGCTGAGCTCTCCGGCCAGGTAGCGCTGCGTTTGATTCCGGAACTGGGTCACGCGCTCGTCGAGGATGTGTTGGTCGAAGTTGTCGTAGGTATACATATTCAGAGTCTTCTATAGAACAAATTTGAAGCCGATCAGCATCAATACCGTGGCCAGGGTAGGGCGAAGCACATTTTCCGGTATTTTCGCACTGATATGGCTGCCAATCCAGATGCCGGGCAGCGAGCCTGCCAGCAGACTACCTAGCAAGGCGAAATCCACGTGGCCCAGCTGCAGGTGGCCGAAGCCGCCGATTGCCGTAAGGGGGATGGCGTGGGCGAGATCGGTGCCGACTACCTTGACGCTAGGCAGGCGCGGGTAAAGGAACAGCAAGGCCACCGTGCCGAGCGCGCCGGCGCCGACCGAGGACAAGGTGACCAGTACACCGAGAACCAGCCCGACTGCAACGGTTGCTGGCGCCTGCAGATGATGAAAACGGCCCGGTTGGTCGCTTTCGCTTGATTGACCTGCTTTTTGCGCATAAGTGCGGAAAAATAGAGCCATGGCGGTCAGGATCAGTGCAAAACCCAGTGCATAGGTCATGACGTGGGTGATATCCCGGCCGACCTCGGCAAAGTGCTTCAGCACGAACAGCGTGACGAATGCCGCAGGCAGACTGCCTGTAGCCAGCAGGGCGACAATGCGCCATTCCACCGATTTGTGGTTGCCGTGGTGGACCAAGACCCCACCGGTCTTGGTGATGGCGGCAAACAGCAGGTCGGTCCCCACGGCAATGGCAGGCTTGAACCCGAACAGGAATACCAGCAAGGGCGTCATCAGGGAGCCGCCGCCAACCCCGGTGATGCCCACCAGCATGCCTACCAGGAACCCCGAGAAAATATAGCCGATATCCACGCGCCAGCCTTGCTTACTTAACGAACAGGCAAGCACTATATCAGGAAAATAAGACGTTATAATAATATGTAATTCTATAATATTGATATTTTGGTTATATGGAGCGCATCATGAAACTGCATCAGTTACGCTATATACGCGAAGTCGCCCGGCAGGGCCTGAATGTCTCACTGGCGGCTGATGCGCTGCATACTTCGCAGCCGGGAGTGAGCAAGCAGATCCAGTTGCTGGAAGAGGAGCTCGATTTGCAGATTTTTCAGCGCAACGGCAAAAGGCTGGTGGGTGTCACCGAGCCGGGGCGCATCATCCTGGCCCGCGCAGAACAAGTGCTGCGCGAGATGGAAAACATCAAACGGGTCGGCGAGGAATTCAGCCACGATGTTAGCGGCAGCCTGACCATCGCCACCACCCACACGCAGGCGCGCTATCGTCTGCCCCCGGCAGTGACGGCATTCATAGAAAAATATCCCGGCGTGCGTTTGACCATACACCAGGGCAATCCGACGCAGGTGGCGGAGCAAGTCGTAAGCGGCGAGGCCGATCTGGGCATGGCGACCGAAACCATTACCAATTATCCGGATATCCTGTGCCTGCCGTGCTATCAGTGGAACCGCTGCGTCGTTGTGCCCAGGGGGCATCCCCTGTTGAAGGATGCGCCGCTGACGCTCGAAAAAATCGCACGATACCCGATCGTGACGTACGATTTTTCATTTACCGGCGGATTGCTGATGACGCGCACCTTCGCGGAAAAAGGCCTGGAGCCCAATTTTGTGTTGACCGCGATTGATGCCGATGTGATCAAGACTTACGTCACGCTGGGTCTGGGCATTGGGCTGCTGGCCAAGATTGCCTATGACCCGGAGCGGGATGTCGGGCTGGAGATGCTGGATGCCAGCCACCTGTTTCCGCCCAGCACGACGCATATCGGCATTCGCCGGGATGCCTATCTGCGTGGCTACCAGTATGCCTTCATCCAGATGTTGGCACCGCAACTGGATCAGGTGGCCGTGAATGCCGCGCTCAAGAAATCCGCCTGAGGCTTAGAGCCTACTGGAATGGCTCTTAACCCTTCTTTGGTTTTTCGTTGAATCCGGTCATGATGGCGACGCCGCGCATGCGATGCTCGCCGCGCATGTATACCAGGTAATACATCCCTGCGACGAGTACCGAGCCGCCGATGATATTGCCCATGGTGGCGGCGATGAGGTTGTGAAGAAAGCTCGAGATGTTGAGCTGTGCGACCACTTCCGGCGCAATGTGCGAAGCGGCCACCACGGCAGGATCATGGGAGGCCAGCATGCCCAACGGAATGAAGAACATATTGGCGATGCAGTGCTCGAATCCCATGTTGACGAATGCGGAAACCGGCAGGATCAGGCTGAGAATGCGATCGGTCACGCTGCGTGCGGCATAGCACAGCCAGACACCCAGGCAGACCAGGGCGTTGCAGAAAATGCCCTTGAAGAAAATCTCGTGAAAGGGGTGTGTGGTTTTGACAATCGCGATTTTCAGCGCCTGCACGCCGAACGCGAGGTCGACGGTATGCAGGATACCGGAGCCATAGGCGAGGGCGACGGTGCCGAGGCAGCCGATCATGTTGGCGAAATAGATCCAGAACCAGTTGCGCACGACGGCGCGGGTCTTTACCTGACCCTGCGCCCAGGCCATGGAAATCAGGTTGTTACTCGTAAACAGTTCCGCGCCACCGACGACGCAGAGCACGAGGCCCAGGCTGAACAGCGTCGACCCCACTAGTTTGGGCAGACCTTGGGCTACGCCGGTCAGATAATTCATTGCGCCGAGCGAAATGAAGGAGCCGGCCAGGATGCCGAGCACCAGCATGCGGTAAATGCTCATGCCGGCTTTGTAGACGCCGACGGTTTCCACCCGGTAGGCCATTTCGGCGGGGGTGTATGCGTCCAGCGAACCTTGCTGTGTGTTGTCGGCCATGATGCGCCTCCGTGATAGTCGAGGGCGCGTATTATAGGCGGATTAGATTGAGAGAAGGAGTTGAACATGCGCCATTGGAGCGTTTTCGTCGTCATGCTGCTGTTGGCGACGAACTTGTCGGCGGCCCCGTTGCCACCGGTCAATCCGGATTCCGCGCTTTATATCGTGCCAGTGGAGCCAGGCGTTACTTATGACGATGTGGTAACCAGCCTGCAGGTGGCGGCCGAAGGCAAGAATTTCGTCAGCCCGGCGACGTTTCCGATCGGCAAGCATATCCGCGAACGCGGCATCCCGCTGCAAGGCGTGTTGGAGGTGCGCACCTATTGCAGCCTGGGCATCGGAGCCGAGGTACTGCAGGATTATCCCGAGTTTGCCGCGTTCGCACCATGCCGGATCGCCATCTACGAAAAACAGGGGGCGCTGTACATGGCGCTCGACCGCCCGACCTATGCACTGCGCTATCTCGGCGAAGTCAATGAGCGTGCCCGTGCGGCCGCGCAACAGATTGAAGACACGCTGATCTGGATGATGGACAAGGCGCGCAAGGGTGAAATCTAGTCGCCCGGCTGCATCGCAGGTACCATAGCGTCCCAGATCATTCCGGAAATCACCCCATGTCAGAACCCTTGCTGATAGCCAAAAGCCGTCACTCCCTATATCTGTTGCCGCGCATGGCCAATCGCCACGGTTTGATCGCAGGCGCGACCGGCACCGGCAAGACCGTGACATTGCAGACGCTGGCCGAGCAATTTTCAAGTATGGGTGTGCCGGTGTTCATGGCCGACGTCAAAGGCGATCTTTCCGGCATGAGCCAGCTTGGCGGCGGCAACGCCAAGGTCGAGGCTCGGGTGACGGAGTTGCAGCTCGACGGCTTCGCCTATGCGGCTAATCCTGTGGTGTTCTGGGACGTCTACGCTGAGCGCGGCCATCCGCTGCGTGCCACGGTTTCCGATATGGGACCATTGCTGCTGGCACGCATGCTGAACCTCAACGACACCCAGTCCGGCGTGCTGACGGCGGTATTCAAGATTGCAGACGACAATGGCTGGTTGTTGCTCGACCTGAAGGATCTGCGTGCGATGCTGCAGTACGCTGCGGAACATGCAAGCGAGTTCACCGCGAGCTATGGCAATATTTCCACGGCGAGCGTCGGTGCAATCCAGCGTGGGTTGCTGCAACTGGAGCAGGAGGGAGGCGATCAGCTTTTTGGCGAGCCCATGCTCAACCTCGACGATCTCATGCAGACCGATGCGAACGGGCAGGGCGTCATCAATATCCTGGCCGGCGAGAAATTGTGCAATGCGCCGCGGACGTATGCCACGCTGTTGCTATGGTTATTGTCCGAATTGTTCGAGAACCTGCCCGAGGTCGGAGACCTGGATAAACCCAAACTGGTTTTTTTCTTCGACGAGGCGCACCTGCTGTTCAACGATGCGCCGCCAGCCTTGATGACGAAAATCGAGCAGGTGGTTCGCCTGATCCGTTCAAAAGGTGTCGGAGTCTATTTCGTCAGCCAGAATCCGCTCGATATCCCGGACGTGGTGCTGGGGCAGCTTGGCAACCGGGTGCAGCATGCGCTGCGCGCGTTTACGCCACGCGACCAGAAGGCGGTGAAGTCGGCAGCGGAAACCTTCCGGCCCAATCCCGAAGTGAATGTCGAAGCCGCCATCACCGAACTGGGCGTGGGCGAAGCACTCGTCTCCATGCTGGACGAGAAAGGGCGCCCGGCCCCGGTGGAACGTGCCTTTGTCTGCCCACCGCGGAGTCGTATCGGCCCGGCGAGCGACGCGGAACGACAGCAGGTGATCCGTAATTCCCTGCTTTACGGGCACTATGAGAAGCTGGTCGACCGGGAATCCGCCTATGAAATTCTCAAGGCACGTGCTGCGCAGTCGCCCGCGCAGCAACCGGCCGATAGCGATCGGGGATTCGACTGGGGCAGTGTACTCGGCACGTCGAGTGCATCCGGCAAGGGGCGGCCACGCGATTCCGTTCTGGAGGCAGTCGCCAAAAGTGCGGCACGGACCATCGGATCGGAATTGGGGCGCCAGATCATACGTGGCGTGCTGGGGTCTTTGTTTGGTGGTACCCGGCGCCGTTAACCACACTGAAACAACAGGAGAGCATTTCGATGAAGTTCAAGACGGCCGCAGTGGCGGCGATTTCCGGGCTGGCATTGGCCGCCTGCAGCAGCATGAACATGGACAAGGTGTGGCCGTTCAGTGGCAGCAAGGCCGATGGACAGCCGCGACGCTTGATGAATGCGACCGAATTCCAGTGCGAGGCAGGCAAGCATTTCTATCTGCGGTTCGCGGATAACGGCGCATCGGCGTGGTTGATCTATCCTGACCGCGAAGTCCTGTTGACCAAAAACGGATCGCGCTACACCAACGGTGTTGCGGTAGTCGAGCAGAGTGGCGACCAGTGGTCGCTCTCCGATGGCCCGACAATTGCCTATCAGGGCTGCAAGGCGGCCAGAAAATGATTTCCATGCTGCTTTCTGAGTGGACAGGTTCGCTGGCGGCGACATTGACCACCGTCTCGTTCATTCCTCAGGTATGGCAGGTTTGGCGCACGCGGCATACCAAGGATATTTCGTTGGGCATGTACGCCATATTCACCGCTGGGGTGGCGCTCTGGGCCATCTACGGCCTCTTGATAGGCTCCTGGCCCGTCATGATTGCCAATGGCCTCACCTTGCTGCTTGCCGGGGCGGTGTTGCTGATGAAAATCCGCTTCGGTTGAGAAGGCCGCGTATATTCTGGACGTCAATTGCCGGGCCGGCTTTGTCCAGCGAATGCTACTGCCTTATTGAGCGGACTGCGCAAATACCCGGCTGGCAAGAATGTCCTCGGCCTCGATCGTCACTAGATCCTTGCGTGTGAGTGCCTTGCCGTGGCTGACGAACAGGCGGTTGGCCTGCCGCAACCGCGCCCGGTCGAGGGCGTTGCGGATGGAGCGTGCGTTGGCGAAGTTGGGCATCTCCATGCGCTTTGCAATATAGTCGGCGAAAGTTTTCTCTCCTTCCGGGCTAAAGCGGTAGTTGAGCTTGGCCACCATCAGCTTCGCAATTTGCAGCAATTCTTCCTGGGTGTAATCCGGAAAGTCGATGTGATGCGCAATACGTGACGACATACCCGGGTTGCTCTGGAAAAACTTGTCCATGCGATCCTTGTAGCCGGCGAGGATCACGACCAGGTCCTCGCGCTGGTTCTCCATGACCTGGAGCAGGATTTCGATGGATTCTGCGCCATAATCGCGCTCGTTCTCGGGTTTGTAGAGGTAGTAGGCCTCATCGATGAAGAGCACGCCTCCCATGGCTTTTTTCAAGACCTCCCTGGTTTTGGGAGCGGTATGGCCGATGTACTGGCCCACCAGATCGTCACGTGTGACTGCGACGACGTGTCCCTGTCGCACATATCCCAAACGGTGGAGGATTTCCGCCATGCGCATCGCGACCGTGGTCTTGCCGGTTCCGGGGTTGCCGGTGAAGCACATGTGCAGTGAAGGCGACTGTGCAGACAACTCTACCTGCTCGCGCAGCTTGTCCACGAGTAGCAGGGCAGCAATCTCCCGGATACGGCTCTTGACTGGCTTGAGGCCGATCAGCTCCTGGTCGAGTTGATCCAGTACCTGCTGGATATTGGATTCTTCGTAGACCTTGCGCAGATCGACCGGGGTGGCATCGGTAATATCGTTCACGGCGGAAATCTCGCTAACAAAGGTGGCCGCATCCCGCAAATGCAAAGGGGAAGCGAGACGCGGCCGGGGGAATCAAAACATCGACTCAATAACGCTCGCCTTCGGGTTTGTCGGTTGCATAGGAATGCACGGTGTAGCGTATGTTGCGACCGTCCACTTCCTGGCGCACGACCTTGAAGCCCGGCTCTACCTGCGGGCGGTTCACGATGAAGGACATGCGCGGCGTTTCCCAACCCCGAGTGCTGTCGAAAGCGGTGACGCGCACATAGGAGCTGGGATAGGTTTTGCGGCATTCGTTGACTTCCATCAAGATGCCTGCCGGATCGCGCAGGTCGAACATCGGGATGCCCCACATTTCCCAATAGGTGTTACGCGGATGCGGGTCGTCGGTGTACTCCACGTTGACCGCCCAGTTGTTCTGCAATGCATATTTGATCTGGCTCGTGATCTGCTCGTCCGTCAGGTCGGGCAGGAACGAAAACTGGCCTTGAGTAATGCGCATGATGATCCCTCCTACATGGACGCGGTGGTGGACGGCACGAAGTCGGCCGTATCCGTCGAGCTATAGTTGAAAGTGATGTCCTTCCAGGTGTCGAGCGCAGCCTGCAGCGGCTTGCACCACTTGGCGGCGTTCTCGAGGATTTGCGGACCTTCGTTCCAGATGTCGCGACCTTCGTTCCGCGCGAGGATCATCGCTTCCAACGCGACGCGGTTGGCGGTTGCGCCGGCCTGGATACCCATCGGGTGCCCGATGGTTCCGCCGCCGAACTGCAGCACCACGTCCTCGCCGAGGTAGGTGATGAGCTGGTGCATCTGTCCGGCATGGATGCCGCCGGATGCGACCGGCATCACCTTATTGAGCGAGGCCCAGTCCTGCTCGAAGAACAGGCCGTGCTCCAGGCTCACCGGCGTATGGGTATCGCGCAAGGTGTCGTAGAAGCCCTTGATCATCAGCGGGTCCCCTTCGAGTTTGCCGACCACGGTACCGGCGTGGATGTGGTCGACGCCGGCCATGCGCATCCACTTGCAGATCACGCGGAAGTTCATGCCGTGGTTCTTCTGCCGCGAATAGGTCGAGTTGCCGGCGCGGTGCAGGTGCAGGATCATGTCGTTCTTGCGCGCCCACTTCGCCATCGACTGGATCGCCGTATAGCCGATCACTAGGTCGATCATGATGATGACCGAGCCGAGCGACTTGGCGAATTCCGCACGCTCGTACATTTCCTCCATGGTGCCGGCGGTCACGTTGAGATAGTGACCCTTGACCTCGCCGGTAGCGGCAGAGGCGCGGTTTACCGCCTCCATGCAGTACAGGTAGCGGTCGCGCCAGTGCATGAAAGGCTGCGAGTTGATGTTCTCGTCGTCCTTGACGAAGTCTAGCCCGCCCTTGAGCGCTTCATACACCACGCGGCCGTAGTTGCGGCCGGACAGGCCGAGCTTGGGCTTGGTGGTCGCACCGAGCAGCGGCCGGCCGAACTTGTCGAGGCGTTCGCGCTCGACCACGATGCCGGTGGCCGGGCCCTGGAACGTCTTGAGATAGGCGACAGGAATGCGCATATCCTCGAGCCGCAGGGCTTTCACGGCCTTGAAACCGAACACGTTGCCGATGATGGAGGCGGTGAGGTTGGCGATCGAGCCCGGCTCGAACAGGTCGATGTCGTAGGCGATGTAGGCGAAGTATTGCTGTTCGGTCTTGGTGCCTTCGCCAGTGTTAGGCACCGGCTCCACCTTGAAGGCTTTGGCACGGTACATCTCGCAGGCAGTCAGGCGATCGGTCCACACCACGGTCCAGGTTGCGGTGGAGGATTCGCCTGCCACGGCGGCGGCGGCTTCTATGGAATCGACACCCGGTTGCGGCGTGATACGGAACAACGCAATCAGATCAGTGTCTTTAGGTTTATAGTCGGGCTCCCAGTAGCCCATTTTGGCATAGGGAATTACCCCTGATTTATATCTTTCTTTTCCAGTTAGGGTTCCTGTCTCCGACATGGCTGTCTCCTGCTGATTTGGAATAGATACGGTTTGAGAGCGCAGTGCTCTTAAGCTGGAGTTTGTCAGAGAAAAAGGATAAATAAAAATCAATTGTTTCTATATCATGAATAGAAAAATATCTATACTAAACCCATCATGATGCGCCATGCCACTTTCCGTCAGCTGGAAGTTTTCGAAGCCATAGCCCGATTGGGAAGCTTCACGCGTGCTTCCGAAGAGCTGCATCTCACGCAACCGACCGTCTCCATGCAGATGAAAAAGCTAACGGATGCGGTCGGCCTGCCCTTGTTCGAGCAGGTGGGACGCAAGATCTATCTCACCGAAGCGGGCAAGGAGCTCGAAATAACCGCACGTGAAATCATGCAGTCGCTGGAGCGCTGCGACATGTCGATCGCGGAAATGTGCGGGCTCAAGAAGGGCAAGTTGCGTCTCGCGGTGGTTTCTACCGCCAAATATTTCGTGCCGCGCATCCTTGGCGATTTCTCGCGACTGCATCCGGGTGTCGAGGTGGCGCTCAAGGTAACCAATCGCCAGCGCGTGCTGGAGCGCGCCAACGAGAATCTGGACGATCTCTATATTTTCAGCCTGCCCGAACATCGCATCGAGCTCGATGCACGCCCATTCATGCTCAACGAGCTCGTGGTCATGGCCCATCCAGACCATCCTCTGGCCGCGCAGCGCAATATTCCGATGGAAATGGTGGCGCAAGAACCTTTCCTCATGCGCGAGCTTGGGTCCGGGACGCGTACGACGGTGGAGAGCATCTTCAATCAGCACGGCGTGAAACCCAATATCCGTATGGAGCTGGGAAGCAACGAGGCGATCAAGCAGGCCATTATCGGTGGCCTCGGCATTTCCGTGCTGTCACGTCATACGCTGGGACCGGAAAGTGCGGGCGAACCGGTAATCCTCGATGTGGCAGGCTTCCCGGTCGTCAATGATTGGTATATCGGACATCCCGCCGGCAAGCAACTCTCGGTGGTGGCGCAAGCATTTCTCAATTTCCTCATCGAACGCACGATGACGCCCCAGTAGGTTACGGATAAAAAAAGGCCGGCATGCGCCGGCCTTTTCCAACCTGCCTGTTTGGTCAGGCCGTCTCCAGCTCGCTGTGGTAGCCGAGCTCGCTAGGCATAACGCCTCCCTTCTTCAGGCGCACTGCACAGTATTTGACTTCGGCAATTTTCGCAAACGGGTCAAGCGCCTGGTTGGTCAGTTTGTTTGCCGCCGCTTCGTAATAGCAGAAGGCAATGAACACCGATCCGCGCGGGATGCCGTCGTCGGCACGGGCGATCAGCGCGACTTCGCCGCGACGCGATTCCACGGTGACCACATCGCCTGCCTGTGCGCCAAGCGCATCCAGGTCCAGCGGGTGGATGCTGACGGTCGGTGCGGGCTCGATCGCATCCAGCACGCTGGCGCGCCGTGTCATGCTGCCGGTATGCCAGTGTTCCAGCATGCGGCCGGTAATGAGCACCATCGGGTAGTCGTTGTCCGGACGTTCGTCCGCCGGGATGATATCCGCCGGGACCAGTCTGGCTTTTCCGGACGGGCGCGGGAAGATGTCATGGAAGATCACTTCCTCGCCCGGGTCGCCTTCGTTCTCGCACGGATAGCAAACAGCTTCGTTCTCAAGGCGTTCCCAAGTCATGCCCGCAATGGATTGCATCGCCAGGCGCATTTCCTCGAATACTTCCTTGGGGCCAGGGTAGTACCAATTCACGCCGAGGCGGCTCGCCATTTCCTGAATGATCCACAGATCCTGACGCGCATCTCCGGGCGGATTGATCGCCGGACGGCCGATCTGCACCAGACGGTCCGTGTTGGTAAAGGTGCCGAGTTTTTCCGCATGAGCGCTGGCCGGCAGGATGACATCCGCCAAATAGGCGGTTTCGGTCATGAAGATGTCCTGTACCACCAGATGCTCCAGACGCGCCAGACCTTCGCGCGCATGGTTGCTGTTGGGGTCGGACATGGCCGGGTTTTCGCCTTGAACATACATGCCCTTGATCTTGCCGGCATAGGCGGCCTCCATGATTTCCACCACGGTCAGGCCGGGCTTGTCGTCGAGTTCCGTATTCCAGAGCTTCTCGAACTTGGCGTGAATTTCCGGATCGTCCACACGCTGATAGTCCGGGAACACCATCGGGATCAGGCCAACGTCGGAAGCGCCCTGCACATTGTTCTGGCCGCGCAAGGGATGCAGGCCGGTGCCGCGCCGGCCAATCTGGCCGGTCACCATCGATAGCGCGATCAGGCAGCGCGAGTTGTCGGTGCCGTGCACGTGCTGTGACACGCCCATGCCCCAGAGAATGATGGATGCCTTGGATTTCGCATACAAGCGGGCCACGTCGCGCAGCGTCTGTGCATCAATACCGCAGATGGGGGCCATGGCTTCCGGCGAGTATTCCTTGACGTTTTCCTTGAGTGCCTCGTAATTTTCGGTGCGGTTCCTGACGAATTCCTCATCCACCAGGCCCTCTTCAACGATGACATGCAGCATTGCATTGAGCATGGCGACATCGGTATCGGGTTTGAAGGGCAGATGATAGGCGGCATGGCGCGCCAATTCGGTTCGGCGCGGATCCATCAGGATCAGCTTGGCACCGTCCTTGACCGCGTTCTTGATGAAAGTCGCAGCCACCGGATGATTCACGATGGGGTTGGCGCCGATGATGACGATGACTTCGGAATACTGCACGTCGGCCACCGGATTGGATACGGCGCCGGAGCCCACGCCTTCCAGTAGTGCGACCACGCTGGATGCATGGCAGAGGCGGGTGCAATGGTCGACATTGTTGGTGCCGAAGCCGGTGCGCACGAGCTTCTGGAACAAATAGGCTTCTTCGTTGCTGCCTTTGGCTGAGCCAAAGCCAGCCAGTGCGTATTTACCGTCGCGCTCCTTGATTTTTTTCAGGCCGCCGGCAGCGAATTCCAGTGCTTCCTCCCAGCTTGCTTCGCGAAACGCGGCGTAAGGATTGGCCGGATCCATTTCCTGGCCGGCAACCTTGGGCATGCCGGGCTTCCGAATCAACGGCTTGGTCAGGCGGTGCTGGTGACGCGGATAGTCGAAACCGTAGCGCCCCTTGACGCACAAACGTCCATGGTTGGCCGGGCCGTCCCGACCGATGACCTGGATGATTTTGTCGTTCTTCACATGGTAGGTGAGTTGGCAGCCGACACCGCAGAACGGGCAGACCGAGTCGACTTCCTTGTCCGGCACCACGAGTGCGGCATTCTTGGCCGGTGCCAGTGCGCCAGTGGGGCAGGCCTGTACGCATTCGCCGCAGGTGACGCAGGTCGAGTCGCCCATGAGGTCGCCCTGGTCGAACACGATTTCGGCATGATGGCCGCGGAACGCCAGGCCGATCACGTCGTTGACCTGTTCTTCACGGCAGGCGCGCAGGCAGCGGGTGCACTGGATGCAAGCATCGAGGTTGAC
>CAMLDQ010000048.1 GCA_946478965.1 uncultured Methylobacillus sp. | reverse complement strand
CACTCCTTCTGCTTACGCATTGGTTAGTGTGTCGCATCCACCGGTTGAACCCGCAATCGAATGTTGCCCTTTCACATAGGTAAAAACGGTCATTCAGATTGTCGAAAATCCACAGGGTGAATTAAGTACCCTAATACCGCCGCAGGCCATCATGCATGTAGGCTGAATCCCTCTGCTGGACTACAATAACGGGCATTCGCTCACTTCTAAAGAAATACGGCCGTATCTGGCCACCCAGCCTAGCCAGAAAACGCAACGCCATACCACCATGTTCCGGACGCTACGCGCCAACCTCGCACATATCCGACTTACCGACCTGCAAGCATGGCTGGGACGCTTCGTAGTCTGGTCGGCCGCCGCGGTCACCGGGCTGACCATCGTGCTCTTTGCCAAGGGCACGGAATTCGCGATCGATTTCTTTTTCCGTCTGCAAAACGAGTACTGGTGGCTGCCTTTACTGATTACTCCGCTGGTGGGCATGCTGATCGTCTGGGCCTCCGGCTGGCTCGTCGGCACTGCCGGCAGCGGCATCCCGCAAACCATCGCCGCACTCAATCGCGCCGGCGACGCCTCCTTGAACCGCTTCGTTTCACTCAAGATCGCGCTCGGCAAAATGGTCTTGGTGGTTGCCGGTCTCGCCGCCGGTTTTTCCTCCGGACGCGAAGGGCCTTCCGTGCAGGTCGGGGCCAGCGTCATGCATGCGTGCCGCCGTTTTCTGCCACAAGGCTTCTCCGTCGATCCCAAGCACCTGATCCTGGCCGGCGGCGCGGCCGGTATTTCCGCGGCCTTCAACACGCCGCTGGCGGGGATCGTGTTCGCCATTGAGGAACTGAGCCGCCGCTTCGAGCAAAAGACCAACGGCGTCGTCATTACCGCGATTGTGCTCTCGGGTTTGGTCTCCATTTCGCTGCTCGGCAACTACACCTATTTCGGCGACCTGACGGTGGGCAGCATCACCAAGGCAATCTTCCTGCCGGTGATCGTCTGCGGCGTATTGTGCGGGGTACTCGGCGGCATTTTCAGCCGCACCCTGCTGGAAACCGACGCATCCTTGAGCAAGGTGCACTCCTGGCGCAAGGCGCACCCGCTCTGGTGGGCCGGCGCCTGCGGCCTCTTAGTGGCGATGCTCGGCATCGTCAGTAATGGCGCTACGTTCGGCTCCGGCTACACGCTGACGCGCGAGATGCTGAACGGCTCGATCAGCGAAACCTGGTTCTATCCCGCCATCAAATACCTGGCCACGCTGTTCACTTACCTCAGCGGGATTCCGGGCGGCATTTTTGCCCCTTCGCTCTCGATCGGTGCCGGTATCGGCTATGACCTCATCCCGTGGTTCGGCCACCCGGAGATGGCCGCCGCGATCAGTGCGCTCTGCATGACCGCCTTCCTCGCCGGTGTCACCCAGGCGCCAATCACTTCGTTCATTATCGTGATGGAAATGATCGACGGCCACGAAATGGTCATCAGCCTGATGGCGGTGGCGCTGATCGCGACCATGGTTTCGCGCCTGTTCAGCCGGCCGCTGTATGCTGCGCTGTCGGAAACCCAGCTCAAGTCGCTCGGTTCACATCCGCGCCCGGCCGAGGCGGTCGCCGACGGCGAGACTCCCCACCCGCCTGCCAAGCCGGGCTAGCGAGTCTCACCTACCGGTAGGCGTAAATCCCTGGCAAGTCAGAAATGCCGCATCAGTAATGTATGCTCGTCGCGGAATAGCTCGTCTGCTTCTTGCATGGTCGGGCTGAACTTCGGCACACCTCATACTAATAAACCGCATCCGCAGCATCCTGACGACCTGATACGGCTTCGGCAAGGGCGCAGTACTCGTGTGCGGTCAACCTTGCTCCGCTAGCTTGGTCGCCGCCCACACAGTGACCAAGCTAGGGCTTATTCGCTCCGATGGATATGTGATCACAAAAACACTTGCATACATACATACTAGTTAGTATGCTTTTTCCTGTGATCACGCAAAACCCGGTCATCTCCCATATGGCCGGAACGAAAAACATACCCATCGATAAGGAGAGCATCATGCAAAACAGCCTGTTCGCCATTTCACTTCTGGCAGCATCCATCTCACTACCCGCCTATGCCGCCGATACGCTGAAAGTGGAACAGTCGGTCACGATTGAAGCCCCCGCAGCCAAGGTCTGGAGCAAGATCAATAATTTTGGCGACCTGGGCGCCTGGCATCCTGCCGTCAAAAGCACTCAAATCGTCGCCGGCAAAAACAACCAGCCCGGTGCCATCCGCCTGCTGACCCTGCAGGACGGCGGCACCATCAAGGAAGAACTGCGCGGTTACAGCAACCGTGGCATGAAATACCGCTATGTCATCCTGGAAGGCGTGTTGCCGGTCAGCCACTACGCATCGACAATAACGGTAAAAGCCGATTCGGCCAATTCCAGCACGGTCACATGGAATGGCAAATTCCAGCGCAAGGATCCTGCCGATGCACCGGCAGCCGGCCAGGATGACGCCACTGCAGTGAATACCATCACCTCCGTTTATCGTGGCGGGCTGGACAACCTGAAAAAAATCCTGGAAACCAAGTAAACTGGCGTAAATATTTGCCGCGCGGGCCGTCCGGCTCCGCGGCACACTTAAATCGAACCCGCACGAGGAGATTATGGATACGGCAACGACCGACAGCCAACTGGCCGACTGGCGCGCACATGCGCTGCAACTGGAATCCGAAATCAACAAGGTCGTGGTTGGCCAGGAGCGCCCCATCCGCCTGATCACGACTGCGATTTTTTCGCGCGGGCACGTGCTGCTGGAAGGCGATGTCGGGGTCGGTAAAACCACCCTGCTGCGTGCATTCACGCGTGGCATTGGCGGAGGCTACGAGCGTATCGAAGGCACTATCGACCTGATGCCGAACGACCTCGTCTATCACACCTATCTCGGTGAGGACGGCCGCCCGCATGTAGATGCCGGCCCATTATTGCGTTGTGGTGAATCCCTTGCGGTGTTCTTCTTCAACGAAATCAACCGTGCCCGCCCGCAGGTGCACTCGCTGCTGCTGCGCGTGATGGCGGAGCGTACACTCTCGGCGTTCAACAAGGAACACCACTTCCCGCACATGCTGGTATTTGCCGACCGCAACCAGGTGGAAAAGGAAGAAACCTTCGACATCCCCTCGGCCGCACGCGACCGCTTCATGATGGAAATCCCGATCGCCGTGCCAAGCGATCCCGACATCATGGAGTCGCTGGTATTCAATACCCGCTACCACAACGTCGATGCGCTGGTCGACACGGTAGCGCCGGATGTGCTGCATTACGACAAACTGAACGCGATGTCGGTCGTGCTGCAGGACCATATCCAGGCCAGCCCCACGCTGCGCAAATATGCCCTCGAACTCTGGCTGGCAACCAAGAATC
This sequence comes from uncultured Methylobacillus sp., assembly GCA_946478965.1. Next base: position 11,830 of record CAMLDQ010000048.1, on the reverse strand, counting down.
CCGGCCAGTACGGTGTACGCATCGACGGCGTCGACATGAACCGCCTAGTGCTGGCCGGTGCCAGCCCGCGCGGCATGAGCATGATGATGCGCGCCGCGCGCGTCAATGCCTGGCTTAACGGGCGCGAGGCCGTGCTGCCGGAAGATATCCATACGGTCTTCCACGAAACCGTTGCCCACCGCCTGGTGTTCAGCCCGGTCTATGAAATGCGCCGGACTGAAATCGCGCGCGAGCTTCTCACAGGCATCGTCAACGCCGTCGCTGCGCCATGATTCCGGAACGGGCCAAGGAGTTTACCTATCAGGTCGGCTGGCGTTCGCGCGGCCGTCATCCGGGTCGACATGCCAGCGCCCAGCGCGGCTTGGGCATGGAGTTCCGCGGACATGCGCCGCTGATCGCCTACCCCGACCCACGCCGCATCGACCTGCGCCAGACCATCCGCGACCCGTTCGACCAGGTATGGGTACGTATCTTCAACCAGAAAAGCTCGGTGCCGGTGTTTGTCGTCTGCGATCTTTCCGGTTCGATGGGCTTCGGCGGCCATATGCGCAAACTGGAGATCGCCGCCGAGATCACCGCCTCGGCCGCTTATTCCGCCTTCCGCGTGAACGACCCGTTCGGCTTCATCGGTTTTGACGAAGAGGTGCGTGAAGACTGGATGTTCATCGCATCCACCAAGGTGCACGGTGTCTTCGATCTGGCCGACAGGCTGGCCGACTACCGTCCCGGACATATCAGCGCGGTCGGGCTGGGCGATGTCAACCGTTTCCTGCCTCGCGAACGCTCGCTGGTGCTGCTGGTGTCGGATTTCCACACCCCCTTGGACGAACTCGGCGAGCATCTGGAAGGGATGATGCGGCATCACGTGGTGCCGCTGGTGCTGTGGGATGCCGCGGAATACCGCAGCCTGCCGGAATTCGGCATTGCCAGCGTGACCGACTGCGAAACCGGCGCTCGCCGCACCCTGTTCCTGCGCAAAGACTTTCGCGCGCGTATCCTGCAGGCGTTCCAGCAGCGCCGCGCCGCGCTCGAAGCCCTGTTCATGCGGCACGACATGCCGCCGCTGTTCCTAGAAGACGGCTTCGACGCGGATGACCTGACCGAATACTTTTACCAGTTTGTGGCTGCATGATGATGAGACTCCTTATTGCTATCCTGCTCCTGTCCTGGCTTCCCCTGGTTCATGCCGAGGACGATGGCTCCGACCCACGCGTCACGATTCGCACGATAGAGCCCGAACGCAGCGTGGGCTACACCGTGGGCGACATTCTCGAGCGCACCGTCATCCTGGAAGTGAAAAAGCCTTATGTCTTGCTGGAAACCTCCTTGCCTATCGCCGGCAACCAGAAAAAACGCCAGAACAAGGAAAGCGGCATCGAAGTGCGCGAAGCCAGACTGGAAAAATCGCCCGGCGTGAACACCACCACCTATACGCTGCACCTCGCCTATCAGGTTTTCACCACTAACATCGTCGCCAAACCGGCAGCCTTGCCGCCGGAATTCGTCAAGTTTGCCGGGGATGGCCAGAATTTCCAGGTTCGTATCCCGAGCTGGAATTTCCGCATCTCGCCGCTGGCCGTGTATGGCTCGGTCATCGTCGAAAAAGACATGAGCCCGTTCCGCGGCCCCCTGCTGCTGGACGCCAGCCAGAACTATCGCATCCTGTGGGTGTTGCTCGGCATCCTGGGAGTCGCCCTGCTCGGCTTGTTCTACGTGTTGGGGACCTATTCCTGGCTGCCGCGCATGGGCGGGCCATTCGCACGCGCCTACCGCGACCTGAAAAAATTGCCGACTACGGCGGATGGACTCTCGACTGGGGTTGCCAGGCTGCACCAGGCCATGAACACCACCGCCGGCAACAGTGTGTTCGACGCACAGACTTTTATTGGAAGAAAGCCGGGATTTGCCCCGGTCGGGTCCGAGCTCGGCCAGTTCTTCCAGCTTTCGCGCAGCGTGTTCTTTGATCAGGGCGCCGCCAGCGGTATCGACGGCGATGCGATGGAATGGCTCAAGCAGTTCTGCCGACGCTGCCGCGACTGCGAACGCGGGATGAAGTAGAGGCGCGCATCATGCTGTTCAATACCTACTGGGTCCTGCTGTTCCTCCCTTTGGCTGCCATTCCGCTGTTGCTGGAACGTACGCACAGCCGCAGTTATTCCTGGACACATCTGCTGCCGCGCGACCGTTTATCCGACCTGGTCGGCATCCTGCTCAAGATCCTCGCCGTACTGGCCCTGCTGTTCATCGTACTCGGCATCGCCGGCCCGCACACGCCCGCCGAGCAGGTGGAACGCGTCGGCGAAGGCGCGCAGATCGTGCTGACCATAGACCGCAGCGCCAGCATGGACGATCCTTTTTCCGGCTCTGTTGCCAGCGGCCGCGCCGGGGAATCGAAATCCGCCGCGGCGCGCCGGCTGATCACCGATTTCGTCAACCAGCGCAAGAACGACATGTTCGGCATGGTGACCTTCAGCAACTCCGCAATGTACGTCATGCCGCTCACGCAAAGCCGTGAAGCGATCCTTGCCGCCATCGACGCGGCAGGCGGACCGGGGCTGTTCCAGACCAACATCGGCAGCGGACTCACCAGCGCGCTGGGCATGTTCGACAAGACACCGGATTCCGGCTCGCGCGCCATTGTGTTGTTGTCGGATGGCGCCGGACGCATGGGCGACAATGCGCAGCAGAAAATTCGCGACTGGCTCGACCGCATGCACGTCACGCTGTACTGGATCGTACTGCGCCAGCCGGGTGCGATCAGCATCTTCGACAAGGACTACAAGCCGCCGGAAGACCAGGCGTTGCCGCCTGAGATCGAACTGCATCAGTACTTCCAGACGCTACGCTCCGGTTACCAGCCTTACGAAGCGGACGATCCGCGGTCGCTGGCGCTGGCGATCGAGGACATCAACCGCAAGGAGAAAAAGCCGATCCGCTACCTGGAACAGATCCCGGGCAAGGATTACACCACGCTGTGCTTCGGACTGGCGGCCTTGATGATCGCCGCGTTGCTGGGTATCAAACTATTGGAGGTGAAATCATGGCGCTGAGTGCCAAGAAATTGACGACCCTGCTGCTGGGGGTGGCAGTAGCCGCCGGTGCCGGCGCAGCCTGGGAGGCAAACCGCATTCGCCAGATCGAGAACTTCAATCGCGCGGTCTCTTCCGGCAAAACGCCAGTCACCGACACGCAGTCCTATCAGGCCAAGTTTTCTGCCGCCTACTGGCTGGGCAAGGCCGGGCGCTATCAGGATTCGACATTGCTGTTCCTGCAACTGGCCGAGCGCGGCACGCTAAGCGAACGCGCCGCGGTGCAATACAACCTGGGCAACATCTTCCTGCTGCGCGGATTGCTGATCAACGGCCGGGACATGACCGTGCGCCAGGAAACGATTTACCTGCTGACCCAGGCGAAAACCGCTTACATGCAGTCCCTGCGCCTGGACAATGCGCACTGGGATGCGCGCCACAATCTGGACCGCGTGCTGGTGATGCTGCCGAAAGAGTCCGCCCCCGGCGTGGGCGAATCGGATAATCCGGGCTTGATCATGGGCAATATTCCGGTCGGATTGCCATAGGCGGAATGGCAGAAAGCACTCCCATGAGCCGATTCGCAGCCCTAATCGCCTATGCGCGCCATCACCGCGACTTCGTCTTGCTCGCGGCGGCTGTACTGTTGCTAGTGATCGCCCTGTGGCGGCCTACCGTACGGATCCAGCGCGACATCTACAGCTACCTGCTGGTGGTGGATATCACCCAGAGCATGAACACTCAGGATATGAAGGTGGACGGCAAGACGGTCAGCCGCATAGTCTACACCCGCCGCCTGCTGCACGACCTGATCGGCAGCATGCCTTGCGGCACTCGCGTCAGCGTCGCCCTTTTCGCGGGGTCCAGCGCGGCCCTGCAATACAGCCCAATCGAGGTCTGCGACAATTTCGATGCCATCCAGGACAACATCGACCACATGGAATGGCGCATGGCCTGGTCCGGCAACAGCCGGCTGCGCCAGGGTGCGCAATCGATTGCCCACCTGACGCGCACACTGGGCGAGCCGGCCCAGGTCGTGTTCTTCACCGATGGCGAGGAGGCTCCCCGACTGCACGCGTTCAACACCCTCGACCTGACCGGATTCCAGGGCGGGAAGGGCTGGCTGATCGTCGGTATCGGCAGCGAACAGGGCGCGCCCATCCCCAAATACGACGAGAACAACAAGCTGCTTGGCTACTGGTCTTCGGAAAGCTTCCAGATGCAGCCTGGCGTCGCGCAGATATCACAGGAAAATTTCGGCGCGCGCGACGACGGCGTAGCGCTGATGGACAGTTCACGTCAGTATTCCAAGCTGGATGAAGACTATCTCAGGAAATACTCGACTGAAATTGGCAGCAATTACATTCGCGGCGACAGTATCGCCAAGGTGCAGTCGGCCATCACAACCCTGAAACCCGCCCGGCACGACGTGGCGCCAGTGGAAATCAATCGACTGCTCGCCATGCTGGCCGGGCTGCTGCTGATTGGAGCCTACCTCACCCACCATCCGCTGGTGTTGCTGCGGCGGCTATGGCATCGACTGGCGACGCTTTAGCCGCATGCGTGACTGGATCGCCGGACTGCGCCGTCGACGTGATCTGACCCTGCTCGCCACCGCTATCGCCTTGCTTGTGGCGGCCATGTTTCGCCCTACCATACCGATCCAGCGCGACATCCATACCTATCTGTTCGTGGTCGACATCACACAAAGCATGAATGCCGCGGACATGGTGCTGGACGGCAGGAAAGTCAGCCGTATGGAATACACGCACCGACTGCTGCACGATGCGATCGGCTCGATGCCTTGCGGTACCCGGGTAGGCGTGGCCTTGTTCGCTGGCGTGGTGGTTTCCACCCTGTTCCATCCGGTCGAAATTTGCAACAGCTTTGACGCGATCCAGGATACCGTCGCACACATTGAATGGCGTGAAGCCTGGCATGGCAATAGCCGGATCGGCTTCGGACTGCTGTCCGCTTCCGCAGCCGTCAAGGCCTTGCCGGAACCGGCACGCGTGGTGTTCCTGAGCGACGGCGAAGAAGCTCCGCTGCTGCATGCATTCAATCGCGCCAATCTGGACAACTGGCAGGGTGGCAGCGACTGGCTCCTGGTCGGCATCGGCAGCAATCATCCCACGCCCATCCCGAAAATGGACGAAAACAACAAGGTGCTCGGCTACTGGTCGGAAAACACCTACCAGTTGGAGCCCGGCATCGCCCAGGTATCGGACGAGACCCGCAACCACCGCGACGACGCAGTCGCCACCCAGGATTACGAACGCTACCTGTCCACGCTGGACGAGAAATACCTGAAGGCGATGGCGGAGAAAATCCAGGGGAACTACGTGCGCGGGGACAGCATACAGGCCGTGATTGCGGCAATGAAGGCGCAGAAAGCCGCTCGTCACGACACCGCACCACTTGAGATCAACTGGATTCTGGCCATGCTCTCGGCACTTTGCCTGATCGCAGCATTCATCACACCGCAACGGTTCAGGCCGTTGTTGCGCGCGATTCAGCGACGGCTCGGCAGCATCGCGCCGCCCCAGCGCAACCATACCCGCAGCCTACGATAATCCTCGCTATCCAGCATATCCGGCAACAACACGATGGCCCGCATGAAGTAGCGATCAGGGAAGCGCAGCTGCAGTATGCTAAGTTGCGGTGTGACCAGCGTGCTGCCCAGAACTTCCGCATCGATCCAGACGCCTGAACGCGTACCCGCACGCAAGCCATTCTGCACGGTAACCTCCAGGGAAGTAATCGAGAATGGCGATTCCAGTCGCGCATCGCGCCGGATGTGGTAAACCGTACAAGCTCCGATGTCGATCAGCACCATGCCTTTCAGCCACCAAGGCACAGGCAGGAGCAGCATTACCAGGCAGGCCAGCAGCGCTGCACCGCTCAAGATCGCAGGCAGCACGCGCGAGGGCCGCAATGCCATGCGAAGCGGTGTCATCCCGGAACGGCCCCGGAAAGCAGGGTATGAATCCTGCCTGGCTTGGCATTGCTATAATGCCTGATCGACTTTTGGAGTTTCATGATGCAGCAATCCTGGCAGGACTTTCTCGTTCAACAAGATGCCACCATTGCAGATGGTGCGGTGACACATTTCGGCAGCTCACAGCCGCAACCAGAGGCAGCAGATGCCACCATTATCGCCGATCTCTCTCACCTCGGCCTGCTGGAAGTCAGCGGCGATGACGCCGTCAACTTTCTGCAAGGGCAAGTCACCAACGACGTAAAGGAACTCAACGGCAGCAACAGCCACTACGCCGGCTACTGCACCGCCAAGGGCCGTATGCTGGCGCTCTTCCTGGCCTTTGCACATCAGGGTCACATTCACCTGCAGCTGGACGGCGCGATCAAGGAGGCGATCATGAAGCGCCTCAGGATGTACGTATTGCGCTCCAAGGTCGTCATTACCGACAAGACCGAAGATATCCTGCGTTTCGGCGTTGCCGGCCCGAGTGCGGAGGCCGTGCTGAAGCGCCATTTCGGCCAAGTGCCGGAAGCCGTGCACGGCCTGCTGGATCTCGACAGCGCCACACTGCTCCGCCTGCCGGGGCCGGTACCACGTTTCGAGATCTTCACCCGCCCCGAATTCGGCGAGGCAATCTGGACCGCCATCAGCGGGCATTGCACGCCTGTCGGCCGCGACGCTTGGGAGTGGCATGAAATCCGGGCCGGCATCCCGGAGATCGTCCCCGCGACCCAGGAAGCCTTTGTCCCGCAGATGCTGAACCTCGATGTACTCGGCGGTATCAATTTCAAGAAAGGCTGTTATACCGGGCAGGAAATCGTCGCGCGCACGCACTATCTGGGCAAGGTCAAGCGGCGCATGCATCTCGGCCACATCAGCATCCCTGCCAAACCCGGCGATCTCGTCTACGGCGCCAGCGGCAGCGAAGCCGTCGGCATGCTGGTGCGGATTGCACCTGCCCCCGGCGGGGGCTACGACGCTTTATTCGAAGTGCGCCTGGAAAGTCTGGAAGCGGGTCCGCTACACGCCCAGGCTACGGACGGCCCGGTCATCGCGCCCTTGCCCCTGCCCTATACTCTATAATTCTCGCCGCCGGGGAATTCCGGCGGTAGTTGCAAGCATTAATGCGGGATCGCCTGGACCGGTTCGGTTGCGGCTTGCTGCCGGCCCTTGAATTCCGGTTTCAATGCGACCCCGCTGCGGATTTTCTGCTTGATCTCGTCCACTGTGGTTTCGATCGCAAGGAAACGTTCAGGCGTCGTCGGATGCGAGGATTTCATCGTGATCGCCCTGGAATCAATCGTTGCCATGCGGCGCCAGAATCCGGCGGCGCCGTCGATGTTGTAACCAGCCAGCGCCATGAAATACAAGCCGACGTAATCCGCTTCCTTCTCGAAATCAACCGAATACGCACCCGCTCCCATGTTGGAACCGAGTCGCATGAAGTCGCCATTGGTATTCACTCCGCCCAGCGCCGCCGCGACATCCACCAGCAGACCGAGTACCCCGCCTATCGTTGCATTGGTTTTCTGGGCGTCGATATGCTTCATCGCGTTATGGGCCAGTTCGTGACTCACGACCAACGCGATTTCCTCGTCCGAGCGGGCAAAATCCATCATGCCCTTGTACACGACGATGTTCTTGCCGTCGGCATAGGCATTTTTGACGTCGTCAGGTGAAAGCCGCACCCTGAAATCGCAGGCGTGGCCAGGCTGGAGCGAAAGCTTGACCTCTTCCGCACCGCGCTGCACCACCAGCTCGACCGGCGTACCGAATTTGCCTTCCGCAGAAAGCTTGTCCGTCAGCACGGCCACCGCATCCTTGCCCTTGGGGGCGAGCCAGCCGTTGACCGACACGATGACATCGCCCTCCCTGGCTCCGGCCTGTTCGGCCTGTGATCCTGGCGCAATCGTGGAGATACTGGGGGCCTCGGCAATGCCGAAGCGCGATTGCAGCACTTCCTGCCAGGCCTTGCCGAAGTCGTCGCGGTTCCAAACCGTCAGGCCGTAATACGGCGCCACCTTGTCGCCGCACAGTTCGGTACCGCTGGTTACGATGCGGGATGAGACGGCCTGCAGCCTGCGGTAGCTGCTCATGTACTCTTCGACCACCAGCTCCTGCTGCTTGCGCACCTCTTCCTGCATGCTGACGGAATCCACGGTGGGCATCCGGGTTTGCGGCGCGGCACAGCCCGCCAGGGTAAACAGCGCAAGACACACCAGAACGGTTTTGCAAGGGGATGAAGAGACGACGGCCATCATGGTTGTTTTCCTTTTTATAGCGCCCCAAGCTTTCAGTCGACCGGAGCGGCCACAGCTTACCTCACCGCCACAGTGGACGGAAGACGCTCGGCATCTATTGCGGAGAACCGGGCTTGGCAGGCGCCGCCGGCGCTGGCGGCGAAGGACTTCCCGCGTCCATGACCTGATAGAAGACCTCGTCCTGCTTGATCATGCCGAGCTCGCTGCGGGCACGCTCCTCGATTGCGGCATAACCTTGCTTGAGGTCGCGCACTTCAGCATCGAGCGTGTCGTTGCGCGCCTTGAGCGTGGTATTGGCGGCCTTCTGCTTGTCGATCTGCTGGTTCAAATCCCACACCCGCAGCCAGCTGCCCTTGCCCAGCCACAAGGGGTATTGCAGCGAAGCGATCAGGATGACGAGGATCAGGGTGAGCCAGCGCATGGCAGGCCGCTCCTAAATCAGCCGATCAGCTGATAGAAGGCGTCGCGGCCGGGATAGCTGCCGGCGCCCAGCTCTTCCTCGATGCGCAGCAGCTGGTTGTACTTGGCGATGCGCTCGGAACGCGACAGTGAGCCGGTCTTGATCTGCAACGCGTTGGTCGCGACGGCAATGTCAGCGATGGTGGTGTCCTCGGTTTCGCCGGAGCGGTGCGAAATGATGGAGGTGTAGCCGGCGCGCTTGGCGGTCTCGATCGCGTCGAAGGTTTCCGTCAGCGTGCCGATCTGGTTGACCTTGATCAGGATGGAGTTGGCGACGCCGCGCTGGATGCCCTCGCGCAGGATCTTCGCGTTGGTGACGAACAGGTCGTCTCCCACCAGCTGCACCGAGTCACCCAGACGCTGCGTCAGCATACTCCAGCCGTCCCAGTCGAACTCGCTCATGCCATCCTCGATGCTGATGATGGGGTACTTGTCGCACCAGGTCGCAAGATAGTCGCTGAACTGCTCGGAGTTGAGCTGCAGGCCTTCCGATTCAATGTGATAGAGACCGTCCTTGTAGAATTCGGTGCTGGCGCAGTCCACGCCGATCAGCACATCGCTGCCCGGCTCGTAGCCGGCCGCAGAGATCGCTTCCATGATGTATTGCAAGGCCGCTTCGTTGGTCGGCAGATCCGGAGCAAAGCCGCCTTCGTCACCCACGGTCGTGGTCAGGCCCTTTTTATGCAGGATTTTCTTCAACGCGTGAAACACCTCCGCGCCGCAGCGGACGGCCTCGCGGAAGGTCGGCCGACCGGCCGGGATCACCATGAATTCCTGCATGTCGATGCTGTTGGAAGCGTGCGCGCCACCGTTGATGATGTTCATCATCGGCACCGGCAGCTGCATGCGGCCGGAGCCGCCGAGGTAACGGTACAGCGGCAACCCGGTTTCCTCCGCTGCGGCACGGGCGCAGGCCATGGAAACGGCGAGCAGCGCATTCGCGCCCAGGCGGCCCTTGTTCTCGGTGCCGTCGAGGTCGATCAGCGTCGTGTCGATAAAGCTCTGCTCCTCGACATCCAGCCCGATGATGGCTTCGCAGATTTCCGTGTTAACGTTCTCGACCGCCTTCAGGACGCCCTTGCCAAGGTAGCGCGTGCTGTCGTCGTCACGCAGTTCCACGGCCTCCTTGCTGCCGGTAGAGGCACCCGAGGGGACGGCGGCGCGCCCGATGATGCCGGACTCCAGCAGCACATCCGCCTCGACCGTGGGATTACCGCGGGAGTCCAGGATTTCACGTGCAATGATGTCTACGATAGCGCTCATGCGTTTTTCCTTTTTTCAATATCATCCTTGATAGGCGCAGGCAACGTTGCCTGCTCATCGGACACAGGCAGGGAAGCTGCCGTCCGGTTACAGCGTCTGCTCGATGAAACCGTGCCGTTTGACCAGCCGGTCGATCTCGACCAGCGTGCTCAACAGGGCCTTCATCTTCGGCAACGGCCAGGCGTTCGGGCCGTCGGACAGCGCCACGGCCGGATTCGGGTGCGTTTCCATGAACACGCCCGCCACACCGGAAGCCACCGCCGCACGGGCCAGCACCGGCACATGCTCGCGCTGGCCGCCGGACTTGTCCCCTTGTCCGCCCGGCTGCTGCACCGAATGGGTGGCATCGAACACTACCGGGCAATCGGTGTTGCGCATCACGGCAAGGCCGCGCATGTCGGACACCAGCGTGTTGTAGCCGAACGAGGCGCCGCGCTCGCATACCATGATGGTGTCGGCGCCGCCGTTGGCCTGCTTGGCCTTGTCCACCACATTTTTCATGTCCCACGGGGCCATGAACTGTCCCTTCTTGATGTTCACAGGTTTCCCAGTAGCGGCACAGGTCTGGATGAAATCAGTCTGGCGGCACAGGAAGGCCGGGGTTTGCAGTACATCCACTACCGCAGCGACTTCCGGCACCTCATTCTCGTTATGTACGTCGGTCAGCACCGGCACGCCAATCTGCTTACGCACTTCGGACAGGATGCGCAAACCTTCCTGCATGCCCAGACCGCGGAAAGTCTTGGTGGAACTGCGGTTGGCCTTGTCGTAGGAAGACTTGTAAATGAAATTCACGCCCAGTTCGGCACAGACCTCCTTGAGCTGGCCGGCGGTATCCAGCGCCATCTGCTCCGACTCGATCACACAGGGGCCGGCAATCAGGAACAGCGGCTGATCGAGGCCGACTTCAAAACCGCACAGTTTCATTACTTTCCTTCCTTGTGCTTGATAGCCGCTTCCACATAGGCCTTGAACAAGGGATGGCCGGAGCGCGGATTGGAGGTGAATTCAGGGTGAAACTGGCAGGCCAGGAACCACGGATGTACTTCCTGCGGCAGTTCGATGATTTCGCACAGCTGCTCGCTTGGCGTGCGCGCTGAGACCACCAGCCCGGCCAGCTTGAGCTGGTCGACATAGTGGTTGTTCACTTCGTAACGATGGCGATGGCGTTCGTTGACTTCGCTGCCATAAATGGCGGCGGCCATCGTCTCCGGTTCGATCGGGCATTTCTGCGCACCCAGGCGCATGGTGCCGCCCAGGTCGGAATTCTCATCGCGCATCTCGACCTTGCCCGAGGCATCCTTCCATTCGGTGATCAGGCCGACCACCGGGTGCGGCGACTCCGGATCGAACTCGGTGCTGTTGGCGCCGTCGAGTTTGGCAACATCGCGCGCGAACTCGATCACGGCGAGCTGCATGCCAAGGCAGATGCCGAGGTAAGGCACCTTGTTCTCGCGCGCATAGCGGATGGCGGCGATCTTGCCTTCCGTGCCGCGCTTGCCGAAACCGCCCGGCACCAGGATGGCGTCCATGTTGGCCAGTATGGCGCAGCCGTTCTTCTCGATGTCTTCGGAATCCATGTAGTGGATGCGCACCTTGGACTGCGTGTGCATGCCGGCATGGATGAGCGCCTCGGTGAGCGACTTGTAGGATTCGGTCAGGTCGACGTACTTGCCGACGAAAGCGATATTGACCTCGTGCTTGGGGTGCTCCAGCGCGTCGGTCAGTTTCTTCCAGGCGGAAAGATCGGCCGCGCGTGCGAGAATGCCCAGCTTGTGGCAGACGATCTCGTCCAGCATCTGGTCGTGCAGCATGCCGGGAATCTTGTAGATCGAATC
>CAMLDQ010000047.1 GCA_946478965.1 uncultured Methylobacillus sp. | reverse complement strand
AGCGTATTACCTCCACCAAGGTGGGCTCGATCACCTCCATCCAGGCCGTGTACGTGCCTGCGGATGACTTGACCGACCCGTCCCCGGCTACGACCTTCCAGCACTTGGATTCCACCGTCGTGCTGTCGCGTGACATTGCCGCGCTGGGTATCTATCCGGCCGTTGATCCGCTCGACTCGACTTCCCGCCAGTTGGATCCGCTGGTCGTAGGCGAAGAGCACTACAACGTGGCGCGCGCCGTGCAATCCACGCTGCAACGCTACAAGGAACTGCGCGACATTATCGCGATTCTGGGTATGGACGAACTGTCTCCGGAAGACAAGCTGGCCGTGGCCCGTGCGCGTAAGATCCAGCGCTTCCTGTCGCAGCCGTTCCATGTGGCGGAAGTGTTTACCGGCTCCCCGGGCAAATACGTGCCGCTCAAGGACACCATCAAGGGCTTCAAGGCGATTGTCGACGGTGAATACGACCATCTGCCGGAGCAGGCCTTCTACATGGTAGGCAGCATCGAAGAAGCTGTCGAGAAGGCCAAGACCCTTTAACAACCAGGCTGAGTGAACATGGCAATGACTATCCATCTCGATGTGGTAAGCGCCGAAGCATCCATTTTTTCCGGATTGGCGGAATTTGTCGTCGCACCGGCCACAATGGGCGAAGTTGGCATTTACCCGCATCACGCCCCGATGCTTGCCAAGATCAAGCCAGGTGCTGTACGTGTCAAGTTGCCGGACCAGGCAGAGGAAGCGCTGATTTACGTTTCGGGCGGCATGCTTGAAGTACAGCCAGGCGTGATCACGGTGCTGGCGGACACCGCCATCCGTGCTCAGGATCTGGATGAGGCAAGCGCACTGGAAGCGAAACGCCTCGCAGAAGAGGCAATGCAAAACCGTAGCGCGGAGTTGGATTATGCCAAGGCGCAAGCCGAACTGGCCGAATCCGTCGCACAGCTGAAAGCGATCGAAAGGCTGCGTAAAGGCACGCACTAGCCCCTTATGTAGCAAGCTCAAAGGCAGCCGAATGGCTGCCTTTTTGCTTTATACTTGGAAGCAATATGGCGTCATCAAGCTGCTCTCTCAATATCGTGATCCTGGCTGCCGGCAAGGGCACGCGCATGCATTCCGATCTACCCAAGGTTCTGCACCATGTTGCCGGACGTCCGCTGCTCACGCACGTTATTGCATGCGCGGAAAAGCTGGAACCCCGCAAAATCGTGGTCGTGTATGGTTTCGGTGGGGAGCAGGTGCCGGAGACGATTGCGCGGACGGATCTCAACTGGGCAAGGCAGGCGGAACAGCTCGGCACGGGCCACGCCGTACAGCAAGCCATGCCACACGTCGAGGACGACGGGATTACACTGATCCTGCTGGGTGATGTGCCGTTGCTGCGCGCGGAAACATGTCGCAACCTTTTGAAGGAAGCGGAACAGCATCTGGCTTTGCTGACCGTGGAAAAAAATGATCCCACGGGCTATGGACGCATACTACGCAGTTTTGACGGGCGCGTGCAAGCCATCATCGAGCAGAAGGATGCCGATCCCGATCAGCGCCGCATACGCGAAGTGAACAGCGGCATCATGGCGATGCCGACACGGCATTTGCGGACCTGGCTGCAGCGCCTGGGTAATGACAACAAGCAAGGCGAGTACTATCTGACCGATGTCATTGCAATGGCGGTGACGGATGGCATTGGCGTGGTGACTGAGCTGGCCCCGGAGGAGTGGGAAGTGCTCGGGATCAATTCGAAAGAGGACCTGGCTGCTGCGGAACGTATTTACCAAGCAAGCGCGGCCAGACAACTGATGCGGTCCGGTGTCACAGTGCACGACCCTGCGCGCCTTGATGTGCGCGGTGATTTGCAGGTTGGGCGTGATGTCGAGATCGACGTCGGCTGCATCTTCGAAGGCCGCGTGGAGCTCGGCGACAAGGTAAAAGTGGGTGCCTATTGCGTGATCCGTGACGCTACGATAGAAGCCGGAACCGTAATCTCGCCTTATACGCACATCGATGGCGCGCGTATCGGCAAGGCATCGCGCATCGGGCCATACGCCCGACTGCGCCCTGGTACTGAACTGGTTGCCGAAGCGCATATCGGCAATTTTGTCGAAATCAAGAACAGTCTGGTAGGACATGGCAGCAAGATCAATCACTTGAGCTATGTCGGCGACAGCACTGTCGGTCGTGACGTGAACATCGGTGCAGGAACGATCACCTGCAACTATGATGGCGTCAACAAGCACCGCACGGTGATCGGCGATCGCGCTTTCATCGGGTCCGACACGCAGCTGGTCGCACCGGTGACGGTTGGTGCCGGTGCGACCATAGGCGCCGGATCGACGATCACCAAGGATACGCCTGACGATACGCTCACCTTGTCGCGCAGCAAGCAAATTTCAATAATAGGCTGGAAACGGCCGGAAAAAACCAAGAAATAAACTATGTGTGGAATTGTCGGCGCGGTCGCGCAACGAAATATCGTTCCGGATCTGATCGAAGGCCTTAGCCGCCTTGAGTATCGCGGCTACGATTCGGCCGGGGTCGCCATCCTGGTTGGAAGCGAGATCCGGCGGGTGCGTGCCGTCGGCCGGGTAGCCGAGCTGCAGCAGAAGGCAACAGCATCACAGCTGGAAGGTAACGTAGGCATCGGTCACACCCGGTGGGCGACGCATGGCGGCGTGACGGAATCGAATGCGCATCCCCATGTGTCATGCGGTGAGATTGCGGTGGTGCACAACGGCATTATCGAAAACCACGAGGAACAGCGTAATCGCTTGAAAGAGCTGGGTTACGAATTCGACTCGCAGACCGATACCGAGGTGATTGCGCACCTGATCCATCATCACGTGCAAAACGGCGGCGATCTGTTTTCCGCCACGCGCAGCGCTGTCGCCGAACTGGTGGGCGCCTATGCGATAGCCGTCATATCCAGCAAAGAACCGGGCGTGATGATCTGTGCGCGCCAAGGTTGTCCTTTGCTGGTCGGCTTGGGCGAGGGCGAGAACTTTGTCGCATCCGACGTATCGGCGGTTCTGGCGGTGACACGCAAGGTGGTTTATCTGGAAGATGGCGACGTCGTGGCTTTGCGCGGCAGTATGGTGGAAATCCTGGATGCCAGCGGGCAACAGGCCGAGCGCAAGGTGCATTTGAGCGAGGTGTCGCTGGCGTCGATGGAACTGGGACCGTTTACCCACTTCATGCAGAAGGAAATCCACGAACAGCCGCGTGCGTTGACGGACACCATCGAGGCCGTTATCGACGATGGCTGCTTTAGTACGGCGCTGTTCGGCATGGAGGCCGGCGAGGTATTTTCCCAGACGGACAGCATCCTCATCCTTGCCGCCGGAACCAGTTATTATGCCGGGTTGACCGCAAAATACTGGCTGGAAAGCATCGCACGAATGCCAACTTCCGTGGAGATTGCCAGTGAATACCGCTATCGCACTTCGGTGCCGAATCCTCGGCAACTGGTCATCACCATTTCGCAATCTGGCGAAACGCTGGACACCATGGAAGCCCTCAAGCATGCGAAATCACTCGGGCAAACGCTCACACTGGCGATTTGCAATGTGCAGGAAAGCGCGATTCCACGTGCCTCCCGGCTGGTGTTCTACACGCGCGCAGGCGCGGAGATCGGCGTTGCCTCTACCAAGGCCTTTACCACGCAATTAATCGGGCTGTTCGTGTTGGCGGTCACGCTGGCGAAACAGCGCGGGCGACTTTCCGAAGAGCAGGAGCAAAGCTATCTGGACGCCTTGCGCTACCTGCCTGGCAGTGTCCAGCACGCATTGAATCTGGAACCGCAGATCCGGGAATGGGCGAAATCTTTCGCCAACAAGCAGCATGCGCTGTTTCTCGGGCGTGGCGTGCACTACCCTATCGCGCTGGAAGGCGCACTGAAGCTCAAGGAGATTTCCTACATCCATGCCGAAGCCTACCCGGCCGGTGAACTCAAGCATGGCCCGCTGGCATTGGTGGATCGCGACATGCCGGTGGTCGTGATTGCCCCCAACGATGCCTTGCTGGAAAAAGTGAAATCCAACATGCAGGAAGTAAGCGCGCGGGGTGGACAACTGTTCGTGTTCGCCGATCTGGACAGTCATTTCAATGCCAGCGAAGGCGTGCACGTGATTCGCACGCCGCGTCATGTCGGCGTGCTTTCCCCCATCCTGCATGTGATCCCGGTGCAGCTACTGGCCTATCATGCCGCGCTGCTCAAGGGTACGGATGTGGATAAACCGCGCAATCTGGCCAAATCGGTAACGGTGGAATAGGGCTCCGCATGTCGGTTGTGGCGGTATTCAATCAGAAAGGGGGGGTCGGCAAGACGACCACGACGCTCAATCTGATCGCCGCGCTGGCCCGTCGCGGCAAGTTTCCGCTCGGTATCGACCTCGATCCCCAATCGCATTTGACGCTTGCCAGCGGTGTACGCGGCTTGGCAAGTTCCGAAACCGTTTACGCGTTTTACAGCGAGCAGAAGCCGCTGTCACAAATCATGCGCGAATTGCCGACCGGGGCCTACCTGATTCCGGCACACATGGAACTGTTCAAGATCGATTCGCTCTACGGGCGCAATCCGAATATCACCAGTACCTTAAAAAACGGTTTGACCAAAGAATTGTTGCCGGACGAAACGATCCCGGTGCTGATTGACTGCTCGCCCATGCTCGGCGTGCTGTCGTTGAATGCTGTGTTCGCTTCACAACGGCTGCTGGTGCCGGTTTCGGCGGATTACCTATCCCTGCAGGGGGTGAATCGCCTGGATGCAGCGCTCAAGGTGCTGGAAAAGCCATTGGGCAAGCGCATCGAACGCCGCGTCGTGATCACCCGCTTCGATTCGCGCCGGCGCCTATCGTACGAGATTTTCGACAAATTACGGGAGCGTTACGGCAAAGACCTGTGCGAAACGCGCATTTCCGAGACGGTTAGCCTCGCGGAAAGCCCCGTCCATGGCAAGGACGTGTTCAGCTACGCGCCTCATGGCCAGGGAGCCCGAGACTACAATGCGCTGGCGGAAGAACTGCTCGGCAGCGGTTTTTTCGACTCACCCAAGCAAGGGGCATAAAGTAACTGGCGGTGAACTGCAGGCTGCCTGCGTAGTGTGCTTCATGCTCTTTGCATGAAGCAACCGATAAACGCTATAACCAGTCCCAATCGAGCCTCGGTTTGTGTGGTGCGTGTTTCATCGCCCAATCCCACAGCCAGGCAGGAAGGCATTTGATCAAACGTCCGGCCAAGGCCATTTGCCAGGGCAGAATCACATAGCGGCGTCGTTTTTCGATGAAACCTGCCATTTTGGCGGCTGCCGCATCCGCTTCGAGCATGAAAGGCATCGGGTAGCTGTTTACGTCGGTCATCGGCGTCCGAACGTAGCCCGGACAGATTGTGGTCACGCTGATACCCAAGCCTCCTAATTCCACCCTCAAACTTTCAAGATAACTGATAGCAGCAGCCTTGGAAGCTGAGTAGGCGCTTGCTCCTGGCAGGCCGCGCAGTCCGGCGACACTGGCAATTCCGGCAAGGCGACCTGTTCCGGCTTGACGCATGGGGGCGATGAAGGGATGAAAGGTGTGCATCATGCCCAGCACGTTGATGTCCATCACGGCGCGGAATGCAGCCAGGTCTTCCGCACATTCTGTCAGCGTCCCGCGGCTGACCCCGGCATTTGCGATCACGATATCCGGCACGCCAAAACGCTGCATGAAATCGGATGCGGCCGTGCGCATCGCCTCGGCATCCCGAACATCAACGGCATACGTACAACTCGGCACGGGCAAACTGGCAGCGAGGCCGATCAGAACGTCCCCACGACGCGCGAGCAAGCCGAGCGTGGCCCCTTGCGCAGCGTAATAACGAGCCAGTGCGGTACCGATCCCGCTGGAAGCCCCGGTAATAAAAACCCGCCGGGCGGCGGGTTTGGGATGGCCAGACGAGTCCAGCATTAGTGCTTGGCGGCCTTTTCGGCGCGCGCCTTCGCGATCAGTTGGTCGGCGACCTTCAGCATCGCATCGTTGCCGCCAGCCATGGTGCTGGAGGTAATGTACTTGCCGTCGATGATCAGCGTCGGCACGCCGGTAGCGCCGGAGGCGCGGAAAATCTGCATGGCGCGCATCATCTTGGTATTGAGCGAAAAGGAGTTGTACTCCGCATCCACTTTTTTACGATCCAGGCCGGATTGCTTGGCAATCCAGTCTTCGATCGCGGCATCGTTGTCCGGGCGTACCACACGCTGTTTGTGGATGGCATCGAAGAAAGCGCTATGCAGCTTTTCGATCAGCCCCAGAGCTTCCATGGTGTAGAAGGCCTTGGCGGCCGGCGCCCAGTCCGGGCGGGGAATGCCGGGTACGCGGTTGAAAGTGACGTCTGCGGGCAGCTTTTTAACCCAGACGTTCAACTGAGGGTCGAGCTGGTAGCAATGCGGGCAACCGTACCAGAACAGTTCGGTCACTTCGACCTTGGCCGGATTGTCGGTCGGGATGGCCATCTGTGTAGTCTGGTATTCAAGACCGAGTTGCGGCTCGGCCAGGGCCAAGCTGGAAACCAGCATCAACAGGGCGGCGAGGATGGACTTCATGGTAATTTTCCTTTATTGGTCGGGAACAGTGTTTTGGGTCTTGATAAGGTCGGCATTGAAGCCGTTTTTGGCCAGCTCGGTTCGGGCCTTGGCGATCTGGTCCAGATCACTGTAGGGGCCAACGCGCACGCGATGCACCACGCCTTTTTCGCCTACGGAGGCAGTCTGGATGACCGCCTCCAAACCGAGTAGCGCAAGCTTGGCCTTTATGTTGTCGGCTTCTTCCTCGGTCTGGAAAGCACCGACCTGCAGGTAATAGGTTTCGTTGGCGGCTGGAGCAACCGGCTGTTGCGGCGCGATCTCGGTGTTCTTTGGCTTGACGGGCTGTTCGGCGGTCTGGTTTTCGGTGCCCGGCAGAATCTTGTAGAAATCGAAGCGGTTCGCGGCCGGCTGATCCTGCGACGAGTTTGCGTCGGGGTTGGACGTGCTCGTGGCGCCGCTGCTCTTGCCTTGCGGCGCGGGCAAGGGCTCCGGCTGTGCCGATTCGCGTTTGACGAAAGCACTGCCGCCGTCCGTCACGAATACGGCAACGCCAACCGACAAGCCGATGCCGATCAGCAGGCCGACCAGCAGGCCGGAAATGAAGGCATTGCTTTTGCCAGCGGGTTTTTGTTTGGAGGCGGGTTTATAGTCGCGGGTCATTTTTTCTCACTTACATTTTTTCCGGAGCCTGGACTCCGAGCAGTTGCAGTCCGCCTTGCAGGACATAGCGGGTGGCGCTGATCAAGGCCAGACGGGCCAGCTTTACCGCGTCGTCCTCGACCAGGAATTTCTCGGCATTGTAGTAACTGTGCAGGTCGCCGGCCAAATCCTTCAGGTAGTAGGCAATCAAGTGCGGCGCAAGTTCCTGTGCCGCGGTGGCGACGGTTTCCGGGAATTCGGAAAGGCGTTGCAGCATTGCCTGTTCATGGCCACTTTGCAGCGGCGACAAGTCGATTCCGGCCAGCGCGGTGGGGTTGCCGCCCCATTGCTCCAGTACGCTGCAGATACGGGCGTGAGCGTACTGGATGTAGTAGACCGGATTATCGTTGGTTTGCGCGCGTGCCAGATCGATATCGAACACCAGTTGCGAGTCAGCGCGGCGCGCGGCGAGAAAATAGCGGGTGGCGTCGCAGCCGACTTCTTCGATGAGGTCGCGCAGCGTGACATAGCTGCCGGCGCGTTTCGAGATTTTCACTTCCTCGCCTCCGCGCATGACGGTCACCATCTGGTGCAGCACATAGTCGGGCCAGCCTTCGGGGATACCCATGTTCAACGCCTGCAGTCCGGCGCGCACGCGTGTGATCGTGCTGTGGTGATCGGCTCCCTGCTCGTTGATGACGCGTGTGAAGCCGCGTTGCCATTTGTCCTTGTGGTAGGCCACGTCCGGCACGAAGTAGGTATAACCGCCTTCGCGTTTGCGCATGACCCGGTCCTTGTCGTCGCCGAATCCGGTAGTGCGCAGCCACAGCGCATCGTCCTGCTCGTAAGTGTGGCCGCTGGCGATGAGCTGCTTGACGGTTTCTTCCACTTTGCCCGAGGTGTAGAGCGAAGATTCCAGCGAAAACACGTCGAAGTGCACGCAGAAGGCCTTCAGGTCCAGATCCTGCTCACGACGCAAATAGGCAACGGCGAAATGCCGGATCGCTTCGGTATCGTTGGGGTCGCCCTTGCCGACGATGTGCTGGTCCTCGGCATCGATCGTGAGCTTGGCCATGTAAGCATTGGCGACGTCGGTAATGTAATCGCCACGATAACCGTCTTCCGGCCAGGCAGGATTGTCCGGGCCGATGCCCTTGCAGCGCAGTTGGACCGAAAGGGTCAGGTTGTCAATCTGTTGGCCGGCATCGTTGTAGTAAAACTCGCGCGTGACGTCCCAGCCAGTCGCTTGCAGCAGGCGGCACAGGCAATCACCGACCGCGGCTCCCCGGCCATGGCCGACATGCAGCGGACCGGTCGGATTGGCGGACACGAATTCCACCTGGATTTTACGGCCCTGCCCTTGATTGCTGCGGCCGAAGTCGGTGCCCTGCTGGAGTATCGTTGTGACTACGGCGGATTTTGCCGCCGGGCTGAGGAAAAAGTTGATGAAGCCGGCGCCGGCGATTTCCGTTTTGGCTACGAGAGGCGAAGCCGGCAGTGCCTTGATCAGGCTCTCCGCAAGCGCCCGCGGATTCTGCCTCAGTGTGCGTGCCAGCGTCATCGCCAGGTTGCTGGCGAAATCGCCATGATCCGCGGATTTGGGCCGTTCCAGCTGGATATCCAGCGTGTCCAGTTCCGGCGCCACAGTATTGACCGCCTGCTGCAGTAATTCGGTAAGATGTGCTTTCAAAACGATTCTTTGGATTGAAAAAGCGTTATTTTAGCGGGTTCCCGACAATAACGCTTATCTGACTGACAACGATGACAATTCTGCGCGTCGCGCTCGATATTCCCCTGGACAGGCTTTTCGATTATCTGGACACCGATAGCGGTGCACGCGTCGGGCAACGCGTGCTGGTGCCATTCGGGAAGCGCCAGATCGTCGGTATCGTCATCGAACGTGCCGCCGTCAGCGAGATGAAAGATGACAAGCTGAAATCCATAGTGCGCGCCTTTGTCGAAGAAGTCCCGCTGCCGGAGGCGTCGTTGCGGCTGTTGCGGTTCTGCGCCGATTATTATCATTATCCGCTCGGGCAATCCATCCTCAATGCCCTGCCCTCCCGCCTGCGCGAAGGCGTGCCAGCCCTGTTGCCGCGTAATGCCGGCTACCGCCTGACGGCAGCCGGCATTACGGCGGAGCATGCGCTGCCTTCACGGGCCGTTGTGCAGCAGAAACTGCATCGTGCCCTGCGAGAGTCGCAGAAACTTGCCGAACCTGCGCTCAGGGCCATCGCCAGTAGCTGGCGGCCGGTAATTCGCCAGTGGCAGGACAAAGGCTGGGTGGAATCCGTCGCCATCGAGGCGGATATTCGGGCTGCCGACAGCTCGAAAGCCATGCCGCCGCTCAATCCTGAGCAGCAGCGCGCCCTGGACAGCCTGCTGGCCGCGGGCCGTGACTTTTCCGTCAGCCTGCTGCACGGGATCACCGGCAGCGGCAAGACCGAAGTCTATATGCAGCTACTGCAACAGTTTTTGCAGGACAGCAATGGGCAGGCTCTGGTGCTGGTGCCAGAAATCAATCTCACGCCACAGCTGGAAGCCCGTTTCCGGGCACGCTTTCCACAGCTGACCATAGTCATGCTGCACAGCCAAATGAACGAGAGTGAGCGCTTGCATGGGTGGCTGCGTGCGCAGAACGGCGAGGCCGGTATCGTGATCGGTACCCGGCTGGCCGTATTCACGCCATTGGCAAGGCCGGTTGTCGTGATCGTGGACGAGGAGCACGATGCTTCCTACAAGCAGCAGGATGGCATGCGTTACTCGGCGCGTGATATTGCAATCGTTCGCGCCAAGATGGCGAATGTGCCAATTCTGCTGGGTTCCGCCACCCCTTCACTGGAAAGCTGGCATAACGCAAAGAGCGGCCGCTATCGGCTGCTTGAACTCAAGCAGCGCGCTGTTTCCAGCGCTGCATTGCCAGCCATCCGATGCTTGGACACCCGCTTGCAGCCTCCGCAGGACGGGTTATCGGTCAGCCTGTTGGCCGCATTGCGAGAGCGGCTGGAACGTGGCGAACAAAGCCTGCTGTTCATCAACCGGCGCGGCTATTCCCCGGTGCTGCTGTGCAGCGCCTGCGGTTGGGTGGCGCCATGCACGCGTTGCTCTGCGCGACTGGTGGTGCACCTGCGGGAAAAACGGCTGCGCTGCCACCATTGCGGGCACGAGCAGCGCATCACGCCGCAATGCCCGGGTTGCGGCAACCCGGACCTGCATCCGACAGGTCATGGCACGCAGCGGCTGGAAGAGGTGCTCGCGCGGCATTTTCCGCAGGCGCGCATACTGCGCGTGGACCGCGACAGCATGCGCCGCAAGCACGCCGTGAAGGAAATGACCGCGCGGGTGCATGCCAATGAGGTCGATATCCTGGTCGGCACGCAAATGCTCGCCAAGGGGCACGACTTTCCCAATCTTACCCTGGTGGCCGTGGTGGATAGTGACAGTGCCCTATTCAGCCCGGATTTTCGGGCCGCGGAGCGTTTGTTCGCGCAGCTAATGCAGGTGGCCGGCCGTGCCGGTCGCGCCGAAAAACCAGGTGAGGTGCTGATCCAGACCAACTTCCCCGACCATCCCCTGTTCCATGCGCTGCAGCGCCACGATTTTGCCGAGTTTGCCCAGGGGCTGCTCGACGAGCGCCAGCTAACGCATTTCCCGCCTTATTGCCATGAGGCATTGCTGCGTGCCGAGGCGACGGCCTATGAGCCGGTACGGACCTTCATGCTGCAGGCGACGGCCCATGCCAGGCGGTTGCAGCATGACGTGACGGTGTACGACCCGTTGCGGCCGCAAATGGAGCGCCTGAAAGGGATGGAGCGTGAGCAGCTACTGATACAAGCATCTTCACGGCAAGCGCTGCAGCGTTTTCTGCAAGTCTGGGTTGCCGTCCTGCGCGACCTGCCGCAGGGCGGCAAGGTACGCTGGTCGGTGGATGTCGATCCGCTGGAGTATTAGCAGCCAATTACAGGAGTGTTCATCCTTCGTGCCGCAAGGCTGCAAGGCGTATTGCCGCGTTGCGCCTGCTTGTGGAGAATGACTACGCCGCTCATCACGCGCCTTGCATCCATTCGCGCCCAAACTCAACGCGAGGGAATAAACTTACTTGAAATAGGCGCTCAGTCAGCGTGGTACTGCCGGCTGAGGCGGTGAACGGCCTCGATGAGAACTCCGGCATTTTCCGGCGGCGTGAATTGGGTAATGCCGTGTCCCAGGTTGAATACATGTCCGCTGCCAGCGCCATAACTGGCCAGGATGTTGCCGACTTCGTGCTCGATGGCTTGCGGCGTGGCGAGCAGAATGGCCGGATCGAAGTTGCCCTGCAGCGCTACCTTGTGGCCGACACGCTTGCGCGCTTCGCCGATATCGATGGTCCAGTCGAGGCCAAGGGCATCCGCGCCGATATCGGCTATGGCTTCCAGCCAGAGGCCGCCGCCCTTGGTGAACACGATACGCGGAACGATACGGCCTTCGCGGTCGCGTATCAGCCCGGAGACGATTTGCTCCATGTAGGCCAGTGAAAATTCCTTGTAGGCCGCGTGCGAAAGCGCGCCACCCCAGGAATCGAAGATCATCACGGCCTGTGCACCGGCTTCGATCTGCGCATTCAGGTAACGCGTCACGGCTTGCGCGGTGACAGTCAGGATATGGTGCAGCAGGTCGGGCCGTTCATAGGCCATTTTCTTGATGATCAGGAAATCGGTGCCGCCCTGGCCTTCCACCATGTAGGTGGCGAGGGTCCAAGGGCTGCCGGAAAAACCGATCAACGGCACGGAACCGGCCAGCGCCTTGCGAATGCTGGCGACGGCATCAATGACGTAAGCCAGGTGCTCGGCCGGGTCCGGGACGATCAGGTCGCGGATTTCCCATTCATTGCGCAGCGGACGCTCGAACTTGGGCCCTTCGCCTTCGGCGAAATAGAGCCCGAGTCCCATCGCGTCGGGTACGGTCAGGATGTCCGAGAACAGGATCGCGGCATCGAGCGGATAGCGCGCCAGCGGTTGCAGCGTCACTTCCGTGGCGAAGTCCGGACTCTTGCACAAGCCGAGAAAGCTGCCGGCGCGTTTGCGCGTCTCGTTATATTCCGGCAGATAGCGGCCCGCTTGGCGCATCATCCAGACGGGGGTGTATTCGGTGGGTTGGCGCATCAGCGCGCGCAGGAAGGTATCGTTCTTAAGGTGCGTCATTTATTTTTACTCAATAAAAAACGCCAAGCGACCAGGGAGTTCTCGAATCCTGGCGCGCTTGGCGTCTTGCGGGTCCATTGCGGTTAGCGGGGCAGTTCCGATTCGCCCATCAGGAACGCATCGACTTCGCGTGCGCATTGACGGCCTTCGCGGATAGCCCATACCACCAGCGACTGGCCGCGGCGCACATCGCCGGCGGCGAACACCTTGGGCACGGAGGTGGCATAACAGCCATCGCCATCTGTGGTCGCCTTGGCGTTGTTGCGGGCATCCTTCTCCACGCCGAAGGCATCGAGCAGCTTCTGCACAGGGCTGACGAAACCCATCGCCAGCAGCACCAAGTCGGCCTTCATTTCGAATTCCGAGTCAGGCACTTCGACCATCTTGCCGTCTTTCCACTCCACGCGCGCGGCGATCAGCTTGGTGACGCGGCCGTTCTCGCCCTCGAAGCGCTTGGTCACCACGGCCCAGTCGCGGTCGCAGCCTTCCTCATGCGAGCTGGAAGTGCGCAGCTTGATCGGCCAGTTGGGCCAGGTCAATTCGCGGTTTTCCTGGACCGGTGGCTGCGGCATGATTTCGAATTGCGCGATCGAAGCCGCGCCGTGGCGATTGGACGTACCCACGCAGTCGGAGCCGGTGTCGCCGCCGCCGATGACGACGACGTGCTTGCCGGTAGCCTTGATCTGGTCGGCAATGGCGTCGCCGGCGTTGACCTTGTTCTGCTGGGTGAGGAATTCCATCGCGAAATGGATGCCGGCCAGTTCGCGGCCAGGCACCGGCAGATCGCGCGGCAGCTCGGCGCCGGCGGCCAGTACCACCGCGTCGAAGTCCTTGAGGATGTCCGCTGCCTGCACGTTTTCACCGACGTGCTGGTTGACGCGGAATTCAACGCCCTCCTGCGCCATTTGTTCCATGCGGCGGTCGATCTGCCACTTCTCGAACTTGAAGTCGGGGATACCGTAGCGCATCAGCCCGCCGATGCGGTCGTTCTTCTCCATCAGCACGACATCGTGACCGGCACGTGCCAACTGCTGCGATGCCGCCATACCAGCCGGGCCGGAGCCGATCACGGCGACCTTCTTGCCGGTCTTGCGCTCCGGAATACGTGGTTCGACCCAGCCATTTTCCCAAGCCTTGTCGATGATGGCGTGCTCGATGGATTTGATGCCGACCGCGTCGTCGTTGATATTCAGCGTACATGCGGCTTCGCATGGCGCCGGACAGATGCGGCCGGTGAAGTCCGGGAAGTTGTTGGTCGAGTGCAGGACCTCGATCGCGCGCTTCCAGTCCTGGCGATAGACCAGGTCGTTCCAGTCCGGAATGATGTTGTTGACCGGGCAGCCGCTCATGCAGAACGGGATGCCGCAATCCATGCAGCGCGCGCCTTGCACCTTGGCGTCTTCATCGCTCAGGTGCAGCACGAACTCCTTGTAATTCTTGACCCGCTCGCTTACGGGCAGATTGGCCTCGGATAGACGTTGATATTCGAGGAATCCGGTAATCTTGCCCATTAAGCGGCCTCCAGCAGTTTCTGTTCCGCGAGCTCGATCAGAGCGCGCTTGTATTCATTCGGCATGACCTTGACGAACTTGCCGCGGTACTCTTCCCAGTTGGCGAGAATGGTGATCGCGCGTTCGCTGCCGGTGTAGGCCGCATGCTTCTCGATCAGGCCCTTGAGAGTGACTTCGTCCGGCTGGTCGAGGTGGTGTACGGCGTCCTCCGGCACTTCGTCGACGTGGTGGACCTTTTCCAGCGAGACCATGCTCATGTTGCAGCGCTTGTGGAACAGGCCGTCTTCGTCCAGCACATAGGCCACGCCGCCGGACATGCCCGCGGCGAAGTTGAGCCCGGTCTGGCCCAGCACGACGACGGTGCCGCCGGTCATGTATTCGCAGCCGTGGTTGCCCACGCCCTCGACCACCGCGGAAGCGCCGGAATTGCGCACGCAGAAGCGTTCGCCGGCGACGCCGCTGAAATAGCTCTCGCCGCTGGTGGCGCCATACATTACGGTGTTGCCGACGATGATGTTCTCCGCCGCATGGCCGCGGAAAGCGTCCGGCTTCTTGATGATGATCTTGCCGCCGCACAGTCCCTTGCCGACGTAGTCGTTGCCCTCGCCGGTCAGTTCGAACGTGATGCCCTTCATCAGGAACGCGGCAAAGCTCTGCCCGGCGGTGCCGGACAGCTTGACCGTAATGGTGTCGTTCGGCAGGCCGGCGGCACCGTAGCGGGTCGCGACCTGGTTGGACAGCATGGTGCCGCAGGTGCGGTTGATGTTGGTGATCGGCGTTTCGATGACGATCTTCTCGCCATCTTCCAGCGCGGGCTTGGCTTGTGCGATCAGTTTGTTGTCGAGCGCATTGGCGAGACCGTGATCCTGCGCCTCGACATGATGGCGCGCCACATCGCCGGCTACCTTGGGCTGGTGGAAGATGCGGGTGAAGTCGAGTCCGGAGGCCTTCCAGTGGTCGATGCCGGCCTTCATGTCCAGCAGGTCGGCGCGGCCGATCAGGTCGTCGAACTTGCGGACGCCCATCTGCGCCATGTACTCGCGCACTTCCTCGGCGACGAAGAAGAAATAGTTCACCACGTGCTCAGGCTGGCCGCTGAACTTGCGGCGTAGCACCGGATCCTGGGTGGCGACGCCGACCGGACAGGTGTTGAGGTGGCACTTGCGCATCATGATGCAGCCTTCCACCACCAGCGGTGCGGTCGCGAAGCCGAATTCGTCCGCGCCCAGCAAGGCGCCGATCAGCACGTCACGGCCGGTTTTCATCTGGCCGTCGACCTGTACGGTAACGCGACCACGCAGCTGGTTCAGCACCAAAGTTTGTTGCGTCTCGGCCAGACCGATTTCCCACGGGCTGCCGGCATGTTTGATGGAAGACAGCGGCGACGCGCCGGTACCGCCGTCAAAGCCGGCAATCACGATGTGGTCGGACTTGGCCTTTGCGACGCCGGCAGCGACCGTGCCGACGCCGGTCTCGGATACCAGCTTGGTGGAAATCGAGGCCTTGGGGTTGGCATTCTTCAGGTCATGGATCAGCTGCGCCAAATCCTCGATCGAGTAGATGTCATGGTGCGGCGGCGGGGAAATCAGGCCCACGCCCGGCACCGAGAAGCGCAGCTTGGCGATGTATTCGGATACCTTGCCACCCGGCAGCTGGCCGCCTTCGCCCGGCTTCGCGCCTTGCGCCATCTTAATCTGGATCTGGTCGGCATTGGCGAGGTATTCGGCAGTGACGCCGAAGCGGCCGG
>CAMLDQ010000046.1 GCA_946478965.1 uncultured Methylobacillus sp. | reverse complement strand
TGGTGCTGGTGGCCGGCTTGTGCTCCTGCGCGCCGGCATTGGAGGTGATGCGGCCTGCGGGAATCGCGCCGCGGCGCAATGCCCACAGGAATTTCTCGTACCATTGCTTGCGCTTTTCTTCGGTCGGTTCGGCATCGGCAAGGGCACGCGCCACGCGACGGTAGGTCTCATCGATATTCTGGTCGATGGCTTCGCCTTGCTTGGTCTTGAGACGGTATTTCTTGTCCCAGATGTCGAGCGATACCGGTTGCATGGGGATTTCGCGTTCCGCTTCCTGCGATGATTTGACGGCCTTGAGCATGGTTGGCGTACCTCCTGATTGTTTTTGTGCCTAGATTCTTATACTTGCGATTAACACTATATGTTGTGTTCTGCGTTGAAGTTTCACCCCTTTTATTGTGTGCGTCAAGCGCCTGCGGCAAAATTTTTATGTTGACATGAAGCTGTGCGGAACCATGCGGGATAGAGCTGGGTGTGAGTCCCCGCTTACATCAAAATACGGGAATGCACACACGGAAAACCTCGCCTGTCATCCGCAGCAGGCAAACGGCCCAAATTTGCGGTTCCGTGCGAAAATCCGCCTCATGCCTCATTGGACATACACCTTGCTGCTTCGTTTGCTGCTGCCGCTTGCACTGCTCAAGCTGGTATGGCGCGCGTTCCGGCAGCCGGAATACCTGCGCCATGTGCCGGAGCGGCTGGGCTGGTATCGTGCGCCGCGACCGAGCCAGCCGGTGATCTGGCTGCATGCGGTATCGGTCGGCGAGACGCGTGCCAGTGCGCCGCTGGTGGCGGCGCTGCGCCGGCGCTATCCGGATTGCCGCATTTTGCTGACCCATGCCACGCCTACCGGTCGTGCCACCGGCGAGCAGCTGTTCGCCGACGAGGTGCTGCGCTGTTACTTGCCGTATGACTTGCCGGGCGCGATGGCGCGCTTTCTCGACCATTACCGGCCTGACATCGGGCTGCTGATGGAAACCGAACTCTGGTTCAACCTGATCGAGGCGTGCGAAGCGCGCAACATTCCGCTACTGCTGGTGAATGCCCGGCTCTCGGAGCGCTCGGCACGCGGCTACGCGCGCCTGGGCGAGCTGGTTGCGCAGGGGCTGCGCCGGCTTGCCGGCATCGCGGCGCAGACGGACGACGATGCAGCCCGGTTGCGGCTGCTGGGCGCACGCGAGGTCACGGTGGTGGGCAATCTCAAGTTTGACGTAACACCGCCGTCAGAGGCGCGAACCCAGGGCGAAAATTTGCGGCGGCTCTTCGGTGAACGCAGGCCGGTATTCCTTGCTGCCAGTACGCGCGATGGCGAGGAGGCGCTGGTGCTGGATGCGGTGGCCTCCGCCGGAGTGCCCGGGCTGCTGACGGTGATCGTCCCGCGCCACCCGCAACGATTTAGCGAAGTTGCCGCCTTGCTGCAAAAACGCGGGCTCGCCTTTGTACGGCGGTCGTCCCTACGCGGCGAGGTTCTTGCTCCGGACGTTGCGGTTGTCCTGGGCGATAGCATGGGGGAAATGTTCATCTACTATGCGGCCTGCGATATTGCCTTTATCGGCGGCAGCCTGCTCCCGCTCGGCGGCCAAAACCTGATCGAGGCCTGCGCGATGGGCAAGCCGGTGCTGATCGGGCCGCACACCTGGAATTTTGCCGCCGTGGCGGAGGGGGCGCTGGCCGAAGGGGCGGCGGCGCGTGTGGCGGATACGTCCGGATTGGCGCAGCAACTTTCTTTATTATGTGCCGACGCTGCAGCGCGTGAGAGGATGGCGCGGCAGGCGGCAGCTTTCGGCGAACGCCATCAGGGTGCCACGGAGCGGGTGATGACGCTCTTGGCGGCGCACATGCCGCACTAGCGGCGTTTAACGGACCAGCTTGCTGATCTGCTTGAAGGCATCGCCCTCGGCGACCTTGAGCCACTCGAAGACGACCGATTCGGTAGTGGTGACGATGATGCCGGCCTGGCGCAGGCGCGCCAGCGCATTTTCCTTGTTAGCTTCGCGCCGCGAGAGCACGGCGTCTTCCACCACGAACACCTGACGGCCTGTGGCCTGCAGTTGGAGGGCTGTTTGCAATATGCAAATGTGCGCTTCCATGCCGGCCAGGACAACTTGCGGCCTGTCGCCGTGCAGGCGTGCGCGGAACGCCGGCGCGTCGTTGCAGGAAAAGCAGGTTTTTTCGATGGCGGCATCCGGGGACAGCCACGGATGGAATTCGGTCAGGGTCGGCCCCAGCCCTTTCGGGTATTGTTCGGTATGTAGCGTCGGGATGTCGAGCTGCTGCGCTGCCTGCAGCAGGATGCTGCAGTTTTTCACCAGCGCTTGCAGGCTCTCCGGGAGCATGACGCTGCAGAGTTTTTCCTGCACGTCGACGATGACAAGCTGGCCTAGGCCGCGTTCGCAGATGGCGGGCAGGCTCATGAGCCTGCGAGTTGGCTGTTGGTGGCGGCGAGATCGTCCTCGTTCAACACCCCGGCGGCGGCCTTGAGCTGCAGCACGCTGAGCAGCCAGGAATAACGTGCCTGCAGCAGGTCGCGCTTGGCGCTGTAGAGCTGCTGCTGCGCGTTCAGCACGTCCACGCTGGTGCGTACGCCGACTTCGTAGCCGAGGTTGGTCGAATCAAGCTGGCTCTGGCTGGACACCAGTGCCTGTTCGTAGGCTTTGACTTGCGCCACGGCGCTGGAGACGGCAAGCCAGGCCTGGCGGGTTTGCAGGTCGGCCTGGCGGCGCGCATTCTCGACGTCGTCCTGCGCCTTCTGCCGGTTGGCGACGGCCTCGCGCGCCTTGGAGGTGATGGCGCCGCCCTGGTACAGCGGCACTTCCAGCTGCAGGCCAACGGTGGCGTTCTTGAGG
The DNA here is from genome assembly GCA_946478965.1 of uncultured Methylobacillus sp. The sequence goes on along the minus strand of CAMLDQ010000046.1, from coordinate 13,622 downwards.
TCGTTGCCGAAGCCGTTGACGCCGCCGTTGGCATAGCTGTCGCTGTAGCTACCGACGATGTCCAGCGTGGGCAGGTGGCCCGCCTGCGTGCGTGCGACCTCCTGATCGGCCAGTTGCAGCGACTGCTGCTGGATTTTCAGCGCGAGGTTGTGCTGCTCGGCGATTTCCACCCACTTTTCCATTTCCTGCGGTTCGGGCAGGGCAGCCTGCAGGCCGTTCTTGGCGGAGGCGAGCCGTTGGGGGAGTTGCCCGGTAAGGGACTGGATGGTGCGTTTCTTGGCTTCCAGCTCGTTGACCGCAGCGATTTCCTGCGCGACGGTAAGATCGAAGCGTGCTTGTGCCTCGTGCACGTCGGTGATGGTGGCGCTACCGACTTCGAAATTGGCTTTGGCCTGCTCCAGCTGGCGGCTGATGGCCGCTTTCTGGGCCCGTATGAGGTCGATGCTGTCCTGCGCCATCAGTACGTCGAAATAGGCCTGGGAGACACGCATCATCAAATCCTGGTGTGCGGAGTTGAGTTGTTCGCCGGCCTGGGCGACCTGGGTCTTGGATTCTTCGTATTGCAGGGTGTTCTGTTTGCGGTATAGCGGATGGCTCAGGTTGACGCTGTAGCCGTAGGATTCAAATTGCTCGTTACCGCCACTCCTGAAAATACTGTTGCTGCCGTTGTAGCGGATGTCCGTCTGCGAATGGCTGGCGTTGGCGCCGAGGGTCACCGTCGGCAGGGTGAGCGCCTTGCCTTGTACCTGTTTTTCCTGTGCTGCGACATTGGCGCTCTGCGCGGAAGCCCAGGCCGGGTCGCTGGTTTGGGCCTGGCGGTAAATACCGAGCAGATCCTGTACGGACGGGTCGGCCAAAGCCGGGAAGGCGGCGGCGAGGAGGAGGGCAAGAAGCGTTTTATTCATTAGGCTATTCTAATATACCTCTCTGGAAACGCAAGCCGCAGGCCTCGGATTCAGAAGTGAAAACGCTCCGGCTGCAGCGCGCCGGTCAAGGCCGGAATGCAGGTTTCAAACAGCACATCGGTGCGGAAGGCATCCTCGGAAACGCGACGGATCAGGGTCGCGGACATGACGGGCGCTTCGCCGACCACGACGAACAGGCGTCCGCCCACGGTGAGTTGCTGCTGCAGCGCGGCGGGCAGCACCGGCACGGAGCCGGTCAGTACGATGGCGTCGTAAGGTGCTTGTGCGGGCCAGCCCAGGGCGGCGTCGCCAGTCAGCAAGGTGGCGTTCGCGATGCCGTGCTCGGCCAGTTTGCCACGTGCCGTTTCGGTAAACTCGGCCACACAGTCGACGCTAATGACTTCCTTGGCGAGCTTGGCCAACAGCGCGGTCATGTAACCGCTGCCAGTGCCGACTTCCAGTACCTTGTCGGTATTCTTGAGGTCGAGCGACTGCACGATGCGTGCTTCCAGCTTGGGCGACAGCATGCTCTGCCCTTGTCCGAGCGGAATTTCCAGGTCGGCAAAAGCGAGGCCGAGATACTGTGCCGGGACGAAATGCTCGCGCGGAACCTCTTCCAGCAGCGCCAGCACGACCGGGTCCAGCACTTCCCACGGGCGAATCTGCTGCTCAATCATGTTGAAGCGGAACTGTTCGAGGTTGGCATTCATCGTGTAGCTCGGGATGTCTTAAATGAAAAATGGATTATAGCCTAAGCAATTCATTCCAGAAGGTTTCAAGGAGTTGGCTCGTGGTAGCGGGTCAGCTTATACCAGAGCGATCGTTCGCTGATGTCGAGCAGGCGGGCGGCCTTGCTCTTGTTGCCGCCGGTCTGGCGCAAGGCCTCCGTGATGAGGTGCTTTTCCAGTGCTTCGGTAGCCAGCGGGATGGAGAGGTCTTCCGGCATGGATGTGGGAGAGGCTGTGGCGACAGGCGCGGCAGGCGCCGCGGCACCGACATCGGACGGCAGGTGGGCGGTGCCGATGCGCTTGCCGCCGGCGACGATGGCGGCACGCTCCATCACGTTTTCCAGCTCGCGCACGTTGCCCGGCCAATCGTAGCGTGTCAGTTGCGCGAGCGCTTCTTCGCTGACCTCGATGCTCCGTCGCCTTGCGAAATGCTGCGCCAGCTCGGCAATGTCCTCACGCCGGCTGCGCAGCGGCGGCAGGTCGAGACGGAATACGTTGAGGCGGTAGTAGAGGTCTTCACGCAGCTGGCCGTCGCGCACCGCCTGTTGCGGGTCACGGTTGGTGGCGGCGACGACGCGGATATCCACCGGGATGGGGCGATGGCCGCCGAGGCGTTCGATGACGCCTTCCTGCAGCGCGCGCAGCAGCTTGGCCTGCAGTGCGACCGGCATTTCGGTGATCTCGTCCAGGAACAGCGTGCCGCCGTCGGCCAGCTCGAATTTGCCGGTACGCTCCTTGTGCGCGCCGGTAAAGGCGCCGCGCTCGTGCCCGAACAACTCGGATTCCATCATTTCGGCTGGAATCGCGGCGCAGTTGACCGCGACAAACAGAGCCTCGTGTCGCGGCGAAAGACGGTGCAAGGCGTGGGCCGCCAGCTCCTTGCCGGTGCCGGTTTCTCCGACCACCAGCACCGTGGCTTTCTCCGGCGCGACCTGGCGGATGGCTTCGTAGAGATTGTGCATGGCCGGACTGCTGCCGACCATGTTGGCGACTTCGCGCTCGGCCTCGTCGCGCAGGTAGCGGTTTTCGAGCTTGAGCCGGGTAATGGAGAGTGCGCGCACGATGGCGATTTCCAGCGTCTCGAGATCGAACGGCCGCACGATGTAGTCCGCAGCGCCGAGCTTCATTGCCGCAACGGCGGTTTCCACTTCGGCCTGCGCGGTTACGATGATGGTCGGGATCGCCAGTTCCTCGTCGTTGATCGCCTTGAGCAGGCCCAGGCCGTCCATGCCGGGCATATGCAGGTCGCTCACCACCAGGTCCGCGCCCTCGCGCGACAGGATTTCCAGTGCTTCCCGGCCGTTCGCGGCGAGCAGGGGCTGATAGCCGGCCTGCTTCAGCATGATCTCCAGCAGGCGCCGCATATTGGGTTCGTCGTCAACGGCAAGGATACGTTTCTTTTCGTTCATCGGGCGGAGCTTTCTTGTAGGGCGGCGGGCAGGCGCATGCGGAACAGTGCGCCGCCTAATGCGCTGCGGCCTGCGCTGATCTCGCCGTGGTGGGCGGTCATGATCTGCCGTACCACGGTAAGTCCGAGACCGATGCCGCCATTCCGTTGGGAGAAAAATGGATCAAAAACGCGCTCTTGCAGGTCCGGTGGGATGCCGGGACCGTTGTCGGCGACTTCGAGCATGATGGCATCGTCGACGCGATGGACCTGGACTTCAATATGACCTCCCTCAGGCAAAATCTGCAAGGCGTTCAGCAACAGGTTGAGCAGCACCTGCGTAATCTGCTCGCGGTCACAATTCGCCGTCGTGTCTTCCGGTGCGTGGTGATCGCGAAAAACGAAGGCGATATTTTTCTTGTCCGCCTGCGGTTTCAGCATGGTGATCGCCTGTTGCGCGAGTTCCGACAGGTTGATCGGCCGCAGCTCGGGTGGGCGGGCCCGGGCGCAATCGAGCAGTGTGGTCACCAAGCGGTTCATGCGCTCGGTCTCGCTGACAATGAACCCGCAGACTTCGCGACCTTCCGCGCTCAGACCCGGTTCGCGCAGCAATAGTTGCGCGGATGAGCGCAAAATTCCCAGCGGTGTGCGCACTTCATGTGTCATTGCGGCGGCCATTTCCCCGACGACAGCGAGTTTGGCGGCACGCGTGAGGTTGTCTTTCAGGCGCTCGAGATCGAGAATCATCTGGTTGAAGGCAGTGGAGAGCTCCTGAACCTCGGCAGGGCCACCCGAGGGCGGCGGGGCGGCGTGCTGTTCGCGGATGAAATTGCGGGCAAAATCGGTAAGCCGGGCAAGGGGGCGGGCGATATTCGCGGCAACGGGCGCTGCAACCAATGCGGCCACCGCCAGCGTCAGGACCAGCAGCAAAACGAAAACGTGGCCCATCTGGTGCACCGGCGCCAGCGCAATGGCCTTGGGTTGGGTGAGTACGATACTCCAGCCAAAGCCGGGGAAATTCTCGAATCCCTTGGCTTGCGCTGTAGCCGTGATGCCGTGTGACGAGGCTCGCATATCCCAGTCCTCGGTTTCTGCCAGTAGTGCGCCGCGGCGGTCGTACAACGCAGCGTTACTGCCGTTGGCCGCCGCCGCCGCCAGTACTTGGCGCACCTGGCTCCAGTCAAAAACCGCGTAGAGCGTACCGGCATCCCCACCCTCGATCGGGTTCGGAATGCGCGCCCAGAGCGGCAGGCGGTCGGCAATCAGGCGCGCGGCGTGGGCGCCCCCTTCCTGTAATACGATACCGGGGCCGCCGGTGGGCGGCGCGAAGCGCTGGCCGATGCGCCACGGTTCGCTGGATGCGATCACGATATCGTGCGCGTCAACGACGTTGAGTTCGAGATAAACCCCGCTGTAGCTATGTTTCAGTTCTGCAAGAAAACGCGACAGCCGTTTATCGATATCGCCGACGCGGAGCTCCTGCATGATTTCCAGCTTGCTCCAGGAAGCGACGTTCTGCAGGCGTTCGAACATCATGCGGTCGATGGCGGAGGCCGTGGACGAGGCGCGGACTTGCAAATCGCGCCCGATTTCAAGTTCCAGCGCGCTGCGTGCCTTGGTGAAGGCCATGTAGGTCATCACCGCTGCCGGCAGCAGCCCGGCTAGCAGGAATGCGGCCAGCAGGATGTGGCGAATGGAGTAGGCTTTTCGCAGCATGGCGATTAGTGCGAGAATGGGCCGGTTTGCAACTTGGGAAACCCCCTCATGGAGCGCGTATGCGCAGTCCCCGATTTTTAGTCGCGACCAGTGTAGTCGCCGCCATGCTCGGCTGCAAGCCGGCTGCAGCGGATGATGCCAGCGTTGCCGATGCAGGAAATTTCCACCTTGGCGGTTATTCCAGCGTAGGCGTACAGATCCATTCCGACGGCAAGGCCGAGGCCGCGCTCAACGAAGTGAGCCTGTTCCTGAACTGGGACAGCCACGATCGCTGGCGGATTTTCTCGGAACTGGAAGTGGAAAAGCCGCTGACCTGGGAACAGGGGCATTCGGTCAGCGACGAATATTTTTATTTTGATGTCGAGCGTCTGTATGTTGATTACAGCCTTTCGGGCAAACTCAATTTGCGGGCGGGCCACTTTCTCACGCCTATCGGGCGCTGGAACCTGATCCACGCGGCGCCGCTGGTATGGACGACATCCCGCCCTGCCGCGACCGCGCGGCTGTTCCCACTCGGCTTCAACGGTGTCATGGTTTACGGTGCGACGCCCTGGAACGATGCCGCTATCGAGTATTCGGCCTATATCGAGACGCTGCGGGATCAGACCGACGATCCTGGCGAGATCCAGTACAAGGATACGCGCGGGCTGCGGCTTGCCTACACCGGCGCGTTCGAGGCGGGGTTGAACTACAGCGAATTTCAGGAGGAGACGCCAGGCAATCCGCATTACCGCATGCTTGGGCTGGATTTTCTCAAGGCGGTGAACGGCTGGGAATTCAGTGGGGAATGGTATGCCCGCTATGAGTCCCACGACGGTGACAATAGCGGTGGCGGCTACCTGCAAGGTGTGGCACCACTGGGTAACCGCTGGTATGCGGTTGCACGCCTGGAAAGCATGCATCGCCCGGACGAAGAAACTACCGATCGCTGGGTACTCGGCGCTACTTGGCGCTGGAAGAGCGACCAGGTGTTCAAGCTTGAATTCGTGGGTGGACATGATGCGTATCCGGACGATACGCCCAGGGGCTTCGCTGCTTCCTATTCCATCCTGTTCTGATGCGTTTCCTACTTTACATATTCATTTTAGCCTTCGGTGTCCTGGCATTGCCGGCTCAGGCGGCAGACGAGCCGGTGGCGGTGATAGTCGCCCATGGCTTTAGCGGCCGGGTGCACAACGTGCAGGAGCTGGCGCTGATTTTCAAGCGCAAGAAGCTGGCCTGGGACGACGGCACACCGATCCAGCCGGTCAACTTGCCGCCCGACCATGCGGCCAGGCGCATGTTCTCACTGCATGTGCTCAACAGTTTGCCCGAGGCGCAAACGCAATACTGGAACGTGATGTATTTCCATGGTGTTTTTCCGCCCCATGTCGTCGCGTCGAGCGAGGCGATGCTGCGGTTCGTTGCGGAAACCAGCGGCGCCATCGGCTATATCGCGGTCTGCAAGCTGGATGCGCGGGTCAGGCCCATCTTCTGGATCGATGTCTCAGGCAATGTGTCGGAAAGCGCGCCGTCTTATACCTGTCCAAAAGAATGACCATGCAAGGGGTGCAGGCTTGCTTTGCGCAACCCTGCAAAATTTGCAGTGTTTTCGGTTTTGCATTTGGTGCATGCCGATATGTCAGGGATGCGCTGCCGAGAAATCCAAATTAATTTACATGATTGAATAAAAAGAAAATATCCAGTATTTTCCGGCCTCGGTGAACCGCGGATAAGGGCGCTCAACGACGGATGGCATGGGCGTTGCCTGTTGCAATGCATTCCCTATAACAGGAGTTGCCATGCTCTGCGCCAACCCGATTGTTTATCCCGTTGCGGATACTGCCGAGCCGTTTTTCCAAACCCCACGCGACGCACAAGTCTGTGCCCACGGTTCGCCGCGTTATCTGGCTCAACTCTGTGGCCCGGATGCGCCGGAACGCGCGGAGCTGGAGCAGTTTGTCCGCGAGGTGTTCAAGCGCGCCTATGGCGCCTGTATCCGCCATTTCATGCCGCAACTGATGAGTCTGCGCGATACCGAGGGGCAGTTGCTTGCCGTATGCGGTTTGCGCAATGCGGGTGATGCGACGCTGTTCCTGGAAACCTATCTTGATAAGCCAGTAGAGCAGGCGCTTTCAGAACGCGTGAGAGTGCACGTGGGACGGCGCGCGATCGTCGAAGTCGGCAACCTGGCGGTTGCCGAACCGGGCGTCGCGCCGCATCTGCTGGCGAGTGTCAGCGCCTACCTGCACAGCACCCACGCCTCCTGGGCGGTTTTCACCGCAATCCCGGTACTGCGCAATTCACTGGCGCGCCTCAATATGGCGATGGAAGTCCTGGCGGATGCGACGTTGCAGCATATCCAGCCGGAAGAAAGGGATTCCTGGGGCAGTTACTACGACAAGCGTCCGCAAGTGATGGCGGTACGGCGGGTGTCGCGGCCTGACGGCAAGGGCGTGGCGGCATGAGCGCGGTACTGCGGTCGCTGGCCGTCGCCGATCCGCAAGCCGTTGCGCTCTACGGGACCGATTGCAGCGTGAGTTATGGCGCATTGGCTGATTCGGTCCGTCATGCGGCAGATCATTTTCTCGAAGAGCGGCCGCAGGTGATCGGCCTTGCGATGGACAACGGGCCGGCTTGGGCAGTGGTCGACCTGGCCGCATTGCAGGCGTCGATTCCCATTGTGCCGCTGCCGGTTTTTTTCTCGCCGGAGCAGCTGGTGCATGCCATTGCCGATGCCGGCATCGATTGCCTCCATACCGACCGCCCCGAATTGTTCGAGCGCCTGCTGGCGGAAGCTGGGGTGCCGGTCCAGTCGCGCACCGAATGCCGTATCCACGCTCAAGCTGTGACGGAATTCAGACTGCAGCAGGTGCGCCACGTCGCTCTGCCGCATGGGACTGCCAAGATCACTTATACCTCAGGCACGACAGGGAATCCGAAGGGCGTCTGTCTCAGCTTGCAGTCCATGGAGCGGGTAGCGCAGTCGCTGCTGGAGGCGACTGCGGCACGACCCGACGATCGGCATGTCAGCGTACTGCCGCTCTCGACGCTGCTGGAAAACATCGCCGGCCTGTATGTGCCGCTTCTGGCGGGAGCGGCCACGACCCTGCTGCCTGCGGCTGCCGTCGGTTTCGGTGGGGCGACTGGGCTGGATCCGCTCCGGATGGCAGAGGTGTTGTCAACCCGTCTGACCAGCACGACCGTCCTGACGCCAGAGCTGCTGCGTGCCTGGATTGCAGCCATCGAAGCCGGTTTGCCTCTGGCTGGAGCGTTGCGATTCGTCGCCGTAGGTGGCGCTCCAGTGGCGGAAGAGATGGTGTGGCGTGCGCGTGAATTGGGCATCCCGGTGTTCGAAGGCTATGGGCTCTCCGAATGTGCATCGGTGGTGGCAGTGAATACGCCGATCGACGACCGTATCGGTAGCGTAGGTCATCCGCTGCCGCACGTCCGGGTAGCCTTTGCCGGCGACGGCGAAATCCTTGTTGCCGGAACGGGCATGCTGGGCTATGCCGGGGAGGATGTGACAACGGGGCCGGACGAATTCTGGCCGACCGGGGATCTGGGCTTTCTCGATGTCGAAGGTTTCCTGCACATTACCGGGCGCAAGAAGAACATCTTCATCACTTCGTTCGGTCGTAACGTCGCGCCGGAATGGGTGGAGCGCGAGCTGACACTCCATCCGGCGATCGCGCAGGCGGCCGTGTTCGGCGAGTCGCGCCCCTGGAATGTGGCGGTTATCGTGCCGCGGGAAAACCGGCCGGAAAGCGCCGCAGAAATCGAGGCCGCGATCCTTGACGCCAATGCCCGCCTGCCACAGTACGCGCGGGTGCGTCGCTGGCTTCCGGCCGTGGCGCCGTTTACCCCGGCAAATGGCCAATCGACCGCCAATGGGCGCTTGCGCCGCCCCGCCATCCTGGCGGTACACCAATCGCAGATCGATGCTTTATATGAGGAGGAGTTGGATGTCGTTTTATAAGCAATTGCTCGACGCAACGACGCACGAGCGTGAAACCCTGCTTGGCTTGCCGCTGATTCGCGCCGGAGCGGCGGGGCAGGTGAGCCGGGAGGCCTATGTGGCCTTCCTGACCGAGGCCTATCACCACGTCAAACATACCGTCCCGCTGCTGATGGCCTGCGGCGCGCGTTTGCCTGAGCGCTATGAGTGGCTGCGCGAGGCCGTGGCCGAGTACATCGAAGAAGAGATCGGGCATCAGGAGTGGATATTGAACGATATTCAGGCCTGCGGCAGCGATCCGGAACGCGTTCGGCACGGCCAGCCGGGGCTGGCAACCGAAATCATGGTGGCTTATGCCTATGATGCGATTGCGCGCATCAATCCGGTGACCTTGTTCGGCATGGTGCTGGTGTTGGAGGGTACCAGCGTACAAGTGGCCACCCATGCCGGCGAGGCCTTGCAGCGCAGTCTTGGGCTGGGTAAGGAAGCGTTCACTTATCTTTCTTCGCATGGTTCGCTGGACGTCGGCCACACCGAGTTCTATGCCAAGCTGGTCGATTGCATTGAGGACCCCGTCGACCGGGCGCTGCTGATCCATAGCGCCAAAGTGTTCTACAAGCTTTATGGCGATATTTTCCGGGAACTGGCGAAGCGATTTCTTCCCGGGGACGGGGAAAGGATGGCGGCATGAAACTCGAAGGCAAACGTATCCTGCTGACAGGCGCCACCGGCGGGATAGGTTACCCACTGGCCTGTGCGCTGGCCGCAAAGGGCGCGCGCTTGGCCCTGGTCGACCGTAACGGCGAACGGCAGCAGGAAATCTGCGAGGAAATTGCCCGCAGCGGTGGGGAGGCGATCAGCATCGCGCTGGACCTGCTGCAGCCGGATGCGCCGCAGCAGGCTGCCGAGGCGGCCATACAAGGGCTGGGCGGGCTGGATGTGCTGGTGAATAACGCCGGGTTGATCGATTTCGTCCTGTTTCAGCAGCAGGAGCCGCTGCGCATTGGGCAGATCATGGATCTTAACGCCGTGGTACCGATGCTGCTGGCGCGGGCCGTGTTGCCGGAACTGCTGACCCACGGCGGCCGCATCGTCAATATCGGGTCCATGTACGGGTCGATCGGTTTTCCCCATCATGCCGTCTACAGCGCCAGCAAGTTCGCGCTTCGCGGGTTTTCGGAAGCCTTGCGCCGCGAGTTGGCGGATAGCGGAGTAGGCGTGACCTATATCTCACCGCGCGCGACCCGGACATCGCTGAATCATTCGACCGCCATGCGCATGATGGAAGCCACCCGGGTAACCATGGATGAACCGGAAGCCGTTGCACAGTCCATCGTTCGGGCCGTCGAAAGCGAACGTAACGAATGCTATCTCGGTCAGCCCGAATCTTTTTTTGCTCGCCTGAATGGCGTGCTTCCCCGTCTGGTGGATGCCGGACTCAAGAAACAAACTCGCGTTTCGCATGTCTATGCTGACCGCGGGCTTTAAATCGACCTTAGGAGTTTCCGTATGAAAAAATGGATGATGACGTTAGCCCTCGTTTTAGCCTGCGCCTCGTGGGCGCAGGCTGATGTGCTCGACCCTGCGATTGTGCAATTGCAGCACGATTGGGCGAAAGCCAATTACCAGACTCCGGAGGGCCAGCAGGAAGCGGCCTTCAAGGTGCTGGTGGATCATGCCCAGCAGGTGGTTACGACGAGCCCGAACCGGCCGGAAGCGATGATCTGGGAAGCGATCGTGCTAAGCGGCTACGCCAAGGCCAAGGGCGGCCTGGGTGCGTTGAAGTACGCCAAACAAGCGCGCGACCTGCTGCTGGAATCCATCCAGGCTGACCCGCAGACGCTGCACGGTTCGGCATACACCTCGCTGGGTTCGTTGTATTATAAGGTCCCCGGTTGGCCCATCGGTTTCGGGGATCACAAGAAAGCCCGGGAGTACCTGGAAAAAGCGTTGCAAATCAACCCGAATGGCATCGACCCGAATTATTTCTATGCGGATTTTCTGCTGGAGGAGGGGGATCGGGCGAAGGCGGCGGAATATTTCCACAAGGCTTTGAATGCACCGCCTCGCGCAGGCCGTGAGGATGCGGATGCCGGCCGCAAACACGACATTGAAGAAGGCCTGAAGAAGGCCGAAAGTTAATTCAACACCAAGGAAGCTATGACTACAGCCAAGCCGTTCCATCGCGCCATTCTATTCTGGTATTACCTCGCCGTTTATCTGGCGCTGTGCTGGATCAATTTCGGCAATCTGGATCTTTCTTCCGCTAAGGATACAGGCTCGGGCGCGAGCCTGTTTCTGCTTAACGCGTATGCCAGCTACAACGCAATGTATCTGTTCCCGGCCCTGCTGCTGACCTGGTTGGCCGGCCGGCACAGTCTCTGGCGGCTGGTGCGTGCCCCGCGGCTCGCCCCGGTGGCTGCGGAGGTCGTTGCCGTGGTTGCGGGGGCGCTGACGACGCTGTTTTTCTATGCCAACACCCAGTTGCATGCGCTCTATGGCATGTTCGTCAATGGTTTTGTCATCAACCTGATCGTCACGCCGGGTGGTATCGAGTCGCTGGGTGGCAGCGGTGCGTCCAGCCTGGGTTTCGTGCTGATCGCGTTGGGCTTCCTGGTCGCGCACGTTCTGTTGATGCTGGCCATCCGCTGGTGGTTCGCCAACGGTCGCCAGCATCTGCATTTGCCGCGCCGGTTTGCGATGTTGCTGGGCGTGGTGTTCGTGGTTTCCACTGTTAGCGACCGAAGCATTTATGCCTATGGCAATGCGGTAGGGCATAACGACATGCTGGTGCTGACGCAGGGGGTGCCCTATTACGTCAGCACGACGGCACGCAGTTTCTTCCATAAACTGGGCTATAGGCTGGCCCCGGAAGACAAGCAGGTGAACCTGAAGGGATTGCTGCATTATCCGGCGCATCCGATCCAGTTCACCAAGCCGGCCAAGCCTTACAACATTGTCTGGCTGGTGTCTGAATCCTGGCGTGCCGACATGCTGGATCCGGAAATCATGCCGAATACTTCGGCTTTCGCGTCGCAGGCGCAAAATTTCAAGCTGCATTACAGCGGCGGCAACGGTACGCGCGTCGGCGTGTTCACCATGATGACCGGCGTTCCGGGCAGCTACTGGCAGGCGTTCTACGAGTCGCATCGCAGTGCGCCGCTGATCGACGTGCTGCAGAAGCAGGGCTACCAAATGTCGTTCTACACCAGCGCGAAGTTTTCCTATCCGGAATTCGATCAGACTATCTTCAGCAAGGTGCCGCCATCCCAGCTGCATACCATCAACACCGGCCAGCAAGGCTGGGAGAAGGATCGCAAGAATGTCACCGACCTGCTCGATTTCATCGACAAGCGTGACCCGTCCAAGCCGTTCTTCACCTTCATGTTCTTCGAATCGCCGCACGCGCGTTACTATTTCCCGCCGGAAAGCGTGATTCGCCGCCCCTATCGCGACGACATCAACTACGCCACGCTCGACCAGAAAAACCTGCGCGAGGACATCGGCCCGATCAAGAATCGCTATATCAACGCGGTGCACCACCTCGACAGCCAGTTCGGGCGCGTGTTCGATTACCTGAAGTCGCACGGCTTGCTGGAAAACACCATCGTGGTCGCGCTCGGCGACCATGGTGAGGAATTCATGGAGGACGGCTACTGGGGTCACAATTCCACCTTCTCCGACCCGCAGACGCGTACGCCGCTGGTGGTGTGGATGCCTGGCCGCGCCCCGGCGACCTACGACAAGCTGACCAGCCATCTCGACCTGGTGCCTACCATCATGCCGCTTTTGGGCGTCACCAACCCAACCTCGGATTACTCCTCCGGCATCAACCTTTTCTCCAAGGAGCAACACGAGTACATCATCCTGAGCGACTGGTCGCATGTCGGATTCAAGGATAGCCAGGTCAAAATCACGCTGCCCGTGTCCCAAGGGGCGATCGGCAAGAAGATCGTCGGGCCGCACGACGAAAAACTGACCAGCGCCCAGGCGCAGTCGCTGTTCCGCGGCGAGCAGAAGAATCTGGTCGACATGATGCAGGAACTGGGCCGCTATACCCGGCGGCATTGAGGGACGGCGCTGCCGGTTTTGATGCCGGCGGCGGCGCCTCTTTTCTTGCATTTTCCGCGTAAATCAAGTACTTTCACGGCATTGCTAGGGGTCTGCGGCGACACCGCAGTGAGACACACCCTTTGAACCTGATGCGGGTCACGCCGCCGTAGGGAAGCAGCCATGCTCCTTACGTTTCTTATGCTAGGAGCACCAATGAACGCCAATCCCAAATTCCTCAACGTTTCCGCGGAGCTCGACCCGGCCGCGACGCAAGCCTTTCCGAAATCGCGCAAGGTCTACGTGACCGGTAGCCGTCCGGATATCAAGGTCCCATTCCGCGAGATCAGTCTTACCGATACGCCATCGGCTTTTGGCGCGGACAAAAACCCGCCGGTTGTCGTCTACGACACCTCCGGCCCGTATACCGACCCCAGCGTGAAGATCGACATCCGCAACGGCCTGCCTGCGCTGCGCGCGAAATGGATCGAAGAGCGCGGCGATACCGAAGTGCTGTCCGGCCCGACGTCCAAGTACGGCCATGAGCGCAAGACCGACCCGACGCTCGCGGAAATGCGCTTCAACCTGACCCGCCCGCCGCGCCGCGCGAAGTCCGGTAAGAACGTGACGCAGATGCACTATGCGCGCCAAGGCATCATTACCCCGGAAATGGAATTCATCGCGATCCGCGAAAACCAGCGTCGCGAGGGCCAGTCCGAGCTGATCCTGAAGCAGCACCCCGGCCAGCACTTCGGCGCCAGCATTCCCAAGATCATCACGCCGGAATTCGTGCGCGACGAAGTTGCCCGTGGCCGCGCGATCATCCCCGCCAACATCAACCATCCGGAATCCGAGCCGATGATCATCGGCCGCAACTTCCTGGTGAAGATCAACGCCAA
>CAMLDQ010000045.1 GCA_946478965.1 uncultured Methylobacillus sp. | reverse complement strand
TACGGTCGAGTGCCAGACGATCTTGTTGGAGGTCGAGGTGCCGTTGGTGACGAAGTACAGGTGATCGCACTGGAAGATGCGCGCCGCGTTGCGCTCGGACGCTGCCACCGGGCCGGTGTGATCGAGCAGTTGGCCCAGTTCCTCGACCGCGTTGCAGACGTCGGCGCGCAGCATGTTTTCACCGAAGAATTGGTGGAACATCTGCCCCACCGGCGACTTCAGGAAGGCGACGCCGCCGGAATGGCCAGGGCAGTGCCAGGAATACGAACCGTCGGCTGCATAGTGCGTCAGCGCCCGGAAGAAAGGCGGCGGCAGCGAGTCCAGGTAAGTCCGAGCCTCGCGCACGATGTAGCGGGCGATGAACTCCGGCGTATCCTCGTACATGTGGATGAAGCCGTTCAGCTCGCGCAGGATCTCGTTGGGAATGTGGCGCGACGTGCGCGTCTCGCCGTGCAGGAAAATGGGAATTTCCTCGTTGCGGTAGCGGATTTCGTCGACGAACTTGCGCAAGCGTTCCAGCGCTTCTTTGGACTCCTCGACGAATTCCTCGTCGTCTATCGACAGGATGAAGGCGGAGGCGCGGCTCTGCTGCTGGGCGAATGAAGCCATGTCGACGAAGCTGGTCACGCCCAGCACTTCGAATCCTTCATCCTCAATGGCCTTGGCCAGGGCGCGGATGCCGAGTCCGGAAGCATTCTCGGAACGGAAGTCTTCATCGATGATGACGACGGGAAAGCGGAATTTCATGGCGATTCCTCACGCAAAAGAGGATAGGGAAAAAGGCTCAAGTAACGCACCACGGCGCGTTAGTCGCGGGGGGGATAGGGGTTGACCAGGCTCAGCATCAGGTCGGCGAGGGCCTGGCGCACCTGATGCTCGTCGCAGCCCATGAGGACGGCGTCCTCCAGGGCATCTTGTGCGATCTGCTGGATTTCCTCCAGATTCTCGCGCATCACCTTGTTTTTTTCGGTGCAGGCGATGACTTCGCCATTCGGCCCGCGCCAGACGATTTTGTCGAAATTCGGTTGCATGGCCTCAAATCTTGGGCAGCGTGACGCCGTGCTGGCCTTGGTACTTGCCGCCTCTGTCCTTGTAGGATGTCTCGCAGATATCATCCTCGTCGGCCTCGAAGAACAGCACCTGCGCGCAGCCTTCGTTGGCGTAGATTTTGGCCGGCAAAGGCGTGGTATTGCTGAATTCCAGCGTCACGTAGCCTTCCCATTCCGGTTCGAACGGCGTCACGTTGACGATGATGCCGCAACGCGCATAGGTTGACTTGCCGAGGCAGACCGTCAGCACATTGCGCGGGATGCGGAAGTATTCCACCGTACGTGCCAGTGCGAACGAGTTGGGCGGGATGATGCAGTAGTCCGCATCCACTTCGACGAACGAATTCGGGTCGAAGTTCTTCGGATCGACGATGGTGCTGTTCAGGTTGGTGAACAGTTTGAATTCATTGGAGCAGCGAATATCGTAGCCGTAGCTCGACGTGCCGTAGGACACCAGCTTGTGGCCGTTCGATTCCTTGACCTGCCCCGGTTCGAACGGTTCGATCATGCCGTGTTGCTCCGCCATGCGACGGATCCATTTGTCGGATTTGATGCTCATCTCGAGTGTGCGCTAAGTGACTGAAAATGAGGGGGCATTATACGGCGATAATGCGAGAATTGTATGAATTTTGGACCGCCGCTTGCGCGGCGGTGAGTCCTCAATCCTGCTGCTCGTCCTCAAAGACCTGGCGGCGTGCACGCACACCGGCGGCAAGCGTGTCCAGCAGGTCGACTGTGTCTTCCCAGCCCAGGCAAGGGTCGGTAATGGATTTGCCGTATTCGAGCGCGCAGGCATCGCTTGGCTCCTGCCGCCCTTCGTGAATATGCGATTCCACCATGAGGCCGAAGATGCGCTGGTCGCCGTTCGCCAATTGACCGGCAACATCGCTGGCAACGTCGACCTGCCGCTTGAACTGCTTGCTGCTGTTGGCGTGCGAACAGTCGATCATCACACGCGGCGCCAGCCCGGCGACGCCCAGCTCGTGGCAGGCGGCTTCGACGCTGGCGGCATCGTAATTGGGCTGCTTGCCGCCGCGCAGGATCACGTGACAATCCTCGTTACCTGCGGTCGAGACAATCGCCGAATGCCCGGCTTTGGTGACGGCGAGGAAATGATGCGGGCAAGCGGCGGCCTTGATCGCATCCACGGCAATCTTGATGTTGCCGTCGGTGCCGTTCTTGAAGCCGACCGGGCAGGAGAGGCCGGAAGCCAGCTCGCGGTGGATCTGGCTCTCGGTCGTGCGTGCGCCGATGGCGCCCCAGGACACCAGATCGGCTGTGTACTGGGGCGTAATTACGTCGAGGAACTCGGTGCCGGCCGGCATGCCGAGTTCGTTGATCTCGAGCAGGATGCGGCGCGCCAGATGCAGCCCTTCGTTGATCTGAAAACTGCCATCCAGATGCGGGTCGTTGATCAGGCCCTTCCAGCCGACCGTGGTGCGGGGCTTTTCGAAATACACGCGCATCACGATCAAAAGGTCGGCGGCAAGGCGCTTACGCTGTTCCAGCAGCAGCCCGGCATATTCCAGCGCGGCTTTGTGGTCGTGGATGGAGCACGGACCGATGATGACCAGCAGGCGGTCGTCCGCACCGTGCAGGATGCGGTGGATCTCCTGCCGGGTGGCAACGATGTTGTCCGAGGCGGCGCTGCTGGCAGTGAGTTCGGCCAGAATGCGCGAAGGCGGCGTGACCTCCTGGATGTCGCGGATGCGGACATCGTCCGTGGCCGGTTTATGCGGTGTATTCATGGGCATTCGTCAGCGGCCTATTGGCCGCGCGTTACAAAAGGGATGCATTTTAACGCAGGATGACGGGCAAGGCACTCCAGAAAATCCTTGTTTTGGCTTGATGGGAAAAGGAATTTGCCTACATGACGGCATGCCGTCATGTAGGCAAGGGGATGCAGCCGATGCGTATCAGGTGTTCTGGATGACGATGTTGGGGAACTTGCTGCTGTAGTCCTGCCCAAGTTCCGACAGCTTGACGGCGGTGCGGCGGGCGATCTGGCGATAAATGCCGGCGACCTTGCTGTCCGGTTCGGCTGCGACGGTCGGCATGCCGCCATCGGTTTGCTCGCGGATCTTGATATCCAGCGGCAGCGAGCCCAGCAGTTCGACGTTGTAGTCCTTGCACATCTGTTCGCCGCCGCCGGCACCGAAAATATGTTCTTCGTGGCCGCATTGCGAGCAGATATGCGTACTCATGTTCTCGACGATGCCGACGATGGGTACGCCGACCTTCTCGAACATCTTGAGGCCCTTGCGCGCGTCCAGCAGTGCAATGTCCTGCGGTGTGGTGACAATGACGGCACCGGTAACCGGCACTTTCTGCGACAGCGTCAGCTGGATGTCGCCGGTGCCGGGAGGCAGGTCGATGACCAGGTAATCCAGTTCACGCCAGTTGGTCTCGCGCAACAGTTGTTCCAGCGCGCCGGTGACCATGGGGCCACGCCAGACCATGGGCGTGTCCATGTCGATCAGGAAGCCGATGGACATCGCCTGGATGCCATAACGTTCCAGCGGCTCCATGCTTTTGCCATCCGTGCTTTCCGGGCGTGCATTGATGCCCAGCATCTGCGGCTGGGACGGGCCGTAAATGTCGGCGTCCAGGATGCCGACGGACGCGCCTTCTGCAGCCAGCGCCAGCGCCAGGTTGACCGAGGTGGTGGATTTGCCGACCCCGCCCTTGCCGGACGCGACGGCGATGACGTTCTTCACGCCGGGAATCAGTTGCACGCCCCGCTGCACTGCGTGCGGGACAACCTTGCTGCTGACGTTGACGAACACGCTGCCGACTTCGGGGAGTGTTTTCAGTTTGTCCTCGACCTGTTTGCGTATGTCTTCCATCACGCTTTTGGCGGGATATCCAAGCACGATATCGAGGGCGAGATTATTACCATCAATGCGAATGTTTCTTACCGATTTGGCGGAGACAAAATCCTTGCCGGTATTTGGATCGACAAGCTCCTTGAGAGTGGTCTGGACCTGTAATTCTGAGAGTGGCATGAGGCAAAAATTCCCGAGTAAACGAATCGGGTAATTTTAACGCATGTGCAAGGCCCCGTCATTTGCTAAAATGCCCCTCTTTTCCAAGTGTTTAAGCCTTCTTCATGACCCGCAAAATCCTCGTCACCTCTGCCTTGCCCTATGCCAATGGCAGCATTCATCTAGGCCATCTGGTGGAATATATCCAGACCGATATCTGGGTGCGCTTTCAGAAAATGCAGGGGCACGATGCCTATTACGTCTGCGCCGACGACACCCACGGCACGCCCATCATGCTGCGCGCGGAGAAAGAGGGGATAACGCCGG
The DNA here is from genome assembly GCA_946478965.1 of uncultured Methylobacillus sp. The sequence goes on along the minus strand of CAMLDQ010000045.1, from coordinate 12,553 downwards.
AGCAACTGATAGCCAAGGTGCATGATGAGCATGCGCGCGATTTTGCCGATTTTCTGGTGGCGTTCGACAACTACCACTCGACCAACGCGCCTGAGAACAAGGCGCTGGCGCAAGGCATCTACAAGGCGCTGAAGGCCAACGGCAAGATCGCGACGCGTACCATCGAGCAATACTATGACCCGGTCAAGAACATGTTCCTGCCGGATCGCTTCATCAAGGGCGAATGTCCCAAGTGCCACGCCAAGGATCAGTACGGCGATTCCTGCGAGGTGTGCGGCGCCACCTACAGCCCGACCGAACTGATCAACCCGTTTTCCGCCGTATCCGGCGCGACGCCGGTGCGCAAGGAAACCGAGCACTACTTTTTCAAGCTGTCCGAGTGCGAAGCATTCTTGAAGGAATGGACGCGCTCCGGCACGCTGCAGGCCGAGGCCGCCAACAAGATGGGCGAGTGGTTCGCCTCCGGCCTGTCCGACTGGGATATCTCGCGCGATGCGCCATACTTCGGCTTTGAAATTCCCGAGGCGCCGGGCAAGTATTTCTATGTGTGGCTGGATGCGCCCATCGGCTACATGGCCAGCTTCAAGAACCTGTGCGAGAAAAAAGGGCTGAATTTCGATGAATACTGGAAACAGGACTCGAGCACCGAGCTGTACCACTTCATCGGCAAGGATATTCTCTATTTCCACGCGTTGTTCTGGCCGGCGACGCTGGAATACTCCGGCTACCGCACGCCGACGCAGATTTATGCGCACGGCTTCCTCACCGTCAATGGCGAGAAGATGTCCAAGTCGCGCGGCACGTTCATCACCGCGCGCAGCTATCTCGACCACGTGAAGAACCCGGAGTACCTGCGCTACTACTACGCCGCCAAGCTGAATGGCACGATGGAAGATATCGACCTCAACCTTGACGATTTTGTCGCGCGTGTGAATTCCGACCTGGTCGGCAAGTATGTCAATATCGCCAGCCGCTGTGCCGGATTTATCAGCAAGCGTTTCGACGGCAAGATCGGGGCGATTAGTCAAGACAACGGTGTAATCCAGGAAATGCGCGCAGCTGCTGACGAGATCGCCGATAACTTCGTTCAGCGTGATTTCGGGCGGGCCTTGCGCAACATCATGACGCTGGCGGACAAAGCCAATGCCTTCGTCGCGGGTGCCGCTCCCTGGGAACTCGCCAAGCAGCCTGGGCAGGAAGATCTCCTGCATCGCGTGTGCTCGGAAGCGCTGGAGATGTTCCGCATCCTTACCGTTTACCTGAAGCCGGTATTGCCGAAACTGGCTGCGGACGTGGAAAGTTTTCTCAACGTTGCTCCGCTGGGCTGGCCGGACGTCGCCAACTGCCTGCCGGTAGGGCACGCGGTTAATACCTACCAACACCTGATGACCCGAATCGACCCGAAACAGATTGAAGCCATGACCGAAGCCAACAAGGAATCCTTGCAGCCTGCTGCGCAAAGCCACTCCCAGGCCCGCCATGCGAAAGCGCAGCAGCATGAAGAAAAAACCGTTGCCGAGTACATTTCCATCGACGACTTCACCAAGGTCGACCTGCGTATCGCCAAGATTGTCGAAGCGGGGCACGTCGAAGGTGCCGAGAAGCTGCTGCGCCTGATGCTGGACATCGGCGAGGAGAAGCCGCGCCAGGTATTCGCCGGCATCAAGTCGGCTTACGATCCGGCGTCGCTGGTCGGCCGGTTGACGGTGATGGTGGCCAACCTCGCGCCGCGCAAAATGAAGTTCGGCATGTCCGAAGGGATGGTATTGGCCGCCAGTGACGAGCACGGCGGGCCGTTCATCCTGTCGCCCGATGCCGGCGCGCAGCCCGGTATGCGCGTCAAATAACGCCAGTCGTAAAACATCAATTCAAAATTTCAAGGGTGAACTCTATGAGAATGTCGTGGTATTTTCTTGCCTTATCGCTGATTTCCGGTCATGTCTTGGCCGCGGACAGCGATGCTAAAACTGCTGTTGGCAGCGGTTTAGGCGCCGCTGCCGGGACGGCAATCGGTCAGGCCGTTGGTGGCAAAACCGGCGCCATTGTCGGCGGCGCGGTGGGTGGCGCGACCGGTGCGGCGGTAACTACGCAAGGGCAAGGCAAGACGGGTGCCGTGGTGGGCGGTGCTGTCGGCGGAGCTTCCGGCGCGGCGGTCGGTCAGGCAGTCGGCGGCAAGACCGGCGCTATCGTGGGCGCCGGCGTAGGCGGCGCGGCTGGCTCGGTGGTGGGCAAGAACGTGTCCGAGAGCAGGCCGGCCGCAACGAGCAGGACCGGTACTACTGTGGTGGTGGCTGATGATGGAGATCGCGCCTACCATCACAAGAAGCACAAACACCATGGACACGGCTACGGCCATGAGATGAATCGGGATAATCCCGGCCATAGCAAACACGACGACTGAACGGTTGCTCAAACGAAAAAAGCCCTGCTTCGCAGGGCTTTTTTGTTGGGCGTCAAACTATTTCTTTTTTTCCATTTTGTTTTCGGCCGTTTTTCCGGCCGTCGCTGCCTGGGCGTTACCGACGGTGATGTCTTTTTTCAACATGTCGACCGATTTCTTGCCGAAACCATGCACCTTGTCCAGATCGTCCACGGACTTGAACGCGCCGTTCTTTTTGCGGTATTCGACGATGGCGGCCGCTTTTTTCGGGCCTATACCTTTGACGTTTTCCAGCTCTGAGACGGTGGCGGTGTTCAGATCCACCGCGGCCCATGCAGGCAGGATGCAGATGAATGACAGCACGAGTGCGAGCAACAGCTTATTCATGTTTTTCTCCCAAGAGTGAAAAGTTGATCGTGTCGTTGAGTCCGGATAGGGCTCTTGACCGATTATATTCAAACCCTTTATGCGTGCCGGGTAATTGGGGAAGTCAGAATCAGGCGGCAGCGAGGTCGTGGGCGATTGCCTGCAGGGCACCTAGCGGATTTGCCGCCTGGGTGATTGGGCGGCCGATGACCAGATAGCTGGAACCCTGGCGCATGGCCTCTGCCGGGGTGACGACGCGCGACTGGTCATCCAGGCTGGCACTGGCGGGGCGAATGCCGGGCGTGACCAGGCAGAAATCCTGCCCGATGTTTTGCCGCAACAGTGGCGCCTCCTGTGCCGAGCAGACGACGCCGTCGAGACCGGACTGCTGCGTGAGCCTTGCCAGGCGCAGAACCTGATCCTGTAGTTCGCCATTGACGCCAATTTCGTGCAGGGTGGCCTGGTCCATGCTGGTCAGCACGGTGACGGCGATCAGGAGAGGGCGGTGTGCCGACTTCTCCACGGCATTGCGAGCCGCTTCCATCATGGCGCGCCCGCCGCAAGCATGCACATTGAGCATCCATACCCCAAGCCGGGCTGCAGCTTCGCAGGCCTTGGCGACGGTGTTGGGAATGTCGTGGAACTTGAGGTCGAGAAAGACACCGAAATCCTTGCGCACCAGTTGCTCGACGAATTGCGGCCCTTCCGCTGTAAATAGTTCCTTGCCGATTTTGAGGCGGCATAAACCGGGGTCCAGCCGATCGACAAGCGAGAGAGCCGAGGCGGCGGAAGGAAAATCGAGTGCGACAACAATTTTGGGGTCGCAGGCAGAGGTGTTCATCGCAGTGGTTGCTCCTTGGGTTCCGGCGGAAAGCTTTCCCAGCTGTTGCAGCCGGGGCATTGCCAGTAATACTGGCGCGCGCGGAAGCCGCACTGGTTGCAACAATAACTGCGGGTGTTGCCAAGAAAGTGATGGATGGTGTTTTTCATCAGTGCCACATCGCGCTGATTTTCGGCGGTTTCCAGTTCCCGCGCTTGCAACAATCGGTCCAGAATGTTGAGGCTGGGTTTGCGTGCCAGCTCCTGGCGGGCGAGTTCCGCTGCGGCCTCGGCACCCTGATGCTTTAGCGCCGCATCATAAAGAATATTGAGGATGGAGGGCAACCCATGCTTTTCCATCCAGGATTTCAGTAGCTCCAGACCTTCGCTGGTCTTGCCGAGCGCAGTGTAGTTCTCCAGCACGCGTGCGGCGGCCAGTCCGAGATATTGGGGCGCCTGCTGTTCGATGCCCTGCCAGATGGCAATGGCTTGCTCGCGATTTTCTGCCGCAGCGGCCATGTCGCCAAGCATCACCGTCGCACGCACGCATTCCGCATTGGTCGAGAGCGCATCGGTCAGATGTGTTTTGGCCGCGTCGATCGCGCCGGTTGCGGCGGCCTCGACGGCCAGCTCGCAATGGAATTGCGCGATTTCCTTGCGGAAGGAAACCTTGGACAGGGATTCAAGTTCACTGGCTGTTGCAATCGCCTGGCTCCAATCGCGTTCGCGGATGTAGATGTCCAGTAGCGAACGCAGTGCCGGCTTGTGATAAGTTGGGGAGGCGCACAGCCCGCGAAACAGTTCCTCGGCACGGTCGAACAGGCCCGCTTTGAGGTAATCCTGCGCCAGTTCGGCCATGATGGCGAAACGTTGCATATCCGAGAGCTGGGGACGCTCCAGCAGGTTGTGATGCAGATGGATGGCGCGGTCAATTTCGCCGCGCAAGCGGAACAGGCTGCCCAGGGCGAAATGCAGCTCCAGCGACTCCGAATTGATTTGTACGGCTTCGATAAACGCTTCGATCGCCTTGTCGTGCTGTTCCTTGATCAGGAAGTTGAGGCCCTTGAAATAGGCGGCCGGCATCGCGCTGGATTCGGTAAGCAACTGTTTCAAGTCCATACGCGCGGCCATCCAGCCGAAGGCGAAGAACAAGGGAAGGGCGAGCAGCCACCAATATTCGAATTCCATAGCGTGTGCGAATCAGTCGTTATTCTTTTGCAGGGAATGCAGTTCGCGTTCCATGGCCAACAAGCGGCGGCGCTGGGTGATGATAAGGGAAAGACAGGCCATCAGGCCGGCAATCACCCCGATGCAGAACGATGCCAGCAGGACCAGGATCAACGGCGTGTGCCATTCAAGCCCGAGGTAATAGCGCAATGTGACGGAATCGGCATTCTTGAGGGCGAAGCCCAGCATCGCCAGGAACAAGAAAAACCCCAGTACCGTGTAGAAATAGCGCATCCGGCAATTTTACCGAAATACCAATAAAAAAGCGGCAGAACTTTCGTTCTGCCGCTTCCAGTACTTCAAACTGACGGCTTACACTTCGAAATCAACACGCTCGCGCAGTTCCTTGCCGGCTTTGAAGTGTGGCACGTATTTCTCGGGCACTTGCACTTTTGCGCCAGTTTTTGGATTGCGTCCCAAGCGCGGGGGGCGATAGTTCAGGCTGAAACTGCCAAACCCCCGAATCTCGATGCGCTTACCGGTGGCAAGCTTGTCTGCCATGGCATCCAGAATCGCCTTTACCGACAGCTCGGCATCTTTCACGACAAGCTGCGGAAACCGAGCCGCCAGCTTGGCAATCAACTCCGATTTGGTCATGGCTTCCATGCCTTATTCGTTGTTTTTGCCGTCGAGCTTGGCTTTGAGCAGGGCTCCCAGATTGGTCGTGCCGGCATTGCCGCTGTCGCCGGCGTATTTCGCCATTGCATCGGCCTCATCCGCGGCATCCTTGGCCTTGACGGACAGGTTGATGCTGCGGCTCTTGCGGTCGACATTGATGATGCGGGCTTCGACTTCGTCGCCTTCCTTCAACACGTTGCGAATGTCTTCCACCTTTTCGCGGGAGACTTCGGAGGCACGCAGGTAGCCTTCGACATCGCCATCCAGCGTGATCACGGCGCCCTTGGCATCCAGGCTCTTCACCGTGCCCTTGACGATGCTGCCCTTGTCGTGGGTAGTGGTGTAGGCATTGAACGGGTCGTTGTCCAGCTGCTTGATGCCGAGGGAGATACGCTCCTTCTCGACGTCGATGGCCAGGACCACGGCTTCCAGTTCGTCACCCTTCTTGAAGTTGCGGATCGCTTCTTCGCCCGGTTGGCTCCAGGACAGGTCGGACAGGTGGATCAGGCCGTCGATACCGCCAGGCAGGCCGATGAACACACCGAAATCGGTGATGGACTTGATCTGGCCGGAAACCTTGTCGCCACGCTTGTGGTTAGCAGCAAAGTCGTCCCACGGGTTGGACTTGCACTGCTTCATGCCCAGGGACAGGCGGCGGCGATCTTCGTCGATTTCGAGGATCATCACTTCGACTTCGTCGCCCAGTTGGACGACCTTGGCCGGATGCACGTTCTTGTTGGTCCAGTCCATTTCGGAAACGTGTACCAGGCCTTCGATGCCCGGTTCGATTTCCACGAATGCGCCGTAGTCGGTCAGGTTGGTCACCTTGCCGAACAGGCGGGTGGTGACCGGGTAGCGACGGGACAGTGCCACCCACGGGTCGTCGCCCAGTTGCTTGATGCCCAGGGAAACGCGATTCTTTTCCTGGTCGAACTTGAGTACCTTGGCTTCGACTTCCTCGCCGACGGCCAGTACTTCGGACGGGTGTTTGACGCGGCGCCATGCCAGGTCGGTGATGTGCAGCAGACCATCGATGCCGCCGAGGTCGACGAATGCACCGTAATCGGTAATGTTCTTGACGATGCCCTTGACCACTGCGCCTTCCTTCAGGTTGGCCAGCAGGGCTTCGCGGTCGGCGCCCATGGATTCTTCCATGACGGCACGGCGGGACAGCACGACGTTATTGCGCTTGCGATCCAGCTTGATGACCTTGAATTCCCATTCCTTGAATTCATACGGAGTGGTGTCCTTCACCGGACGCGTATCCACCAGCGAACCCGGCAGGAAGGCACGAATACCGTTGATCATCACCGTCAGGCCACCCTTGACGCGGCCGTTGATCACGCCCTTGACGATGCGGCCTTCTTCCATGGCTTCTTCCAGATCCAGCCATGCAGCCAGACGCTTGGCCTTTTCGCGGGAGAGTTTGGTTTCGCCGAAGCCATTTTCCAGTGCGTCGATAGCAACCTTGACGAAATCGCCGACGTTAACTTCGAGTTCGCCCTTGTCGTTACGGAATTCAGCAGCGGGGATGACGCTCTCGGACTTGAGCCCGGCATTGACGACAACGAAATCGTTGTCGACGGAAACGACCTCGGCGGTGATGACTTCGCCCGAGCGCATTTCCTGACGGGTCAGGCTTTCTTCGAACAGGGCGGCAAAACTCTCTTGTGGTTGGGTGGAAGCAGTAGCCATTAAATAAAGTACCTAAAGTATTTCCCACCTGGCGGCGGGTCTGATTAATAAAAACCGTCCATCGTGCGATGTCCGGAGCTTGAAACAGGTTTACCGGTGCATGGCGTGTGACTCCAGCACCGATTGCACAGCCTGCGCGATGGTGAGATGATCCGTGTCGAGCAGAATGGCGTCCTCGCATTGCTGCAGCGGCGCCACTTTCCGTGCCCGGTCGCGGGCGTCGCGCAAATGCAAATCTTCGAGAATGTCGTCTAGATTAGCATGGTTTCCTTTTTCCATCAACTGCTTATAACGGCGTTCCGCGCGCACTTCCGCGCTGGCGGTGAGGAAAATCTTGGTTACGGCGTCCGGGAAGATCACCGAGCCCATATCGCGGCCGTCCGCAACCAGGCCAGGGGCCTTGCGGAAACTGCGTTGCAGGTCGACCAGCGTACGCCGGACGGCGGGGTGAACCGCGACCTCGGAGGCGCCGCGGCTCATTTCTTCGGTGCGCACATCGGGGCTCACATTTTCGCCGTCCAGATAAATCTCGCCATTCTCGAAGCGAATCTCCAGGCCGCTTGCCATGTCGGCTAGTGCGGCTTCTTCGTTCCAGGCGATGCCTTGTTTCTTGCCGGCAAGCGCAACGATGCGGTAGAGCGCACCGGAGTCCAGGTAGTGGTAGTCGAGCTGTTGCGCCACCAGCTGCGCCACGGTGCCTTTGCCGGAAGCGGATGGGCCGTCGATCGCGATGACGGGAATGCCGCTCACTCGACCACCTCGGCGTAACGGTCGAAATAATCCGGGAAGGTTTTGGCCACGCACTTGGGATCGTTGATCGTGACCGGCACGCTGCCCAGGCTGACCAGGGAAAAGCACATCGCCATGCGGTGGTCGTCGTAGGTGTCAATCGCCGCATTCGGGGTCAACTGCGCCGGCGGGGTGACGCGGATGTAGTCCGGGCCTTCCTCGACCGTGGCGCCGACCTTGCGCAGCTCGGTGGCCATTGCGGCGATGCGGTCGGTTTCCTTGACGCGCCAGCTGGCGATATTGCGCAGCGTGGTGGTGCCGTCCGCGTAGAGCGCGGCGATGGCTAGCGTCATCGCCGCGTCGGGGATATGGTTGCAGTCGAGGTCGATGGCTTTCAGCTTGCCGGTCGCGCCAGCCTCGATCCAGTGATCGCCCATGGTGATCGTCGCCCCCATCAGTTCCAGCGCCTCGGCGAAGCGCACGTCACCCTGGATGCTCTGCTTGCCAATTCCTTGCACGCGTACCGGGCCGCGGCCGATGGCGCCTGCGGCGAGGAAATAGGATGCGGACGAGGCATCGCCTTCCACCCACAACTCGCCCGGGCTGACATAGCGGCAGCCGGCTGGAATCGTGAAGGCCTGCCAGCCGTTGCGCTGGACGTTCACGCCAAAACGCGCCATCAGGTTGAGCGTAATTTCGATGTAGGGCTTGGAGATGAGGTCGCCGATCACTTCGATGGTGGTTTCCCGTCCGGTCAGCGGCAGAGCCATCAGCAGCGCGGTCAGAAACTGGCTGGATACATTGCCGCGTACGGAAACCTTGGCGCCGTTGACGGTGGCCGGGAAAATTTCCAGCGGTGGATAGCCGGCGTTACCCAGGTAACGGATGTCCGCACCCGCCTGACGCAGCGCGTCGACCAGGTCGCCGATGGGGCGCTCGTGCATGCGCGGCACCCCGGAAAGCTTGTAATGCCCCGCGGAAAGCGCCAGAGCTGCGGTCAACGGACGGAAGGCGGTACCGGCATTGCCGAGAAAGAGATCGGCCTCCTTCACCTTGAAAGCCCCGCCCATGCCCGTCACTTTCCAGTCGTCCGCTGCGGTCTGCTCCAACGGAACGCCGAGTATTTTCAAGGCATCCAGCATGCGTGCGGTATCGTCCGAGGCGAGCAGGTCGCGAATATGCGTCGTGCCTTCGGCAAGGGCGGCGAGCAGCAGCGTGCGGTTGGAAATGCTTTTGGAGCCGGGCAGTTTGACTGCACCTTGGGCGCGGTGGGCGGGTGAGAGATTCAGGGATTCCATAATTATTTGCTGTGAGAATTGGCCCACTCGGTACGGGCGCTGCGGGCATGTTCGAATACGTCTGCGAGGGCCGCGCCGTTTTCAGTTTCGATCAGGTGGCGGATAGCCTGCAGGCGAGCGATGTAGGCATCCAGTTCGCCCAGCATCGCGCTACGGTTGGCGAGGCAGATGTCGCGCCACATTTCCGGCGAGCTGCCAGCGATGCGCGAAAAGTCGCGGAAACCGCCGGCGGCAAAACCGAACAGCTGCTCGGCATTGGGGCGGCGCGCAATTTCCTCCACCAGCGCAAAGGCGAGCACGTGGGGCAAGTGGCTGGTTGTGGCGAAGATGCTGTCGTGCGTTGTCACGGCCATTTCGATGACGATTGCGCCACAACCGCGCCAGAAGTTGGCGATGATGCGGGTCGTATCGGCCGCGTTTTCCGGCAATGGCGTGAGCACGACTTTCTTGCCGTCGAACAGCTCGGCCTTGGCTGCCGTGACGCCACTTTTCTCGGCGCCGGCGATCGGGTGACCGGGGACGAAGCGGGAAAGCCTGCCGGACAGATGCATTTGGGCGGCCGCGACGACATCGCCTTTGGTGCTGCCGGCGTCGGTGACAACGGTCTGAGCGCCCAGGTGTGGGGCAATGTCCGCCATGACGGCGGGCATCTGCCCGACCGGGATGGCGAGCAGGACGATGTCGGCATCAGATACCGCCTGTTCGGCCGGTTCGATGGCATCGATCACGCCCAGCTTGAGTGCGGTGTCCATGTTCTCGCCGGGGCGGCCGACGCCTACGATACGGCGAGCCAAGCCGGCTCGCCGCGCAGCCAGTGCTGCCGAGCCGCCGATCAGGCCGACACCGATGATGACAAGTTTTTCAAGCATGGGGGGTTGCGGAGTCAAATTCCGCAGATTGTAACATGGAGGAGGAACGCGTTCCGGTGACGTCCGGCCTGTTGCAGTAGTATTCGGAGATGTGTCGCCGGGGATCGCCGATGGCTGCAGGGCCTGCGACTCTTTGAACGGAAGTTCACCTACGCAATGCGGCAGATGGAGCGCGTCCGAATTTACCGGCGGACCGCCATGGCGGGGGGCATCGCTGCATTGCTTGCCACCTGTTCGCTCGGGAACCGTGGTTCGCGCCTTGCTTTTCCATCGCCCCTGCTGCATGGCGTCGACACCGCCGAATACTACTGCAACAGGCCGTGCCGGAAGATGAACAAGAGCGCGTTCCGACATCGGCAAATAATGCCGGAACGCTTCCTGTCACGGAGATGTTACCTTGATCTAGACGCTGTGGTCCGGTAAAAGTTCAGAGGGTGTTGCAGGTTTTTTCAAGGGCTGCCATTCGCCCTCCAGCAGGGCTTCGAGTGGCTGGAACCCGATCTTGTAAGCCATTTTCGCACTCTCGGCGATCCAGTAGCCGAGATACAGATAAGGCATGCGCTGCTGTTTGCACCATTCGATCAGCCACAGCACGCTGTAGGTGCCGTAACTGGCCGAAGGGTGGGCGCAATCATAGAAGGTATAGACGGCCGACAGCCCGCCGCTGGTAATGTCGACGACGCTGACCATGCGGAGCTCGGTATCTTCGCGGAATTCGACCAGCACGGTATCTACGTTGCTTTGCGCCAGAAAGCTGCGGTACTGCTCCGCATCGCTCGCCTCCATGCCGCCGCCTGGATGCCGCGCATGCTGGTAAGCGCGATACAGCGCGAAGTGTTCGGCAGAAAACTGCAGGTCGACGATCGTGGCTGTCAGGTTGCCGTGGCGCTGCCAGGCACGGCGCTGGCTGCGGGAGGGCCGGAATTGATCCACCGGCAGACGCACGGGAACGCAGGCGCCGCAATTCTCGCAATGCGGCCGGTAGGCGAATTTGCCGCTGCGGCGGAAGCCGAGTTCGATCAGTGTGCTGTACACATGGCCGTCGATCAGGTGGTGCGGGGCCGCAATGAGCGACTGTGCCAGCCGATTGCTCAGGTAGCCGCACGGATAGGGTGTGGTGACGTAGAACTGGATGCGCTCCAGCGGCAGGTCATTGGGCAGTGTCATGGATGTGCCATTTTTCGGTGGGTGCATGATTCTCGGCAACCAGTCTGGCGACGAGGCCGGCGAAGTCGTTACGCGCAATCTCACGTGCGCCAAGGCTGGCGAGATGTGCAGTATGCATCTGGCAATCGATCAGGCCATATCCCTGTGCCTGCAGATGCTCTACCAGATGCACGAATGCCAGTTTGGATGCGTCGGTGACACGATGGAACATCGATTCGCCGTAGAACATCCGGCCGATGGCGACGCCGTAAAGTCCGCCCGCCAGCTTGCCCTCCATCCAGGTTTCGACCGAATGCGCGTAGCCCAGTTCGTGCAGTCGACAGTAACCCTCGAGGATGTCGGGAACAATCCAGCTGCCTTCCTGGTCGGGGCGGGGGGTGGTGGCGCAAGCGAGCATGACTTCGCGGAAGCAGGCGTCGAAACGGATTTCGTAATCGTCCTTCTTGAGCCGCTTGGCGAGCGAGCGTGAAATTTTCAGTTCATCGGGGAACAGCACCATGCGCGGATCCGGGCTCCACCACAATGGCGGCTGGCCAGGACTGTACCAGGGGAAGATACCGTGCCGGTAGGCATCCAGCAGGCGCTCCGGAGAGAGGTCGCCGCCCGCCGCCAGTAATCCGCTCGGCTCCTGCATGGCTTCTGCCAGCGGTGGAAACGGCGTGTTCTGTTCCAGCCAGGGAATCATGATGCAATGAGCCGCCCCCGATACATGCCCATCTGGCAGGTGAATTCGTAACTCCCCGCTTTCAGCGCCGGAAGCAGCACGGTTTGCGCCTGGCCGAGTGGCAGATCGGCAACGATGCCCAGTGCACTGAACACGACCTTTTCCGCACATGGCGTGGCGTCCTGGCGTGTAAAGCGTAGCGTCACCGCCTGCCCGGCCGGAACCTCCAGCAGCGCCGGCTGGTATACGCCATCCTTTACCAGGATGGCGATGGGGTGTTGCGCGCTGCGGTGGACGGCCCGGGGCGTGGAGAGCCAGAACCACCAGACGATCAGGACGATGGCAAGAATCCCGCCGGCGGTGACGATCATTGCACTCATGGACGGAACCAGCGCAGGCGACCGGCATTGCTGACGACCGTGACCGACGACATCGCCATGGCGGCACCGGCGATCATCGGATTGAGCAGCAGACCGAAGAAGGGATAGAGCAGGCCGGCGGCAATCGGGATGCCGAGGGAGTTGTACAGGAAAGCGCCGAACAGGTTCTGCCGGATGTTGCGCACCGTGGCCCGCGAAATGGCGATGGCATTGGGCACCCCGTGCAGCGAGCCTGACATCAGCGTCACGTCGGCGGATTCGATGGCAATATCGGTGCCGGTGCCGATGGCAAAGCCGACATCGGCGCGGGCCAGCGCCGGGGCGTCGTTGATGCCGTCGCC
>CAMLDQ010000044.1 GCA_946478965.1 uncultured Methylobacillus sp. | reverse complement strand
TCGACACATATCCTGCCGGAAGTGGAAATGCTGTGCGACCGCGTCCAGATCATCCATCAGGGGCGGCTCGTGTTCAGTGGCGAAATCGACGCGCTGAAGAAGAACCGGCAGAGCAACCGCTTGCGCGTCGGTTTGCGCAATGTGCCAGCCTTCGATGCGCTGCTGGCGGTGCCGGGCGTGACCCGCGTGGAAGAAACGGCCGGCATGCTGAGTGTAGAGTTCACCGAGGACAACGGCAATGTGGCGGAATCCATCGTGACGGCCGCGGTCTCCGGCGGCTGGGGGTTGTACCAGATCGCACCTGATGTGACCACGCTGGAAGATGTCTTCCTGCACCTGACCGAGATGGAAGAGGGCGTAGCATGAAAATGATTTTGACGATCGCGGGCAAGGAACTGCGCAGCATGTTCTCCTCGCCCATGGCCTGGATCATCCTGGCCATGCTGCAATTACTGATGGGCCTGTTCTTTACCAACGCCGTGGGCCGTTACTTCGAAACCATGCAGGGCGCGATGCTGCCCGAGCAGCGTTTGGGTTTCACCGCTTTCGTGATGCCGCAGGTGTATGGCGTCGCTTCGCTGGTGCTGCTGACGGCGGTACCGTTGCTGACCATGCGCCAGATCGCGGAGGAGCGTAAAAACCAGACCATGGTGTTCCTGTTTTCGGCACCGGTGTCGCTGTTCGAGATCGTGGTCGGCAAGTTCGTCGGCCTGATGACCTTCATCACCATCGAAACCGTTTTCCTGCTGGCGATGACGCTCTCCATGGATGTGGCGACCGACCTCGACATCGCCCATGTGCTGACTAACGCGCTGGGGTTGTGGCTGATGGCGGCCTCGTTTGCCTCGCTGGGAATTTTCATGTCCAGCCTGACGACGCAGCCCATTATCGCGGCGATCATCAGTTTCATCGCCTTGCTGGGCCTGATCATCATCGACAATTTCGCGACCGACCCGGAAAGCCCGCTCAACTATCTTTCCCTGATGCGCCATTTCGAGCCGCTTTCGGTGGGCATGCTGAGCACTACCGATATCGCTTATTTCCTGCTGTTTATTACCACTTTCCTGGTGTTGACCGTGCGCCGCCTCGATGCGGACAGGCTGCGTGGATAAGGCTACAAGATGAAGATCAACCGCAAAATTCGTTTACAGTTGTTTGTGCAGAACTGGCTGTTCGTGGTTCTGTTCCTGGCGCTCGTGGGCATGCTGGGCTATGCCACGAAGCAGTTCCACTATGATGTCGACATCACCCAGAGCGGTCGTAACCAGCTGAGCGAGGGCAGCGCCAAGATCCTCAAGAACATGAAGGGCCCGGTGCATGTCACCGCCTTCGTCGAGAATGACGATCCTGATCGCAAGAAGCAGATCTACGAATTTGTCGCCCGCTACCAGCGCGTCAAGTCGGACGTGAAACTGGAATTCGTCAATTCCACCAAGGAACCGAAGCGCGCGCAGAGCGCGGGCATCCGCAAGGACGGCGAACTGGTGGTGGAATACCAGAAGCGCACCGAGAATCTGGTGCCACCGTATGTCGAACGCGACATGACCAACCTGCTGGTGCGTCTGGCCCGCTCGCAGTCGCGTGCGGTGATGTACCTGGATGGCCACGGCGAACGCAGCATGATCGGCGACAAGAATTTCGATCTCGGTGAATTCGGCCACCAGCTCGGCACCAAGGGTTTCAAGCTGGCCAATCCGGACCTTACCCTTGCGCCCGATGTGCCGCGCAACGGCGCGATGCTGGTCATCGCCGGGCCCCAGGTCGATATCAGCGAGGGCGAAGTCAAGAAGATCGTGCATTATGTGGCCTCCGGCGGCAACCTGTTGTGGCTGATCGACCAGGAGTCCTTGCATGGCCTGCAGCCACTTGCCGAATACCTCGGCCTGGTGCTGACGCCGGGCATTGCCGTCGACCCTGCGTCTTTTGCCGTCACCCATGACGAGCGTAACGTGATCGGCCGCCAGTATACCGAGCATGCGATTACCAAGGACTTCAGCCTGCTGACCCTGTTCCCGCAGTCACGCCAGATCGAAGTCAACGACCAGACCGGCGACTGGACAGTGACCCGCCTGGTTTCCGTAGCGGAAAACGGCTGGCTGGAAACCGGCAAGGCGGCAAGCCGCAACGATTTCGATGCGAAAAAAGATATTCCCGGTCCGGTCAATATTGCCGTTGCGATGCAGCGCAAGGGCGGTGGTGTGACGCAGCGCGTGGTTGTGGTCGGCAATGGCAACTTCCTGTCCAATTCGTACATTTCGAATGGCGGCAACCTGGACCTGGGCGTGAACATGGTGACCTGGCTGGCCGGCGACGATAAACTGATTGCGATCCAGCCCAAGCCGCTCAAGGATGCCAGCATCAGCTACACAAGCACACAGGGCGCGCTGATTTTCGGCGGCTTCGTGCTGGTGTTGCCGCTGGCCTTGCTGATCGCCGGCATCGTCATCTGGCGCCGGAGACGTACGCGATGAAGTCCCGCTGGCTGCTCAACCTGATCCTGTTTGTGGCCGTGGCGGGCATTGCGCTGGCCCTGTACCTGACGCCAAAAAAACAGGCCGCGGTGCCGACGGATTTTGTCGTGTCCGAGATCGAGCCGTCGACCATATCCAAAATTCTCGTCGAGTTTCCGGCCAAGCAGCCGGTCGAAATGGAAAAGCGGGATGGCGATTGGTTCCTGGTGCAGCCGTATGCGGCGCGTGCTGGGCAGGCCGCCGTGGATGCCATCCTGGGTATTCTGCGCGCGCATAGCTTCGACAAGCTGAGCGATGCGAATCCGGCACAATTCGGGCTGGACAATCCCGCCATGCGGCTTAAGCTGGACAAGGAAGAGTTCACGTTCGGGACTTTCAATCCGGTCAATGGCCAGCAGTATGTGGGCTACAAGAACAGCGTTTACCTGCTGCCGAACTCCTATTCCGATGCCGCGGCGACCCAGGTGGTCGAGTTGATCGACAAGGATCTGCTGGCCCCGCGCGAGCAGGTGGCCGGGTTCGATTTCTCACATCTGGAGCAGTGGGAAGCGACCGGTCTGCGCATCAAGCACGAAGGCGGCCAGTGGCAGGTGTCGGTGGCGACCGCCAAGCCTGGCAAGAAAGCCATGGACGACTGGTTCGGCGACGGCTGGAAAACCCTGGCAGCACGATCCGTGGAGAAATATAAGCCTGACAGTAAGGAAACCTATCCATATTTCGACATCCTTCTCAAGGACGGCAAGAAAATACACGTCGACAAAATCCAGGAGTCGCCCGAGTTACTGCTGTATCGCCCGGATGAAGGCATCCTGTATCATTTTGCGCAGGACCTGGGTTTCCAGCTGCTGAATCCTCCGGTCGGTATTCCCAAGTAGGCGGTCATGCCCGAACTCCCAGAGGTCGAGACCACCCTGCGCGGGCTGGAGCGGCCGCTGGCGGGCCGTACCGTTGTGCGCGCCGCGGTTCGCAACCGCGCCTTGCGCTGGCCGGTTCCCGAGAATCTCGACGCCCTCCTTGCGGGACGGCCAGTGCGCAGTCTTTCCCGCCGCGCCAAATATCTGCTTATCCATTTCGATCACGGTTGCCTGATCCTGCATCTGGGCATGTCCGGCCGTTTGTGCCATCTGGCGCAGGATGAGCCGCCGGGCAAGCACGACCATGTCGACCTCGTGCTCGACAACGGGGCAGTAGTGCGGCTGCGCGATCCGCGCCGGTTCGGCGCCGTGTTGTGGACGGAAAATCCGGAACGGCACCCGCTGCTCGCGGCACTGGGCGTCGAGCCGTTGGAGAATGCATTCAACGCGACATGGCTCTTTGGTCATACGCGCAACCGTAGCGCGCCGATCAAGAACGTCATCATGGATGCCCATCTGGTGGTGGGCGTGGGCAACATCTATGCGAGCGAGTCGCTGTTCCGCGCCCGCATCCATCCGAAAACCCCGGCCGGCAAGCTGAGCAAGGCACGCTGCCAGCGGCTGGTGGAAGAGATCAAGGCGACGCTCGCCGATGCGATTCGCGCAGGCGGCAGCAGTCTGCGTGATTTCTTTGGCGCGGACGGCAACCCGGGCTACTTCCAGCAAAGCTATTTTGTCTACGGCCGCACCGGGGAGCCATGCCGGGTGTGCGGAACGCCGATCAGAACGTTGCGGCAGGGGCAGCGTTCGACCTTCTATTGTCCCGACTGCCAGCGCAAATGAAGCCTAAGGCACGTTGCGTGCCGGCCGGTGCTTGTCAGGCGGGAATGCTTTTGACGGTAAGCGTCTGCTGATTTTCGACAAGTTCAAGCAGGCGATCGATGTTGGGGTGCTTGCCGGGATTGAGCAAGGCGTCCTCGGTGTGCTCCGCGTACAGCTCGCAACCTTTTTCCGCCGCCTCGGGCGTGATGCTGCCGAAGTTCTGGACAAGGTGCAGGTAGAGCCGTAGCGAGCCCTGGCTGCCGGGCTTGTTGTGGATGCTGCCGATTACCACGCCGGTGCTGTCCAGCAGGTCCAGGCGGGCGATGCCGTCGATGGCGGGGAAGGTGTCGAGGTTTTCCTTGAATTTCGGCATATTGCAATTAGATCCAGTACGTGGTTTTGGTCATGACTTTCGAGCTGAGCTTCATCGCCAGCTTGATCGGGAAAGGTAGTGGCGCACCACCGTGCGTGATGGCGGTGGTGGCGTGTTTGGCCTCGTCGATTTTCATCTGCTCCAGAATGGCGCGGCTTTTATCGTCCTGCGCGGGAAGATGACCGAGGTGGTTCTCGATGTGCTTGCCGACCTGGTTCTCCGTCTCCGCAAGAAAGCCCAGATTCCATTTGTCGCCGAGCGCGCCGGCCAGTGCGCCGAGCGCGAACGAGCCCGCGTACCAGAACGGATTGAGCAGGCTTTTGTGGCTGCCGAGTTCCTTGATGCGTTTTTCGCACCAGGCAAGGTGTTCCGTCTCTTCTTGCGATGCCTGGCGCAGAGCTTCTTCTGTGGCCGGGTTGCGCGCTGTCAGCGCCTGTCCGTTGTAGAGGGCCTGGGCACAGACTTCGCCGCTGTGGTTGATGCGCATCAAAGCTGCAGCGTGGCGTTTTTCGCGTTCGTTCAACGGGTGGTCGGCGCTGTCCCGGTCGGGGAAGGGGCGCAGTGTCTGCGCTTCCGCCATGACGGTGCGCAGGCCTTTGTCGAACTCCATGATGAGACGATCGATCAATTTGTGTTTCTCCATCCGAGTTGTTGGGCCAACAGCGTGACCGGGTGCATGACCTTGACCGTCAAGCCGCTCTCGCGCAAGCCGGCGGCGATATGCAGTGCGCAGCCGATATTGGACGTAACCAGCAGCCGGGTTTCCGAGTCGCGACAGGCACGAATTTTATCATCGCGCAGGCGTTGTGCCATCTCCGGTTGCGTGAGCATATAGGTGCCCGCACCGCCGCAACATTGCCCGTTGCCGGGCAGCGGGCGAATATCTGCATGCGGGATGCGCTTCAGCAGGGTGTAGACCTCGCCGTGCTGGTGCATTGCGTTCTTCAGCGTGCAGGGATCGTGCACATGGACGATGGCGTCGAGCGGCGCCGGCAGCGTGTTGCCCCAGTCGGCTGTGGCAAGAAACGCCGACACATCCGTGACCCGTGTCCCCATGTGGTCGCGCAATCCGCTGCCGCAGCCGCTGGCGACGGAAAGAATGGGGATTTCGTCCGCAGAGGCGAAGGCGCGGACATTTCGTTCCAGCATGCGTATCGAGGCGGCGGTATCGCCGGACTGCCGTGCGATGCCGCCGCAGCAGCTTTGCCCTTGCGGCACGCGTACCGTGTAGCCCAGATGGTTGAGCAGGTAGATGGCGGCACGCAGGGTATCGGTATCCGCAACGGATGTCACGCAACCGAGAAACAGCGCGACTTCACTTTTTGGGCTGCTGGCAGGATAGACGGGCCGCCAGGCTTCCTGGGGCGGGATCATGGGCAGGAGTGCGGCCGACGCCTTGAGTCCGGGAATGAGCGCCGTGGCGACACGCCTAAACCCCGTGATTTGCCCGAAGCGGGCCAGACGCCCGGCCAGCGCCGTGGCTACCCGGTGTTCCAGTATCCATTGGGTTGCGCGTTGTCGCCAGTGGGGGGCGCCCGCAATGACCGCGCGCGCGCCATCAGCCAGCGCGCCATAGGCTACCCCGTTCGGGCAAACGCTTTCGCAGGCGCGGCAGGACAGGCAGAGGTCGATGTGCTGCGTGAAGCGCGGGCTGACAGGCAAACGGCCTTGGGCGACGGCATTGATAAGCTGTATGCGGCCGCGTGGCGAGTCGGCCTCCGACTGCGTTTTACGGTAGGTCGGGCAGTAGGGCAGGCACAAGCCGCAGGCGACGCAGCGATCCGCCTCTTTGGCCAGTGCATTCAGTTGTGTTGCGCGATCTGCCACAAAAGAATATGGGCGGCTTGCCGCCGCCCATCCTTGAATGAGTCGGGTTTTACTTGTTCTGCAGGATCTGCAGGCCCTTGAGCAGGTTGAGCGCCTGCGTGAACTGGAAGTCGCTCTTCGAGCCCGGCTCGATCGGCGCCATCTTCTCGCCGCCTTTGTCGTTATCGCCTTCCGGTTCGGGGGCAATCACTTTCTTCGGCTTTTCGGAAGCCGGTGCGGTCGCGCCGTCCTTCGGGTTGGCCAGGTGGTTGCTCAAGTCCGCTTCGCGGATGTTGAATGCCTGTTCGGCGACATTGAGCGTGCCTTCCTCGACCTGGATGTCGGGTACGATGCCCTTGGCCTGGATGGAGCGGCCGCTGGGGGTGAAGTAGCGGGCGGTGGTCAGCTTGATCGCGGTGCCGTTGGGCATAGGCAGGATGGTTTGCACAGAACCCTTGCCGAACGTCTGCGTGCCCATGATGACGGCACGCTTGTGATCCTGCAGCGCTCCGGAGACGATTTCCGACGCGGAAGCCGAACCGCCATTGACCAGTACGACCATGGGCGCGGTGTGAATCTCCGCCGGCAGGTTCTTGTTGTAGTCGTCGCTCGCGCCGCCACGGACATAGTTCTCCGGGTTGGCGGTCAAGCGCATCTTGGCATCCTCGACACGGCCTTCGGTGTAGACCACCAACTGGTCCTTCTGCAGGAAGGCGGACGATACGCCGACGGCGGCATTGAGCAGGCCGCCCGGATTGTTGCGTAAATCCAGGATGATGCCCTTGAGATCGCCCTTGTTCTCGTCGTGCATGGCTTTCAGCGCCTTGGCCAGATCTTCGCCGGTGTGCTCCTGGAACTGGGTGATGCGTGCGTAGGCATAGCCGGGCTCCGCCAGTTTGTATTTGACGCTTTGCACCTTGATGATGGCGCGGGTGAGGGTGACGATCAGCGGCTTGTTTTCGGTCTTGCGCAGCACGGTGAGGGTGATCTGCGTGTCGGGCTTGCCGCGCATGCGCTTGACCGCATCATTCAGCGTCATGCCCTTGACTGGGGTGTCGTCGAGCTTGATGATGAGGTCGCCGGTTTTCAGTCCGGCCTTGTAGGCGGGCGTGTCCTCGATCGGCGAAACGACCTTGACGAAGCCGTCTTCCATGCCGACTTCGATGCCCAGTCCGCCGAATTCGCCCTGCGTGCCCGCCTGCAGGTCCTTGAAGGCGTCGGCATCCAGGTAGGCCGAGTGCGGGTCGAGGCCGGAGACCATGCCGTTGATCGCGGAGGTGATCAACTGCTTGTCGTCGACCGGTTCGACATAGTCGCTCTTGATCTTGCCGAAGATTTCGGCGAATGCGCGCAAATCGTCCAGCGGGAGTTCCTGCTTGGCTTCCTTGTCAGCAATGGCTGAATAGCTCAGGAACAGGGTGAAGCCGAGTACGACGCCGAGGCTGATCAGGCTGAATTTTTCAAATTTCGCGCGCATCGATGAGGATTCCTTGGTTGAGGGTGGGTATCGCAAGATTAAGACAGCAATTTTTAGAGGGGTTCATTTTCCGCTATTTGTAGCGGGCTTGCAAAGCGAAAGATTATGATCACGAAACCACGCGAACGAGGATTATCCGATGACCAAACCCGTGCTCGAAATCGAATATTGCACCCAGTGTCGATGGCTGCTTCGGGCAGCCTGGATGGCGCAGGAATTATTAACGACATTTGAAAGCGAGCTTGGCGGCGTGTGCCTGGTCCCGGGCGTCGGCGGTATTTTCGACATCCGGGTGGACGGTGCGCCGCTCTTTTCCCGCAAGGCCGCGGGGCGGTTCCCCGATATCAAGGAATTGAAGCAATTGGTGCGCGACCACATCGCGCCGGAAAAGCCGCTGGGGCACAGCGACCGGTAATTTTCCGGGAATGCAGTCGCGCGGCTGGGGTGTCTAGAACTCGTACTCGGCCTGCATGCGGAAGGTATGGTCCGGTGCCGCATCGCTGGTGCCGAACAGGTAGGCGGCGTTGTACTTGATCTTGTTGTGCGCGTTCAACGGCAGGGTGCCGAAAACGGCCGGGCCCATGCGGTGATTCTGCTCGTCGCTGTCCTCCCAGTGATCCCATTTGCCCATTTCGCCGAAGCCTTGCAGGCCGAACTCGAATTCCGGCTTCCAGCGATACTTGGCCTGCCACTGGTAACCGATCTCGGTGATGTGCTCTTTGTCGTCATCGCCGCCGAAGGTGCGCTCGAACAGTACGTTGCCGTTCAATTGCAGCTTGTCGAACTCGGTCTGGAACAACGGACCAACCTTGAGTTCCCAAGGCTCGTGGCTGTTATTCAGCGGCGCCTCGATTTCGGTGATGAAGCCGACATCCACCGGGTACTTGCCGGTTTCCGTCAACTGGAACTTGTTTTCCCACTCCGCCAGCGACACGCCGTCGCTGCCTTCCAGTTCGCGCTTGAGATAGAGTTCGGTGAACCAGTACTCGGTGGCGCCGTAGCCGACGCCCAGCGAGGTGACGCGGGTGCGGGAGCCGTCCTGTTCCTTGGCATTGCCGTATTTGAAGTCGATTTCCTTCTCGCCGTATTCGACGTTAGGCGTGTAGACATAATCGGCCGGGCCGGCGGCAGCGATGCCGGCATGGATCAGGCCGAGAGCGAGAACGAGATTGCGGTAATGCATGATTCAGATAACTCCAGGTTTATTGGTAAGCGGTTGCGGGCGGTTGGCCCATTTCATGCCGGTCGTGATGGCAATCACCACGGCCACGTAAAAGACGATTTGCATCCCCGCCGGCTGCGCGTCGTAGCCGATCAGGCTGTGCAGCAGCATGCCGGGCACGGATTGTTGGGGCAAAATGGCAGACGTATCCCAGAGCGGCGCTGCCAGGCTAGGCAGCAAGTCGGCCTGGATCAGGAAGCCGGCGGCTTGCGAAGCCATGCCGGCCGCGAGCAGCATGACCAAGAGGCCGGTCACGGCGAAGAACCAGCGCATCGGGATGCGCAGCAGTCCTGCGAAAAGCGCATAGCCCACGGCTACGCCGGCCAGTACGCCGATGATGCCGCCGACCAGCATGCCGTGCGTGCCATTGGCGCCCGAAGCGGCAACGCCGTAGAGGAACAATACGGTTTCCGAGCCTTCGCGCAGTACCGCCAGGCCGACCACGACCAGCAGAATCGCGCATTCGCTGCTGCCTTCGCGGATGGCATTGCCGACCCGGCGCGCATGGGCTGCCAGTTCTGCGCCGTGGGTGGACATCCAGATGTTGTGCCAGGCCAGCATCAGCACCGCGATGCCGAGCACCATGGCGTTGAACAGTTCCTGGCCGATACCGCTCGCCATCGACGCGATCGCATCGGTGGAGGCCGCGACGAGGGCGGAACCTGCGAGACCCGCCAGCAGGCCGGCCGCCAGCCAACGGTTGCGGCCCGGTACGTCGCGCGTAGCAGCGGCGACGATGCCGATGATGATCGCGGCTTCCAGAACCTCGCGGAAAACGATAATGGCAGTGCCGAACATGATGGCCTCCTATTGCGCGACGATGACGCCCTGCGCAGTGGCTTCGTTGAATTCGCCGAAATACGGGTAGCGGCCGGGCTTGAGCGGCCCGATCCACACAGTCCCGGAGCTGTTGCCCGCGATGACCTTCTCGCGATTCAGTTCATGGCTCTCGAATTCTTCCGGCGTGGCATCCTTGTTCACGACGGTAAGCTTGATTTTCTTGCCTGCGGGAACAGCCAGTTCGGCCGGCTGGAAACGGTGATCCTGGATGGTCAGCGTGAATTCTGCGTCGGCAGCAAAAGCCGGCAGCGGCAGCAGCAGTAAAAGTAAACGCAAGTGTTTCATGAATGGCTCCGATGAATTTAAACGAATGATAACCATTCTTATTTTCATGCGCAATTAAAATATTGATATTCGCAACTTTCGGCGCCAGGGGGGGCAGGAATCCGGGCAGGTCGGGAAGTGGAATGTGGGGACGGGTGCTGAGAAGATAGAGCCGCCAAGGCGGGCGGCACCGGGCGTTACTTTGCGGAAATTTCGGGAGTGGTCTGCGGCTGCTCGGTGGTGACTTCGAGCCGGCGTGCGCCGTTGAAGTGCGAGGCCCAGTAGCGGTCGTTCATGTCGCCGATCTTGATCCTGCCGCCGGCGGAGGGGGCGTGGATGAATTGCCCGTTACCCAGATAAATGCCGACATGCGAAAACGCGCTCTTCAGGGTATTGAAGAATACCAAATCGCCTGGCTGCAGGTCCTCAAGCGGAATGGCTTCCCCCAGATGACTGATGGCGCGTGCGCCGTGCGGCAGGGTCAGGTTGGCCGCCTGCTGGAACACGTAGCGCACGAATCCGCTGCAGTCGAACCCGGTTTCCGGCGACTTGCCGCCGTAGGTGTACTTGATCCCGGTCAGGCTGAGCGCATTGACCAGGACATCTTGCGCGATGTCCGACCAGGATGCAGTCGCGGCGTCCTGCGCCGGCAGGGTTTGTTCTGCCAGGCAAGGGGCGCTGGCGGTGAGCAGCAGCAGGGCGAGGATGTGGGTTCTGAAAGACATGGCCGACGGATTTTAAATAAAAGCCGGAGGCCTTGCAAACGGTATGTTCCCCCATTTATAAAGGGGGGGGCGCGTCGGCCGCGAGGCCTTCGTGTAGAATGAAACCAGCAAGTCAACCACGATCTCAGGAGGCAGTCATGAACGATGAGAGCGAATTTTCACTGGAAGACATCAAGAGCAAGGCGCGCGAACTGATGCGCGGCGGCGTTCGGGTGCGCGAGCAATTGCATGAATTGACGGTCAAGGCCCTGACGCAGCGGCAACTGGCCGAGCAGGAGATTCGGGAGGTGCTCAATGCGATCACCGAGGGCGTGAGTCTCGGCGCATCGGAGCGTGCCGACGAAGTGCGCTCGGCGCTGACCGACGCCGTGCATGGCATGGACGACGCGCTGTCGCATGCGGCCGAGGCGATGCAGTTGGCTTGGGGGGAAGTGTCCTCGCAGGCCAAGGAATTTGCCGAAGGCGATCTCAAGGAGAGCTTGAGCGAGTTGAAAAAACTTGAAGGCATGTTCATCGATGCCGTGGGTGAGGCGGCGCAGCGTGCCAGCGGACTGGTCAAGCAGGAGCTGGGTGCACTGGCGGACCATGCGCGGCACAGCGGCACCGGCACCGGGGAGCGCGTCAAGCGGGTGGCAGAGGATCTCGGCAATCGGTTGCGCGCGACGGCACAGCAGGCGACCGGTGCCGGCCGGCTGGCGGCGCGTGAGATCGGTTCGCGTGTGGCGACGCTGGCGAGCCGCAAGCTGGCCGATATTGCGACGCGTATCGCCGACAAGGCGGAACAACTCAAACAGCACTGACGGCCGTATGGAAGCCCTGCATGATTCGTGAAACCCTGTCCGTGATGCGCGATTTCGGGCGCATGCGCGAGATCGCCGGCATTCTGATTCATTACGGTTGGGGCGATATCGTCAAGCGTATCGGGCTGGGCAACATGGCGGAGCGGGCCGGCAACCTGCTGCATCGTCATCAGGCCGAAGAGATCAGGCATCTCGAACCCGCGGTGCGGGTGCGGCTCGCGATGCAGGAGCTGGGCCCCACTTTCGTCAAGCTCGGGCAGGTGCTGGCAACCCGCCCGGATCTATTCCCGCCCAACTGGATTGTCGAATTCGCCAAGTTGCAGGACAGCGTGCCTCCCGAGCCGTTCGAGGCACTTCTGCCGGAACTGGAGCAGGCGCTTGGACGTTCGCCGTTCGAGGTCTTCAAGGATCTGCAGACCGAGGCCATTGCCGGCGCGTCGATCGCGCAAGTGCACCTGGCCAAATTGCAGGACGGTACGCCGGTCGTGCTCAAGGTGCGGCGCCCCAACGTGCGCGGCCGCATCGAGGCCGACTTGCGCCTGCTCGGCCATCTCGCCCGCCTGCTGGAATCCGAAGTGCCGGAGTCGCGCCGCTTCCAGCCCGGCAAGATTGTTGCGCAGTTTGCCCGCTCGCTGCGGCGCGAACTGGATCTAGCGCTGGAAGGACGCAATACCGACCGTTTCGCCCAGAATTTTGCCGACGACAAGCATGTCGTATTCGCCAAGGTGCACTGGGAGCATACCAGCGAAGACCTGCTGGTGATGGACCGTGTCGACGGCATCCCCGGCAACGACCTGGATAGCGCCGTGCTGTCGGGGCTCGACCTGAAGCAATTGGGCGCGCGCGGTGCGGATGCGGTACTCAAGATGGTCCTGATCGACGGTTTTTTCCATGCCGATCCCCATCCCGGCAATGTGTTTTTCCTGCCCGGAAACCGCCTGGCGATCATCGATTGCGGCATGGTCGGCCGTATCAGCGAAGAGCGCCGCAACCAGATCGCCGACTTGCTGGCGGCGCTGGTCGGCAAGGATATCGACGCCCTGCGCGACATCCTGATTTCCTGGGCGGGCGATGCGGCCATCGACGACGCCAAGCTTGCCGCGGACGTGGATGAGCTGATTTTCAATTACGAAAGCATGCCGCTGAAGCAGGTGCGCTTCGGAACGCTGCTCAACGACCTGACCACGGTGATGCGCGAAAACCATCTGCTGGTCCCTCCGGATCTGACCATGCTGTTCAAGGCGCTGGTCACGCTGGAAGGGCTGGGCCGCCAGCTCGACCCGGATTTCCAGATCGTGCACCACCTGACGCCGTTCGTGAAAAAGGTCATTGTCGATCGCTATCTGCCTGCCAATGTGGCGAAGCGCGGCTGGCGCAACGTCAAGGGGCTGCTGGATATTGCTTCGGCATTGCCGCGCGACCTTTCCCGCTTGCTGCGCGAAGCGCGGCGCGGACGGGTCAAGATCGACCTCGACCTGAAACGCCTCGATCATTTCGGGCACCAGCTCGACCATAGCACCAACCGGCTGACGCTGGGCATGCTGACTTCGGCGCTGATCATCGGGTCGTCGATCGTGATGACGGTCAAGGGCGGGCCGACCTTGTTCGGTCTGCCGGCTTTCGGTTTTTTGGGGTTCTTCCTGGCGTCCCTGTTCGGGATTTGGCTGATCCTGTCGATCTGGCGCTCGGGCCGAGACTGACTAGTGCTTGTGCGGGCAGGGGCTCTTGGTGCAGTCCGCGTAGATGTACAGCGAATGGTCGTGGATGGTAAAGCCGCGTTCGCTAGCGGCTTTTTTCTGGCGGTTTTCGATTTCCTCGTCGTAAAACTCTTCCACGCGACCGCATTGCATGCAGACGATATGGTCGTGATGGCCCTCTTCCTTCAGCTCGAAAACCGACTTGCCGCCTTCGAAGTGGTGGCGCATCAGCAGGCCGGCCTGCTCGAACTGGGTCAGCACGCGGTAGACGGTTGCCAGTCCGACATCCTCGCCGCTGGCGAGCAGCATCTTGTAGACGTCTTCCGCTGAAAGATGGCGCTGTTCGCTGGTTTCGAACAGGCTCAGCACCTTGAGGCGCGGCAATGTCGCCTTGAGTCCGGCATTTTTCAGATCCTGGAGGTCTTTCATCGTGTGTCGGCAAGATTCAGTGTCGTGGTATATTAACGCCATTTCCCGCCAAAGTCATAACGATGCGCAAAGCGATGATTATCTTGGCGGCGTTTTTTTGCGCCGCATGTGCCAACTATTCGGCTAACCTGCCGTCCATCAAGCCCTACAAGATGGATATACAACAGGGCAATGTCGTCACCTCGAAAATGATGCTGCAGCTGCGTCCGGGCATGACCAAGGCGCAGGTGCGCTTCATCATGGGGACGCCATTGCTCGTGGATAGCTTCCATGCCAACCGCTGGGATTACCTGTATCGCATGGAAAAAGGCGGCAAGCTGATCGAGCAACGCCATGTGATTCTCGATTTCGTCGATGACAAGCTCAAGGGCGTGCGTGGCGATGTCATCCCCGCAGGCACCGGCGAGCCGGAGCCATCCAAGCCGGCAGAAGCGAAAAAGAAGGAAAAGGGCCTGGTGGACAAGCTCAAGTTCTGGAAGAGCGATGAGCAGGAGGTTCCGGCCAAGGTGGAATCGCAACCCGAATTGATTTCCGAGCCCAAGCCGGTGCAGGAAAAGGCAGCAGCGCCCGCTATCGCCCCGGCCCCGGCTCCCTCGCCTGCCCCGGCAGTAGCGCCCAAAGCCCCCGTGGCCGAAGAGCCTAAGCCGGCTCCGGCCGAGCCGCCGCAAACGCAAGAGGCCGTTCCGGCAAAGGCGCCGGAAACAGCCACACCCAAGGCGGCAACGCCTGGGGCGACGGAATCGGCGAAACCAGCCGAACCGGTCAAGGCGGCGCCCGCCAAGGCTACGCCCGAGGCCGCCCCCGCTGATGAGGATGGCCTGCCACCGGAGGATTCTCCGGGCTATTTCGAGCGCATGCTGGAAAAGATCGGGTTCTAATTTCACAGAATACTCGCCGGTGCGAACAATGCGTGCGGCGGGGTAATGACAGGTTCTAATTATGTTGAATGTAGTTATTGCCGGCAGTTCGGGACGAATGGGGCATGCCTTGCTGGAAGCCACGATCCAGGATCCGGAGCTGAATCTGCACGCCGCGCTGGAACGCGAAGGCAGTCCGTTCCTCGGGCGCGATGCCGGCGAGTTCGTGGGCGGGGCATGCGGCGTCAAGGTGGGGTGCGATCTAGCCGCGGCATTGGCTGGTGCGCATGTGCTGGTTGATTTCACGCGGCCTGAGGCAAGCATGGCCTATCTGGAGGCTTGCCGCCAGGCGGGCGTCGGCATGGTGATCGGCACCACCGGCTTCAGCCCCGAGCAGAAGCAGGTCATTGCGGAGGCGGCACGTGAAATCCCGGTGGTGTTCGCCCCCAACATGAGTGTGGGCGTGAACCTCTTGATCAACCTGGTGCAGGCGGCGGCCAAGGTGCTTTCCGAAGGCTATGACATCGAGATTATCGAGGCGCATCACCGGCACAAGGTGGATGCCCCGTCCGGCACGGCGCTCCGTCTCGGCGAGGCGGCGGCGGCGGCGCTGGGGCGGGACCTGGGCGAGTGTGCGGTTTATGGTCGTGAAGGGGTTACCGGCGAGCGGGATCCTGCCACCATCGGATTCGCCACCGTGCGCGGCGGCGATGTCGTCGGCGATCACACCGTACTTTTTGCCGGGATCGGCGAGCGTGTGGAATTGACCCATAAGGCTTCCAGTCGGGCGACGTTCGCGCTGGGCGCATTGAGGGCGGCGAAGTTCATGGCGGACAAGCGTGCAGGTTTGTTCGACATGCGGGACGTGCTCGGCCTGCATTGATGCCCGCCAGCCTTTAGGCTATAATTCCAAAAATTCGAAGCGGGGACGGCGTTGAGCCAGCCCCGCTTTGCACATCCGCTATTTCAAGCGACAATACGCAACAAAGACAAGGGGTTAGACCGTGCCGCAGACTGCGCCAGCCATTCTCGTACTTGCAGATGGAACCGTATTTCGTGGTCTCTCCATTGGCGCGACAGGCGCCACTGTCGGCGAGGTGGTTTTCAATACCGCCATTACCGGCTATCAGGAAATTCTTACTGATCCATCCTATACCAAACAGATCGTCACCCTGACCTATCCGCATATCGGCAACTATGGCGTCAATGCCGAGGATGTCGAGTCTGGAAAGGTCTATGCCGCCGGACTGGTGATCCGGGATCTGCCGCTGGTGGCGAGCAGTTGGCGTAGCGAAGGGTCGCTTTCCGACTATCTGCAGCGCAACAATGTGGTGGCGATTGCCGATATCGATACGCGCAAACTGACGCGTCTGCTGCGCGAAAAGGGCGCGCAGGCCGGTTGCATCATGGCGGGCGAGGTCGACGAAGCGCGCGCCTTACAGCTGGCGCGCGAATTTCCCGGCTTGTCAGGCATGGATCTCGCCCAGGTGGTGAGCGTCGACAAACCCTACCAGTGGACGGAAGCCGAGTGGGCGCTCGGCACCGGCTACGCCCAGGCGGGCAGCCCTAAATACAAGGTGGTCGCCTTTGATTACGGTATCAAGCGTAACATTCTGCGCATGCTGGTCGAGCGCGGCTGCGAAGTGACGGTGCTGCCGGCCAAGGCGACGGCGGAGGAGGCGCTTGCATTGAATCCGGACGGCGTTTTTCTTTCCAACGGCCCGGGCGATCCCGAGCCGTGCGATTACGCGATCCAGGCGATCCGCGCCATCGTCGACAAGGGCGTGCCGACCTACGGTATCTGCTTGGGGCACCAGTTGCTGGCGTTGGCTAGCGGTGCGAAAACCGTCAAGATGAAGTTCGGCCACCATGGCGCCAACCACCCGGTGCAAGACCTGGATGACCAGCGCGTGTTCATTACCAGCCAGAATCATGGCTTTGCCGTGGATGCGGCGACGCTGCCGGCCAATCTGCGTGCTACCCACGTCTCTCTGTTCGACGGTAGCCTGCAAGGCATCGCCCGCACCGATAGGCCCGCATTCAGCTTCCAGGGTCACCCGGAAGCCAGTCCTGGCCCGCAGGAAATGAGCTATTTGTTCGATCGATTTATTGAATTGATGGAAAGGACGAAGGCGTGAAATATGAAATATGAAATGTGAAACGTAACTTCAGGCGACGTTGCTTTTCACTTTTCACCTTTCACTTTTCACCTTTCACGGTATTCATGCCAAAACGTACAGACATAAAATCCATACTCATCATCGGCGCCGGCCCCATCGTCATCGGACAGGCCTGCGAATTCGACTACTCCGGCGCGCAGGCGT
>CAMLDQ010000043.1 GCA_946478965.1 uncultured Methylobacillus sp. | reverse complement strand
GACGGTTGTCAATGACGAGAGCCTCGCCTACCAGTACGCGATCGATTACAGCCATTCTATTCTCCCTTATTAAATGGACACAGTATGCGAACCCACGTCATCCATCGTGCTGACGTCCGACCATGATTCCAGAGTGATGCCAATCTGGAGTCCGCAAAAATAATCATGTGCCGACGGGGTGCGGCACATGAGTTTGGGCGCATTATACTCGGACAAAAAGTAAAACGCCTGCTTTAATTACACAAAGAACATCGATTTCGCTGAAGGTCGCCTACCCAAGAATTTCAGCACGTATGGAGCGGCAGAGTTCAAGCATTTCCTCTATCAACGGATGCGGCATGTTTTGAGCACGCAGCACAGCCTCCAGCCCGGCTTCGACGGCGTCGAAGTGACCTGCGTTCAATCCGAACTGCCCCAGATACTCACGCGTCTTGCGCACATCCATGCCATCATGGACGGGGCCTCCCAAAGCTGCGCTGACAAAAGCAATTTGTTCTTGAATGCGCGCTTCCATCTCAGCGGCAGTATCAAAATCAAAAAACTTATTGATACGCGGGTCAACCAGCGCTTTACCGTAGAAATGGCGAATGACCGAGGCAACCTCCGTCTCACCGCCAATTCGGCTATAAAGCGTAGCATTCTTCACAAATGCTTCAGAATTCACCCCGCTCAAGCGACTGACATTCACACGCCCGGAATACGCACTCGGCTTCGATGATGCCGTATTGCTGAGTCGACTCGCATTGGCTCTGTCGGAATATGTGCTGGCCTTGGCATCACTCTTGACGATGCTCAAACGACTCGCATTGTGCTTGTTCGTGTAGGACTTCAGATTGTTCATTGCCCACCTCCTATAAACATAATTAAATATATTCAGAATCTTAGCTTCATGACGCGTACATCACGACTGGTCGACGTACTCCGCATCGAGACGCTAGACCACTTCGCACTTGCGTAAACCCCTTGACAGCGACACCATCAGTATCGATTTATGACGTTTAGACAATGATATACACAAAGCGGAGGACAAGCAAAGAAGGATTTCCGTACCGGACCATCAAAATAAAAAAGCCCGGGCCGCTAGGCATCCGGGCTACATCCGACGATAAATCGTCGTCGATCCAGAGTGAGTATTACTCCAAGTTGGCGTGCAACGCGCGCATGCCTTCCTCAGTAAGATTCTTGTCATGCACGATCTTGGAAACGATCGCCTCCAGGAAAACCAGCGTGGACAATTCGAAAACCGTGCCCATCGGCATACCCTTGACGATACCGAAGCTTTGCTCATTCCCGCTACCGATAGCGCAAACGAGGTCAGCGATTTCCGCCATCGGGGACTTGGTCTTCATGGAAATGACTGCAATCTTGGCGCCCATGGACTTGGCCTTCTTGACGAGAGGCATCAGGGTTTCCGTTCCACCGGAGCCAGACACGACGACGAACAGGTCACCCGCCTGGATGCTGGGGGTTACGATTTCGCCGACCATGTAAACCTTGTATCCGCTGTGCATGAGACGCATGGCGAAAAAGCGGGAAACCAAGCCAGAACGGCCTGCACCGGTAATGAAAATACGATTTGCGTTATCGACAGCGGAGACAAGCTTGTCGACTAGATGATCGTCGGTCGCTTGAAGAACGCTGGAAATTTTATTGAGGATAAGTTCCTGATGCATGATAGTCGCTCCATGGAGTCATAGGTCGGTTTCCACGAACGAGAAACCGAACGCACAAAAAGAAAATCCACCAGATCGGATCAGAGCTGAGCCGAAATGGTGGATTGGCGTTTTAGCGCTTAAGCGGCAGAACGAGCCAGACCGGTGATTTCAGCAGCAGCGGCGGCCGGATCAGCAGCACCGTAGATCGCAGCGCCTGCGACCACGATGTTAGCGCCAGCCTTCACGACTTGCTGAACGGTTGCGGGCTTGATACCGCCGGCAACGGACACCTTGACGTTCAGGCCCAGGCTTGCAACCAGACCCAGGTCAACGAACGGGGTTTGGCCAGCAGCTTGTTGGTCCAGACCGGTGTGCACGCCGATGATGTGTGCGCCCAGAGCGGCCACTTCCTTGGTGCGTTGGCCCTTGTCAGCCACGTTGATCAGGTCAACTTGAGCTTCCTTGCCGTATGCGTTGGCAACGTCGATCACACCCTTGATGGTGCCGATGTCTGCGGTGCCCAGCACGGTGCAGATGTCTGCACCTGCCTTGTAGAACGGCTCAGCTTCGTAGTAGCCGGCGTCCATGGTCTTCAGGTCAACCAGAATCTTGTTGTTCGGGAACTTGGCGCGCAAGGTCTTCAGCAGGTTGATACCGTTGTGCTTGATGCAGGGGGTACCAATTTCCAGGATGTCGACGTGCGGGGCAACCTTTTCTGCCAGTGCAACAGTTGCGTCGAAGTCCAGGGAGTCAAGTGCCATTTGAACTAATGGTTGTGCCATGATGTTTTTCCTCTATTGATAAAAGTTATGGTTGTGTTGCAGGTTTAAAAATCCAGTCAGACCGGCCGTAATAGGCGAATCAGGCAGCAGCATCGACCAGTTCGCGAATTTCGCGAGCGGCCAATTCCGCTGCCGGAGAACCCGTAATTGCACCGCCGATAACGACGATATCGGGGCCCGCCTTTACGACTTGCTGCACAGTGGCTTGCTTGATGCCGCCCGCTACGGAGATCTTGACGTTCAGGCCCAGAGCGACCATTGCAGCCAAGTCGGCAAACGGCGTTTGGCCTGCCAACTGCTGGTCAATACCGGTATGGATACCGATAATATGAGCACCCAGCTTGGCAGCTTCGGTAGCACGCTTCGCCTTATCTTCCACGTTGATCAGGTCGACCTGAGCCTGTTTGCCGTAGGCATTGGCCACATCGACGACACCCTTGATGGTACCGAGATCCGCAGTCCCCAGCACCGTAGTAATGTCTGCCCCCGCCTTGAAGAAAGGTTCAGCCTCGTAGTAGCCGGCATCCATGGTCTTCAGGTCGACAAACAGCAGTTTGTCAGGATGTGCCGCCTTGATTGCCTTCACCAGAGCGAGACCGTTTACCTTGAGGCAAGGCGTACCGATTTCGATGATGTCGACATAAGGGGCCGCTTGGCGAGCCAACGCAAGCGTCTGCTCATAATCCAAGGAATCCAACGCGACCTGAATGAGTGGTTTTGCCATGGCTAATCCTCCGAAGGGTGATAGGGTAAATATTTTTTATAAAAAAATCCACCCGCATTCTATCGTGCCAGGTGAAAAAAAAACAGGACGGGCTATCCGGGAACAGGCGGATAGCCCCATCAAGCGATTTAGAGTTTACCAGCCAGCATCGTTTCCAGCTTGTCCTGGTCCACCACGAAACCGCGGATGCCTTCGGCCAGCTTTTCGGTAGCCATCGCATCCTGATTGAGTTCGAAGCGGAACTCCTTCTCGGTCAGGCGAGCCGGACGCTCCTTGCTCTTGCCGTTATCGACCAGGTGACGGGTCACGTGACCATCAACAGCAGCCAGTTCTTCAAGCAGTGCCGGGGAGATGGTCAAGCGATCGCAACCGGCTAGCGACAGGATTTCGCCGATATTGCGGAAGGAAGCACCCATGACCACCGTCTTGTAGCCATGCTCTTTATAGTAGGCGTAGATAGCGCGTACGGAAATGACACCCGGATCTTCGTAGTCTTCAAAACTGCGATTTTCCTTGGCCTTGAACCAGTCGAGGATGCGGCCGACGAATGGAGAAATCAGGAACACGCCAGCCTCGGCGCAGGCGCGCGCCTGGGCGAAGCTGAACAGCAGGGTCAGGTTGCAGTTGATGCCTTCCTTCTCCAGGATCTCGCCAGCCTGGATACCTTCCCATGTAGAAGCCAGCTTGATCAGCACGCGGTCGTTGGCGATGCCGGCATCGTTGTACAACTTCATCAGCTTGCGGCCTTTGGCCACCATGGCGTCCACGTCAAAGGACAAGCGCGCATCGACTTCGGTGGAAATCTTGCCGGGGATGACTTTGAGAATTTCCAGACCGATGCTGACCGCCAGCTTGTCAGCGGCATTTTCGATCTGCTGCGCTTTATCGCCGCCCAGGCCCTTGGCATAGGTAATGGCTTCATCGATCAGCGGCGCATACTCGGGCAGCGCGCTCGCCTTCAGCACCAGCGAAGGATTTGTAGTCGCGTCCTGCGGCTTGACCGCACGAATCGCACCGACATCACCGGTATCCGCCACGATGGTAGTCATGGTCTTCAGTTGTTCCAGCAAACTAGCCATAGTTTTCCTCCTAGAGATAAATCCAAACGGGATTGCATGTTCTTGAAATTCGCAGAAGCTGGATATTACTACGAGCCGACGAGTCCAGTCATCCTTTTTCCTTGAGCAGTTTGTGCGCCGCGTAGCTGAACAACGTGGCGACGGTCAGGTCGGCACTGGTGCCTGGATTTAGCCCATTATGCTTGAGCGCCTGGTCGAATTTACGCAACTGCGGGAGGTACAGCTTCGGGTTTTCCTGTGTGGCAAATTCCCGCGCATGCGCTGCCGCATCCGCCTGCACCTGCTTCGCTCGGGCTTCGCCATATTTGCGGGCAATATGACTATCCGGATAACGGGACAGGAATTCCAGATACAGGCCGGTCGTTGCCCATGCCGTCCACTGCCAGCGATGAAGAAACTCGTCGAATCGGGGCAAGCCGACATCGAATACATCGGAAAAATCATGGGCATATTGCCACGCAATGCGATCCCGTGCCTGCGCAGCCACCATTGCATCGCGCAGCGATATCGTCGCCTCCGATCGAACATCGTGCCGGGAGCTTTCGCCCAGACCTGCCGGATTGGCTTTCGATATAGCATGGAACGCAGCGGTTGCGTCCTGCACGGTCAACTTGCTCAGGACATCCCGCAGTCTGTCGCGCAAAGAAGCTCCGCTGCCATAGAGCACCGCATGGGCAAGTGGAGCGCAGAGCAACAGTATTCCAAGGTTAGTGTTACAGCCGACAGCGTCCCAGGTTTTTTCGGTCGCAAGCAGAATACGCTTGCCAACAGGCAACCCTGGCTGGGCAATCACCTCTGCAGAGGCTTCCGCGCTTTTGAGGAAATCCTCCACGACCATGTTATGTCCATCGGCATAAATATGCACATTACCCGGCTTCAGTGCCTCGAGTTCGGACAGGCAGGCCCACTTGAAGGAAGAAGCAAGCGCAGAAGAGAGATGCTCGCGGGACCCGCTCATGAAGCCACGGCCAACGCCTTGCTTCCATCCTCCATTTTTCCCAGGAAGTCGTTGACCAGCAATTGCGAAATATCGGTGTTGACGACACCCTGTAACCCTTTCCAGGCCGGGATACTGTTGATTTCCAGCACATAGAGCTTGCCGTCGCGATCGCGGATGATATCGATTCCGCAATAGTCGATGTCTACCGCCTTGGCGGCCGCCAAGGCCAGATCCGCGACTTCACCGACCGGCGCGAGATACTCGCAACGCCCGCCCTGAGCGACATTATTCACCCAGCCATTTCCATGCCGTATCATTGCGCCCGCAATCTTGCCGTCGACAACGAAGACGCGATGGTCATGCCACGCCCCCTCCCCACTGTCGACATAGGCCTGCAAATAGTAGAGGCCGTCCACATAAGCCTCCATCGGCACCGGGAAAGACGACCCATTCGCCAATTTACGCACCCCCTGTCCCTGCGAGCCGAACAAGGGCTTGATGACCAGAGAGCGCCCCGCCATTGTTTCGCGCAGGAAGACGGCATGGGCATGGTCACGCGATTCGCAAATCCAGGTCGCGGGAGTCGGCACCCCATGCCGATGCAGCAAAAAACTGGTCATGGCCTTATCGACGGTTCGCTCAACCGCCCGACCATCGTTGTATACCTGCACCCCAAGCAATCGCAACGCATGCAGGATATCCAGCCGCATGATCACCTGCTGCAATGTGCCGCCCGGTACGCCTCGCACGAACACCCCTCCGGGCAGGGTGTCATCGAATCCAGGGATATAAACACCCGTGCGCCCCGGAACCAGATCGAGGCGGCAATCCTTCAATGAAACGAAAACCGCATCCCATCCGCGTGCGGCAAAGGCTTCCGCCAGGCGCTTCCCGTGCCAGCCGGGATCATCGGTAAAAACAGGGATGCGGCGCGTCAACTTAGGCAGGATGGCCAAATGATTGATCCAGCAACTCGGCGCTCAGCTTGCCCGCCGTAAAACTCTTGCCGGATTCGACCGCCGTCACGGTTACGGCCGCCGGACTGAACAGCATCGGGTCGATCTTGTAGAAATCCATGTTGACGCTCTTGAATACCTCCGCGAACGGCCGGCCGTAATCGCGCGAAGCACTACTCGGCAACTCCTGCGCGAGCTTGGCGGCGGCATCATCGCTGCCGGTCACGAAAACATGCGCGTGACCGCCAAACAGGATGGCATCATTGGTACGGCCCATGCCGGTCAGAAAATCCGGCGATGGTGGCGGTACCGGCGCACTGGCCATGCCGTCCACTACATTTTCCAGTGGGAAGTGGAGCGTGTGAATTTTGTGCATCGCCACTTCGAGCACGCGCCCTACGATCTGAACCGCGCCGGCCAGACTGCGCGTCGGTGTCAGGATGAACGTGAGTTTGTCCGCGTTCAGGCCGGTATCGCGAGCCACCTTTTCGATCACTTCCTGCGGTGGCGCCTTTTCACTTTCCAATACCAGGCAGGCAGAATCCGCCTCATCCTTGTAGTTCAGCTCTTTGTATAGCTCCTCGCGACCAGCCATCGCACGCCCGGGACCGGAGCCCAGCGAAAAGAACTTTTCGTGCGCCAAGCTCCATCCGGCATATTGGCTACCCAGACAGGACAACACCGGATTGCAGGAATGCACGGACAGCTGCCACGGCCAATGCGGGAAAGAGGGATTGGAATGCAAAGACACCCGGCCAAGCCCACCCATGCAAATTTCCGTGATCAGGCGTCCCGCCTCCAGACCGCCTGGCACCTTGACCCCGGCATCGACAATTGTCGCACCAGTCGCATGTTTCTCTACCGAAAGGCGCAGAGAATCGGCATTGGCTATCAGGCTGGCCACCAGAGGTGCGGTCAGGGTGTTGACGCTGGGCCAACGGGAAGTATCTAGTTTGCTATCGCTCATTTTAATTTCCAAATATTAAAAGTCAGGCAAGCACAGCCGCAAGTTTGCCCATGCGCGCACGAGCCAGGGCGAGTGCTTCATCAGCCCTCGGCGCATCTGCGGTAATCGTGCATATGGGCTCGTTCACCGGCACGAACGTATTTGCCAAGGGCAAGTCGACCGCCCAGGAAGGCCATTGCATGGTCGCCGGCACCCTAAAATTGACAGGGGCATAGTATATCAAATGTGCCAGCGCACGCTCCTGAATCGGCACCGAAACCATATGTCCGGCGCAAGCATGCAAGTGCGCGTCGAACAATCTTGCTCCGGCGTGGCCATCGTCATAAAGCGCAAATGTCGCGCTCAAGCGCGCATTGATTTCGAGCACCCACCACTTTTCCCCATCCACCATGCAGTCAAGACTGTTCAAGCCACGCAGCCCCAGAGCCGATGTCATGGCCCGCGCTGCGCTTAGCATGGCGGCACGCAATGATGGAAGGATCTCGGCATGACTGACTGCGCCGCCATAGCGAAACGGCATGCCAGGCGTGGGCGCCAAAAACTGCAGGTTATAGCCAATCGGCCGAACCTGCTGCCCGTCGGCGAGAAACAGCAGCGAACAGGGCTGCCCTGGCAGCGTACGCTGCCAATAGCAATTCTCCCGCAGCACATGAGGGCCCGGCAGCACATGAGTGCCGCCAGAGCCGCCGATCCGCTTTGCCAGCCACCCCGTTCCATTGACGGGCCGCGCCGCCACCGTCTCCGGAAATGGGATGCCACACTTGGACAACAATGAAAAAAAACGGTCCGGATCCTTGGTGGTCCGAACCGTTTCTGCATCATTGCCTAACAGGCGGAAATCCTGAGCGATGTTGGCCAGAAGTTCCGGCTGTGTTTCGAACCCGCTGCCATAGACAAAACCGACATTCTCGCCATGAAAATGCCGGAGCGCCCGTAACAGTTCATCCGCATCGAAACCGCCATCGACATAGCGCAGCCGAATCGCCTGCGTCGCGTGCAGATTAACTTCCTCGTCGCAGAAGGCATCCAGGGCGATAACTTCATAGCCTGCCCGCGCGGCCGCCCCGACGAAAGGGCGGGCGCACGCTGCGGCAATAATCAGGCGCTTAGGAAAGATCCTTGCGCGCCATTTCAAATGCGGACAGGAAGTCCAGATACACGTGGCTCTGCCCTTCCAGCATTTTCTTGAACAGATTTTGCTGCAACTGGTACTTATTGTTTCCGATAGCAAGAGCACCCATGCCGAATGCCTGCGTACCTTCGATCTGCACACCATCGGCCATCGCAGTCACACCCTCGGCGCCGGTCGGCGGCACGGCATTGACGTCAGCGACAACCTTCAGCGTCGGGGAGCCAGCCATCTGCTCCAGCGTAACCACGCGCACGCCAGCCGCAGCACAGCACAAGGCGACATCGGTAGAGTGCAGAATCTTCTTCTTGAGTTCATCGGTACTGCCATCGGCATAGCCAATATTGGTGCCGTAACGCTTGTTGTACGCCTCGGCTTTCTCTTGCACATCAGCCACGGAGCGATGGGCAACCAGTTCAACCGTTGCACCATTTTTGGCTGCGATCACCGCTGTGCAGCCGCCCACCGGGCCAGTAGCACCAAAAATGCTGATCTTGCGGCCGGCAAGATCACCACCAAAACTGCGCTTCAGCTGGCGCTCAACCATGGCCATCATCGCAGCAGCGGTGGTAAACGCGCCAGAGGGGTCGGCGAACACGGAAATTTCAAACGGGGGAAACATGGCTTTTTTGGCCGCTTCCAGCATATCCATCGCCAAATCGATGTCGCGCCCACCGATCAGCATGCCGGTACGCCATACGCCACGCGGTCCGCGCGAGAAAATCGCATCCTGCACCAGACCGGTCACTTCGTTCAGTTGCACGTTGGTGTATGGAGCGATCGCGTCATAGCCAGCGTCATAGGCCATATTCACGTCAAACGGGCTGGCGTTTTTGGCCGGCGTAATAAAATGAAGAACGTATGGTTTTTCCATTTTAGTTGTTACCCTCAAGTAAATGATTTTAAAACTTAATTCAGCGCACAGGCCTTGTCAACGAGATCACCCTCGTACAGCACCCGCACTTCGCCACCCTGATTACGCGCCTGGCAAACCATGAATTCCATGGCTTGCGTATCGGCGTATCTTTCCCTCAACGCAGCCGCCGTTGCCTGCGCTTCAAGTTCATTTTCCAGCACAGCAAAACCGGTAGGGCCCCACGAACTTTGCCCCACGCACCCAATTCCCTGCTTGCGCATCCACTCCAGCGCCGCGCCCACTGCGGCACTGGTATATCGCTCCCCGCCCTGTGCGGATGCGAAGTAATCGCCAATACGGCATTGAATCTCGTAAATAGCCGACCCAAACGCCTTCAAATCCTGCTCCGCCACAGCCGGCAACGCCTGCATCAATACCCGCCGGCACAGCTGCGCCGCAGTATCGGCGGGGAATTCGGGCAGCTCACGAAATGCCTTGATTTCCTGACTGCCGTGGACGCCAGTGCCCGAGTTGTCGAACACCAGCAACACGCGCCAGCGCTCAGGAAAATCCATGCGTGCCAGCACCGGCGGAACCGTAGTCGTCGCACTCCGCCCCCCATCGACAATCAACCCGCCCCGCTCGAAGGCGCCTACGCCAATCCCAGAGCGTGCGCCACGCGCAGTCAGCGCCGCCACCTCGCGAGGGGTCAGCGGCAGTTGGTACAACTGGGCTAGCGCCCAACCCACCGCAAGCGCCATCTGAGTACCTGAACCGAGCCCCGCGTGCTCCGGAATCACGCTTTCGAGCGTCACTTTGGCCGCACCAGGCAACCCGGCCGCCTCCATGAAACCGCGCGCAACCGCAACAGCCCGCTCCGCAGATGGACCTTCAACCGTGAAGTCTGGACTCGGCGTCACTGTCAGCCGCGTGGCCGGGCGTTCCAAAGCCAATCCGATGCTACCGAACCGACGCCCCAAACCGCCATGCAGATCGAAGAACCCCATGTGCAGACGCGCCATCGCCGTCACAGTGACTCGATGCGGAGTTTTGCTGCAGGACATGTCCAACCAATTCGAACGGTGAATAAATCGCGCCATTTTAGCCCAGCATGTGCATTTGTTGGAATGAAAAGCGCAAAATTTATGTCTCCGCGCAATCGAAACCCATTAATTTGCAAGCACACCGGGGGCTCTGTTCCTGAGGCATTCGATGCCTTGCAAATATTGACGCTCTCCCGTTTTCACCTGATAATGCTTGGCGAAGTTTTTGATTGCCGCTGTCGGTTGCATGCGTTGATTCTCTACTATGTCCTGCACAACCCCGCCGCCCGTCTGGTGAACCCGGTGTTGCTGCAATCTCAAATTTCCGCAAAGCTAACGTAGGCGCGCCTCCAGAAGCGCGTAAAGATTTGGAACGAGAGAATCCGCCATGGATAATTTTGCTCAGGCGGGCACCATCGACTCGGTGACCTGTCCTTTCTGCGGCTTGCTTTGCGACGATTTGACCGTCCAACGCGACGCCGCGGGCTCCCTTAAAATCAGTGAAAATGGCTGCGCGCGCGCCGTGACTTTCTTTGAACGTCCCGTTGCCGCCCCTTCGCCGCGCATACAGGGCAAGCCCGTTGCGCTGGATGCGGCGATAGCCAAGGCAGCGGAAATCCTCAGTCAGGCAAAACAGCCTCTGCTGGCTGGCCTGGGCACGGATGTGCAAGGCATGCGGGCAGTCATGAATCTCGCCGAGTCCAGCCGTGCCTCGCTTGACCATATGAATTCCGACGCTTTCATGCGCAATCTCCATGTGCTGCAAAACTCGGGCTGGTTCACCACCACACTTACAGAGGTTCGCAACCGGGTGGATCTGCTGGTTCTGGTAGGAAGCAATGCCATCGACGCCAACCCGCGCTTTTTCGAACGTGAAATCTGGAATCGGGAAACGATGTATGACCAGGACACGTCCAAGCGCGAAATCGTCTATCTGGGCGGGCGTGGACTGGATGCTAGCGCTGGCGTTTCGCCTGACGGCCGCCAGCCGGATATTTTTGCATGCGACCAGGACCGCATTCCCGAAGTTGCCGCAGCCTTGCGCGCCCTCGTCATCGGCAAAAAGCTTCATGCAACCGAAATCGCGGGCATCCCGACCGCCGATCTCGAAAACCTCGCCCAGCGCTTACTGGCGGCAAAATATGCTGTCGTCGCCTGGGCTGCCGGCGCACTGGCGCTGCCTCATGCCGAGCTGACCATCCAGAACCTGACCGAACTGGTCATCGCGGTCAACAAGACCACGCGGGCAGCAGCCATGCTGCTCGGCGGCAGCGACGGCGACACCACGGCCAACCAGGTCAGCTCCTGGATTAGCGGCTATCCGATGCGCAATTCCTACGCACGCAATTACCCGGACTTCGACCCCTATCTTTATGCGGCAGATAGCCAGCTGGCCAATGGCGAAGCGGACGCCCTGTTCTGGATATCCTCATTTGATCCGAACCGTACCCCTCCTGCCGTCGGCGTGCCCACTGTCGTGCTCGGCGAGGCCCATATGGCGCTGGACAAGGAGCCGGAGGTTTTTATCCCGGTTGGCACCCCGGGCATCGATCACAAAGGCTTGATGTTCCGTAACGACAACGTCGTATCGCTACCGTTGAAACAGTTGCGCGAAAACCAGTTATCTTCATTGGGCGAAGTGCTGCGCGCGATTGAAGAAAAGCTGCAAACGTCAGTCCAGTAAGATTCAAGGAAACGCACATGCTAATCAAACTGAGCGGCGGCACCGTCTACGATCCGGCGCATGGGATCGACGGCAAGGTGATGGACATTTATGTCCGTGACGGCCGCATCGTCGAGCGCCCGCAAGATGCCGAGCGCATCGACCAGGAATACAACCTCGCCGGCAAGGTCGTCATGGCCGGAGCCATCGACATGCACACCCACATCGGTGGCGGCAAGGTCAATATCGCGCGCACCATGCTGCCCGAGGATCATCGCCACGACCCGGCCGCACATAGCGAACTGTGCCGGGCCGGTTGCGGACATGCCGTGCCGTCCACGCTGACGGCTGGCTACCGCTACGCGGAAATGGGCTATACCGCCGGCTTCGAGCCCGCGGTACTGCCGATGAATGCGCGCCAGGCCCACCTCGAAATGGGCGACACGCCGATGATCGACAAAGGCGGCTATGCGATGCTGGGCAGTGACGACCTCTTCCTGCGCATGCTGGCTGCCAAGAAGGACCAGAACGCAATCAACGATTATGTCGCCTGGACCATCGCCGCGAGCCAAGGCATCGGCATCAAGGTGGTGAATGCCGGCGGCATCAACGCTTTCAAGTTCAACCAGCGCTTTCTCGATCTGGACGAACAGAATGCCTACTACGGCGTAACTCCGCGCGAGGTGCTGAAGGCACTATCGCGCGCTGTTTATGAGCTAGGCGTGCCGCATCCGCTGCATGTGCACGGCAACAATCTGGGCGTGCCCGGCAATGTGGAAACCACGCTGAACTCGATGGCCGGCGTCGAGGGTTACCCGATGCACCTCACCCACATCCAGTTCCACAGCTACGGTACGGAAGGCGACCGCAAGTTCTCCTCCGGCGCCGCGCGCATCGCCGAGGCGATCAACAAGCAAAAGAATATCTCGGCCGACGTCGGCCAGATCCTGTTCGGCCAGACCGTGACGGCATCGGGCGACCAGATGTCGCAGTTCCGCAATGCCGGTGCCGGTAGCCCGCACAAGTCGGTTTGCATGGACATCGAATGCGATGCCGGCTGCGGCGTTGTGCCATTCAAGTACAAGGACCAGAATTTCGTCAACGCACTGCAATGGGCGATCGGCCTGGAAATTTTCCTGCTGGTGGACGACCCGTGGCGCA
This sequence comes from uncultured Methylobacillus sp., assembly GCA_946478965.1. Next base: position 4,088 of record CAMLDQ010000043.1, on the reverse strand, counting down.
TCTTCCTCACCACCGACCACCCCAACGGCGCGCCATTCACGAGCTACCCGCACCTGATCAAGCTGTTGATGGACAAGACTTTCCGCAACGATGTGTTCTCGCGCCTCAACCTGGATGCGCAAAAGATGAGCACGCTGGCCTCCATCGACCGCGAATACTCGCTGTATGAAATCGCGATCATGACACGCGCCGGTGCCGCCAAGCTGGTTGGGCTGCATGATCGCGGCCATCTGGGCGTCGGGGCTGCGGCCGATATCACCGTGTACACCGACAACGCCGACCGCGAAAAAATGTTCGAAAAGCCGGACTACGTATTCAAGGACGGCCAACTGGTGGTCAAGGACGGCAGCATCGTCAAGGTCATCTGGGGTGCCACGCATACCGTCAAACCCGAGTTTGACCGCGGCATCGAAAAAGACATCAAGCAGTACTTCGACAAGTACCACACGATCAAAATGGATCACATGAAAGTCGGCGCCGACGAGATCGAAGGCGATGGCCGCGGCAAGGTCATCGTGCAGGAATGCAAGGGGCGCCGGGAGAAAACAGCATGATGCCGTTCAATTTTCATCATGAGGCTGCACAATGATTATCAATGGGGTTGCGATCGATGACACCTTTGCCGAAGCCTTCGGCATGCGGGGGACGCGCGTCATCATCACCGCACAGAATCTGAAATGGGCCTATAACGCCGCCAACGCGATGACCGGTTTCGCGACATCGGTGATCGCCTGCGGCGTGGAAGCCGGCATCGAGCGCGAGCTGTCCCCGGACGAAACCCCGGACGGCCGCTCCGGCGTATCCATCCTGATGTTCGCGATGGGCAGCGCCGTGCTGATGAAGCAGCTCGAGACGCGCATGGGCCAATGTGTACTGACCTGCCCGACCGCTGCGGCCTTTTCCGGCATCGATGGCGGCGACCGCATCAACCTGGGCAAGAACCTGCGTTTCTTCGGCGACGGCTTCCAGATATCCAAGCAGTTCGGCGGTAAACGCTACTGGCGCGTGCCGGTCATGGACGGCGAATTCCTCACCGAGGAAAAGACCGGCATGGTGCGCGCTGTCGGGGGCGGTAATTTCCTGGTGCTGGCGGAGTCGCAACCGCAGGCGCTGGCCGCATGCGAAGCCGCGATCGAGGCGATGAAGAAGATCCCCAACGTGATCATGCCCTTCCCCGGCGGCGTGGTACGTTCCGGTTCCAAGGTCGGCTCCAAGTACAAAACGCTCATCGCCTCCACCAACGATGCCTTCTGCCCGACGCTGAAGGGCATTACCAAGACCGAGCTGTCGCCGGAAATTGAATCGGTGATGGAAATCGTCATTGATGGACTGTCCGACGAAGACGTACGCAAGGCCACACGCGCCGGCATTGCCGCAGCGTGCGAACTGGGTGCCAAGAATGGCATCCGCCGCATCTCCGCCGGCAATTATGGCGGCAAATTAGGCCAATTCCAGTTTCATTTGCGGGAGATCATGGCATGACGGCCCTGACCTTGACCCTGAAAAAGGTGCCTCAGCAGCGCATCGACTGTTCGCCGCTGACGCCGGACACGCTGTCCGGCAAGTCCATCGCCGAAATCGGTGCCATCGAATTGCAATCGGGCAAGCTCAAACTGCGTACCGATAGCTTGTTCGATATTACCGGCGACGAGACGGAAACCCTCGTATTCATGAATAGCTGCGACAAGCTGGACTACATCGGCAGCGGCATGCAGAGCGGCCAGATCATCATCCACGGCGACGCAGGCTGGTATCTCGGCTTCCAGATGAAAAATGGCGCAATTACCCTGCACGGCCATGCCGGTGGATTCGCCGCCAGCGGCATGGCCGGCGGCCTGCTGCATGTGCACGGCAGTGTCGGCGACTACTTGGCCTCCGCCATTCCCGGCGACCGCAAAGGCATGAAGGGAGGCATGGTGATCGTGACCGGCAACGCCGGCGACCGTGTCGGCGACCAGATGCGTCGCGGCATTGTGCTGATCGAAGGCAATGTCGGTGCCTATTGCGCTTCACGCATGCTGGCCGGCACGATTGGCGTAATGGGTAGCGTGGGCGATTACCTGGGTTACGGCATGCGGCGCGGCACCATCTTGCTGACCAAGCAGCCCAAGCTGCACGCCACCTTGCAGGACTGCGGCGCGCATACACTGCCCTTCCTCAAGCTCATGTACAAGACTTTCAGCGTCTTGCCCAGCAAGTTCGCTCACCTGACACAGAATCGCGTGCATCGTTTCGCAGGCGATTTGGCCAACGACGGCAAGGGAGAAATCCTGGTTATCTCATGATGTAAACTCAACAATTCAAGGGGTTGTGACATGTCCGAACCCAAGACCGTGCGTCTTGATACTTTCAAACGTAATACTGGTAAACCAAAGGGGCGTGTCACCACCCCCGCTATACTCCAAGAAATACAACGACTCCTGGGAGACGCATCCCGCGCTCCCGACATGCTGATCGAGCACCTGCACAAGATACAGGACAGCTACGGCCATATTTCCAGCCAGCACATTGCCGCCCTGGCTGCCGAGATGAAACTCTCCCAAACCGAGGTGTACGAGGTTGCCACCTTTTATCACCACTTCGACGTCATCAAGGATGGCGAGACCCCGCCTCCGTCCCTGACCGTGCGCGTATGCGAGTCCGTATCATGCGAGATGGCAGGCGCGCACGGCCTGATCGATGCGCTGAAACGCGGTCTCGGTGACCGGGTGCGTATCCAGCCGGTGCCCTGCGTGGGCCGCTGCGACGGCGCGCCGGTGGCTGTCGTCGGCCAGAAGCCGTTCGACCATGCCGATGCGGAATCCGTCATCCAAGCCGCCATCGCCCAGGACATCGACGCCCCGGTGACCGATTACATCCCGTTCGACGCCTATCTTGCCACGGGCGGTTACCAGCTCTACCGTGACTGCATCAGCGGCAAGCGCAGCGCGGAAGAACTGATTTCCATCATGGAAAACTCTGGCCTGCGCGGTCTTGGCGGCGCAGGCTTCCCGGTCGGGCGCAAATGGCGCATTGTCAGCCAACAGGCTGCCCCACGCCTGATGGCCGTCAACATCGACGAAGGCGAACCGGGAACATTCAAGGACAGGCACTATCTGGAGCGCGATCCGCACCGCTTTCTTGAAGGTATGCTGATCGCCGCCTGGGCCGTCGGCATCGACAAAATCTATGTCTACCTGCGCGACGAGTACGCAGGCTGCCGCAAGATTCTTACCAAGGAAATCGCGGCACTGCAGGCCAATCCGCCGGCCGACCTGCCTGAAATCCATTTGCGTCGCGGCGCCGGTGCCTATATCTGCGGCGAAGAATCCGCGATGATCGAATCCATCGAAGGCAAGCGCGGCATGCCGCGCCTGCGCCCGCCGTTCGTGGCTCAGGTCGGCCTGTTCGGCCGCCCGACCCTGGAACACAATATGGAGTCGGTGTACTGGGTACGCGAAATCGTGGAAAAAGGGCCGGAGTGGTTCACTGCCCACGGTCGTCATGAGCGCAAGGGCCTGCGCTCGTTCTCGGTCAGCGGCCGAGTCAAGAAACCTGGCGTTCACCTGGCGCCAGCCGGCATCACCATGCGTGAACTCATAGACGAATACTGCGGCGGCATGCTGGACGGACACAGCTTTTACGGCTACTTCCCCGGCGGCGCTTCCGGCGGCATCCTGCCAGCGAGCATGGGCGACATTCCGCTGGATTTCGATACGCTCAACCAATATGGCTGTTTCATCGGCTCGGCGGCCATCATCGTCTTTTCCGATCAGGACAAGGCAAAGGATCTGGCGCTCAACGCCATGAAATTCTTTGAAGACGAGTCCTGCGGGCAATGCACGCCCTGCCGTGTCGGTACGGAAAAAGCCGTCAAGCTGATGGATAAAAAACAATGGGATCAGCCCCTGCTTGAGGAACTTTCCGTGGCCATGATAGACGCATCCATATGCGGTCTCGGTCAAGCGGCACCCAACCCGTTGCGTTCGGTAATGAAATATTTTCCTGACGAATTGAAGTAAGAGGACACTGGTCATGAATGCTCCTACCACTCTGCCCGCCACCATCGGCTTCTCGCTCAACGGCGAGAAGATCGAGGCTTTCGAGGG
>CAMLDQ010000042.1 GCA_946478965.1 uncultured Methylobacillus sp. | reverse complement strand
GCTTTTGATCAGCGAATCGGAGAGCTCCCGCAGCATTCTAAACTGCTGGTGTTGCAATGCAATGTCGCTCGTCGGCGCGGGGATGGCCATCAACCCGCGCAGCTTGAGATGCGGCATCTGCATCACGGCCAGTGCCAGTGCCGGGAGTTCCTCCGGCGGCAGGCCGCTTTTACTGCCTTCTCCGCTGACGTTGACCTCGATGCAGACATTGAGGGGCGGGCGGTCTGCCGGGCGGGCTTCATTCAGTCGCTGCGCAATTTTCAGGCGGTCGATGCCGTGTACCCAATCGAAATGCTCGGCGATCGGTCGCGTCTTGTTACTCTGGATCGGGCCGATGAAGTGCCATTCCAATGGAAGATCGGCTAATTCTGCCATTTTTGCCAGCGCTTCCTGTAGGTAGTTTTCACCGAAAATTTGCTGGCCTGCGGTGTAGGCTTCGCGTATGGCCTGTGCGGGGTGGGTTTTGCTGACGGCGATCATCCGTACGCTTTCCAGTGGCCGTCCGGCGGTCTGTTCCGCCTGTCGGATCCGTGTCCACACGGCTTGCAAGCGTTCAGAGGTTGGGGTCATAATCCGTTCATCAAGTTTTTAAAAATTATATCAGGGGAATCTCGATGGACGTTTCCGATCTGCTGGCGTTTTCGGTCAAGAACAAGGCTTCCGACCTGCACCTTTCCGCCGGCTTGCCGCCGATGATCCGCGTCCACGGCGACGTGCGCAAGATCAACATGCCGGCCATGGATCACAGCCAGGTGCACGACATGGTGTATGACATCATGAACGACGGCCAGCGCAAGTTCTACGAAGAGAATCTCGAGTGCGACTTTTCCTTCGAAATCCCCAACCTGGCGCGCTTTCGTGTCAACGCCTTCAATCAGAATCGGGGCGCTGCGGCAGTTTTTCGGACCATTCCTTCCAAGGTGCTGACGCTGGAACAGCTGGCTGCGCCGCCGATTTTCAAGGATATTGCGCAGAACCCGCGCGGCATCGTGCTGGTGACGGGGCCGACCGGCTCCGGCAAATCGACTACGCTGGCGGCGATGGTCGACTTCATCAACGAAAGCGAATATGGCCATGTGCTGACGGTGGAAGACCCGATCGAGTTCGTGCATGAGTCCAAACGCTGCCTGATCAACCAGCGCGAGGTCGGGCCGCACACCCTATCGTTCGCCAATGCATTGCGATCCGCGCTGCGCGAAGACCCGGACGTGATCCTGGTGGGCGAAATGCGCGACCTGGAAACCATTCGCCTGGCGCTGACCGCCGCCGAAACCGGCCACCTGGTGTTCGGCACGCTGCACACATCTTCGGCCGCGAAAACGATCGACCGTATCGTGGACGTATTCCCGGCGGCGGAGAAGGACATGGTGCGGTCGATGTTGTCGGAATCCCTGCGCGCCGTCATTTCGCAGACGCTGCTCAAGACCAAGGATGGCAACGGTCGCGTGGCGGCGCACGAAATCATGATCGGCACCCCGGCGATCCGCAACCTGATCCGCGAAAACAAGGTGGCGCAGATGTACTCTGCGATCCAGACCGGCCAATCCTTGGGCATGCAGACGCTGGACCAGAACCTGATGGACCTGGTGCGCCGCAACGTCGTGGCCGGCGACGAGGCCAAGGCCAAGGCCACCAACAAGGACATGTTCGTCTAGCCTGAGAGGAGAAAGTCATGGATCAGGGCCAGGCAGAGAAATTCGTATTCGACTTGCTGCGCATGATGCTGGCAAAGAACGCATCGGATCTGTTCATCACCAGCGGCTTCCCGCCCGCGCTGAAGATTGACGGCAAGGTCACGCCGGTCACCAACCAGACGCTGACCAACCAGCAGTGCAAGGAAATCGCGCGTTCCATCATGAACGACAAGCAGGCTTCCGAGTTTGATGCGACCAAGGAATGCAATTTTGCGATCGGCCTGCCCAATGTGGCGCGTTTCCGGGTCAATACCTTTATCCAGCGCGGCTCGGTCGGCATGGTGTTCCGTACCATTACCACCAAGATCCCGAAGTTCGAGGAACTCGGCTTGCCGGACGTGCTGAAGGAGATTTCCCTGACCAAGCGCGGCTTGGTGATTTTCGTGGGCGGTACGGGTTCGGGTAAATCGACTTCGCTGGCGGCAATGGTGGGCTACCGCAACGAGAATACCTACGGTCATATCATCACCATCGAAGACCCGATCGAGTTCGTGCACGATCACAAGAATTGCATCATCACCCAGCGTGAGGTTGGGGTCGATACCGAGAACTGGTTTGCCGCACTGAAGAACACCCTACGCCAGGCGCCGGACGTGATCCTGATTGGCGAAATCCGCGATCGCGAGACCATGGATTACGCGATCGCATTCGCCGAAACCGGCCACCTGTGCCTGGCGACGTTGCACGCCAACAGCACCAACCAGGCGCTGGACCGCATCATCAATTTCTTCCCGGAAGAACGCCGCCAGCAGTTGCTGATGGATTTGTCGCTCAACGCCAAAGCCTTTATTTCCCAGCGCCTGATTCCGCGCAAGGGCACCAAGGGGCGCGTCCCGGCCGTCGAGGTGATGCTGAATTCACCGCTGATTGCCGACCTCATCTTCAAGGGCGAGGTGCACGAGATCAAGGAAATCATGGCCAAGTCCCGCGAACTGGGCATGCAGACCTTCGACCAGGCATTGTTCGACCTGCACGAGGCCGACCTGATTACTTACGAGGACGCGCTGCGCAACGCGGATTCCGTGAACGACCTGCGCTTGAAGATCAAGCTGGAAGGCAAGGACTCCAAGGACAAGGATCTATCCGCCGGACTCGACCACCTCGGCATCGTTTGATTTTTTCGGGCAGCCTAACTTCGTTGAACGCGAATCAGGCCTGGTAAACGACGTGTCCTGCGGTCAATGTCCAGTGAACTTTCCCGGGGACTTCCAGCCCGAGGAAAGGCGTGTTCTTACCTTGGCTGCGCAGCGAGCCGTGGCTGATTGCCCAATACTCTTCCGCATCAAATACGCAGACATCGGCCGGCGCGCCTACACCAAGATGGCCTGCCTCTATCCCCAGCAACGAGGCTGGCGCATGTGTAATGCGGCCCAGCGCGGAGACGAGCGGAACCCCGGCTTCCTGCGCCCATTTCAATGTGAGCGGCAGCAATAGCTCCAGCCCGGTTGCGCCGGGCTCGGCTTCCGCGAAGGGCAGCTGCTTGGCGTCATCGTCCACCGGGGTATGGTCGGAGCAGAGCGCATCGATGCTGCCATCTTGCAACCCTTCACGCAGGGCGTCGCGGTCGCGTTGGGTACGCAACGGCGGTTTCAAGTGGCAGTTGGCATCGAAGAATCCGATATCGTGCTCGGTCAGATGCAGGTTGTTGATGGAAATATCGCACGAGACGGCGACGCCATCCCGTTTCGCCTGCCTTACCATCTCGATCCCGGCGCGCGTGGAAAGGCGACACAGATGCACCCTGGCGCCGGTGTCGGCGGCCAGGCTCAAAATGGTCGTCAGCGCGATGGTTTCGGCAACTGCTGGAATGCCGGACAGCCCTAGCCGTGAGGCCACTTCGCCAGCGTGCGCGACGCCGCTTCCTGCCATGTAGTGATCCTGCGGCCGCAACCAGACGGTGAAGCCGAAGGTGGCGGCATACTGCATCGCACGCCATAGCACCCGCGTATCCACTAGTGCCGTGTCGGCTTGGGAGAAGCCGACGCAGCCAGCCTCGGTCAGTTCGCTCATTTCGGTGACCTGCTTGCCCTGCAGCTGGCGCGTCAATGCTCCCAGGGGGTAGACGTGGGCGATATTGAGCAGCTTGGCGCGATGCTTGAGCATTTCCACGAGCCCCGGCTCATCCAGCACCGGGTCGGTGTCGGGTGGGCAGGCCAGGCTGGTGATGCCGCCGGATACGGCAGCCTGCAACTCGCTTTCCAGCGTGGCCTTGTATTCGTAACCGGGCTCGCGCAGACGAGCGGAAAGATCGACCAGGCCGGGACAAACGATCATGCCTGCGGCGTCTATGGTCTGGTTGGCATGGAAGTCGGCTGGCATCGTGCCAATCGCCGCGATTTTCCCTGCCGCAATGAAGAGGTCATATTGCCCGTCGAGGCTGTGCTTAGGGTCGATCAGGCGACCGTTCTTGATATGGATTTTCATTCGCTCACATTCCCCGCCAGGATGCTCATCACTGCCATGCGCACTGCGATGCCATAGGTTACCTGCGGCAAAATTACGGATTGGTTGCCATCGGCTACGGCCGAATCGATTTCAACGCCCCGGTTCATCGGACCGGGATGCATCACGATGGCATCGGGCTTTGCCAACACCAGTTTCTCGGGTGTGAGGCCGTAGCACTTGAAATACTCTTGTGCCGAAGGCAGCAGGGCGCCACTCATGCGCTCGTTCTGCAGGCGCAGCATCATGACGACATCGACATCCTTCAGCCCGGCGCGCATGTCGTGATAGACCTGGACACCGAGACGGTCGACGCATTCCGGCAACAGGGTCTTGGGGGCAATCACCCGGACCTCTGGCACGCCTAGGGTGGTCAGTGCGTGGATTTCGGAGCGTGCGACGCGCGAATGTAACAGGTCGCCCACAATCGCGACGCGCAGGTTGTGCATGTCCGGTTTGTAGCGGCGGATGGTGAATACGTCCAGCAAGCCTTGAGTCGGGTGGGCGTGGCGGCCGTCGCCGGCATTGATGACATGGATGTGCGGCGCAACGTGGCGGGCGATGAAGTGGGCCGCACCGGACTGCGCGTGCCGCACGACGAACATGTCGGCGTGCATCGCGGTCAGGTTGTCGACGGTGTCCAGAATGGTTTCTCCCTTCGACTGCGAGGAGGTGCTGACATTGAGGCTGACGACGTCCGCAGACAGGCGCTTCGCCGCGAGTTCGAAGGTGGTGCGCGTGCGGGTACTGTTTTCAAAGAAGATGTTGCATACCGTTTTGCCGCGCAACAAGGGGACTTTTTTTACCTCACGCTCGGAGACGCCGGTAAAGGATTCCGCCGTATCCAGAATCTGGTTGAGTATGCTGCGCGGCAGGCCTTCGATGGAGAGCAGGTGTTTGAGTTTGCCGTTGTTGTCGAGCTGCGGATTGTTCATGCGGCCTCGTGCAGGTTGAAATGGAATTTTCCGGCATCATCCCGGGCCAGTTCCAGGGTCTGGCTGGGCTCCAGTTCGAGGTGGATGCCGACGACTTGGGCCTCGACCGGCATTTCGCGGCCGCCGCGGTCGACCAGCACCGCCAGCGTGATTCTGGCCGGTCGGCCATAATCGAACAGTTCATTCATCGCGCCGCGGATGGTGCGGCCGGTATACAGCACATCGTCCACCAGGACGATGTGGCTGTTCTCCACATCGAACGGGATGTTGGACGGCTTGACTTGGCTCGACAACCCGCGTTGTTCGAAATCGTCGCGATAGAAGGAAATATCCAGTGCGCCGACGGGGATCTTGCCGCCAAGCAGCGGCTGCAGGCGCTCCGCCAGCCAGGCGCCGCCGCTGTGGATGCCGACCAGAACTGTATTGTCGCCCACCAGCGGGCGGAGTCTCTCGGCCAGTATGGTCAGTAGCTGTTCGGGGTCAGGGACTTGCATCGCGCGTATCCAGGTAACTTTGAAGTATCGTTTGTGCCGCCACTTGGTCCAGCATGGGCTTCTGGCGGCGCCCGGCAAAACCAGCCTGTTTCAGCGACTGGCTAGCCTCGGCCGAACTGAGCCGTTCGTCGATCAGCGATACCGGCAGGTTGAAGCGGCCTTCCAGGCGCCGTGCGAACTTGCGGCAAAGCAGGGTGAGCGCATGCTCGGATCCGTCCAGGTAAGTCGGCAGGCCGACCACCAGTCGCGCTGGCTTCCATTCCGCAATCAGTTCGGCGATGCGCTTGAAACGGATGTCGTTGCTCTCCGCGTCTATCGTCTGCAGGGGGTGCGCGATGCCGACCAGAGTGTCGCCCACCGCTACGCCGATGCGTTTTTCACCGAAATCGAAAGCAAGAATGGTGGCGGGTGCCGGGGGTCGGGTTGGGGAGATCTCTGTCGCCGTCACGTGCATCAGGCGTGCCCGGCATCGTCCGCGAATCGGGCGAAATCGAGCCCGAGCAGGTGCATGGCGGCATCGAGTTTCTGCTCGCTGGGGAGGTCGAAAATGACCGAGTTCTCGGCGGGTACCGTGAGCCAGGCATTTTGCGCGATTTCCTGCTCCAGTTGTCCCGGCGCCCAGCCGGCATAGCCCAGCGTGACCAGCATCTTCTCGGGGCCGCGGCCATGTGCGCTGGCTTCCAGGATGTCTTTCGAGGTCGTGAGGGCCATCTCGTCGTTGACTACCAGCGAGGATTGCCAATGCCCGATCGGATGATGCAATACGAACCCGCGGTCGATATGCACCGGGCCGCCGAAAAATACGGTGGAGTTGCCCAGCGTTTCGTCATCGGCCTGCAGGTCGATCTGTTGGAACAGCTCGTTGAGGCTCATGTCGATCGGACGGTTGATTACAATGCCCATCGCGCCCTGGTCGTTGTGCTCACACACGTAGGTGACGGACTTGGCAAAATAGGGATCGGCCATGGCGGGCATGGCGATGAGGAAGTGTCCGGTAAGATTGACGTTTTCCACAGTGGTTCATTATCTCACAGTTAAGCAGGCTCCATATAGCCTGTGACTTCCAGCCCGAAGCCGGTCATGCTGGGCATCTTGCGCGGCGTGGCCATCAGCTTCATGCGGCGCACGCCGAGATCGAGGAGAATCTGCGAGCCAATGCCGTAATCGCGCAGATCCTGCCGGGACACGATGCGTTCGTCTGCATGCCGGATGCGCTCTGCCAGTTGCTGGCCGTTTTCACTGCGGCGCAGCATGACCATGACGCCGCATTCCGCGGCCGAAATCGCCTGCATGGCGCGCAGCGCGCTCCAGGAATGCAACTGGCTGTTGCCATCGAACAGGTCGAAAATGGAAAGCGGTTCGTGTACCCGCACCAGCACCTCCTTGTCCGGGGCTGGTGCGCCCTTGACCAGTGCCAGATGCGTTTCGTTCGCCGTTTTGTCCCAATAGGCGATCAGCGTCATCGGCCCGTAGGGCGTGGCAACCATGCGTTCGGCGGCGCGTTCGATCAGGCGCTCCGTCTGGCTGCGGTAGGCGATCAGGTCGGCGATGGTGCCGATCTTGAGCTGGTGCTGCTCGGCGAATTCGCAGAGATCTGGCAAGCGTGCCATGCTGCCGTCCTCCTTCAGGATTTCGCAGATCACGGCAGCCGGTTCCAGACCGGCCAGTGCCGCGAGGTCGCAGCCGGCTTCGGTGTGGCCTGCGCGCGACAGCACGCCGCCGGGTTGCGCCATCAGAGGAAATACGTGGCCGGGGCTGACGATGTCGGTATTCTTGGCCTCCGGGGCGACTGCCGTGCGAATGGTGTGTGCCCGGTCGGCGGCGGAAATACCGGTGGTCACGCCTTCGGCGGCCTCGATGGAAACCGTGAAATTGGTGCCCATGCGGGCGCCATTTTCGCGGACCATCAGCGGCAGATTGAGTTGCCGGCAGCGTGGCTCGGTCAGCGTCAGGCAGATCAGGCCGCGTCCGTGACGTGCCATGAAGTTGATGTGCTCGGCCGTGACCATGGAAGCCGGCATGACGAGATCGCCCTCGTTCTCGCGATCCTCTTCGTCGATCAGGACCACCATGCGGCCCTGACGGAATTCCTCGATAATTTCGCCGACTGGGGAGATCATGCCGGTTCCTTTTCCCACTCGGTCATCCGTTCCACGTAGCGCGCGATCAGGTCGACTTCCAGGTTTATCTTGCTGCCGACGCGCAAATGCTGGAGTGTGGTCATCTCCAGGGTATGCGGGATCAGGTTGATGCTGAAGTCGTCCCGGTCCACCGTGTTGACGGTCAGGCTGACCCCATCGACGGCGACGGAGCCTTTCGTCGCGATATAGCGGGCAAGCGCATGCGGCGCGCGGATGGAGAGCAGCATGCAGTCGCCGACCGGCTCGAAGCGCACGACCTCGCCGACGCCGTCGACGTGTCCACTTACCAGATGGCCACCTAGACGGTCCGCCAAGCGCAGCGCCTTTTCCAGATTGACGGGTTTGGTACGGTCCAGCCCGGTAGTGCAGGAGAGTGTTTCCTTGGAAACGTGCACGGTGAACGAGCGGTCGTCGTACTCGATCACTGTCAGGCAGACCCCGCTCGTCGCGATGCTGTCGCCAATCGCGACATCGCTCATGTCGAGTCCGCTGGCGGCGATATGGAGCCTTGCATCTTCTCCTATGGGGTCTATGCGTTCGATGTGGCCGACGGCCTGGATAATTCCGGTAAACATGGCAATGTGCCCGAGATTCAGATAATGCTTATTTTAACAGAGCGCCTGCCGCGAACGGGGCGTTCTTTCGGGGTGTGGATTTGGCTGTCTTGACTTGGGACGCACGGGCTATTCAGGCTAGAATGGCCGCCATGAACTTCCCCTATGAACTCTTCATCGGCCTGCGCTATACCCGCGCCAAGCGCCGTAACCACTTCATTTCGTTCATCTCGATGACCAGTATGGTCGGCATTGCACTCGGCGTAGCGGCGCTGATTGTGGTGCTTTCGGTAATGAACGGTTTCCAGCACGAGCTGCGCTCGCGCATTCTGGGGGTGGCGTCGCACCTGCAGATCACCGGTGCGGACAATACCCTCGAAAACTGGCCGCGCCTGGCGGGGCTGGTCTACAACAATCCCGAGGTGCAGGGCAGTGCGCCGTACATCATGGCGCAGGGCATGCTGTCCTTCGGTTCGGCGGTGCAAGGCGCGGTGGTGCGGGGTGTGCTGCCGGAGCAGGAAGACAGGGTGGCGGAGATCGGCGCGCACATCAAGGCAGGCGATTTCAATGCACTCAAGCCTGGGAGCTTCGGTATCGTGCTGGGCGCAGACCTGGCGCGGCTGCTGGGCGTAGGCATTGGTGACAAAGTGGTAGTGATGGCGCCGCAGGGACAGTTCACGCCGACTGGCATGGTGCCCCGCCTGAAGCAGTTCAAGGTGGTGGGGATTTTTCAGGTGGGCATGTACGAGTACGATGCGGCGCTGGCACTGATCCACATGGACGATGCCGCCAAGCTGTACCGGATGGGTGACCGCGTGTCCGGGCTGCGGCTCAAGTTGGCGGATCTGTATCGCGCGCCGCAGGTCGCGCATGCGCTGGCCCAACTGCTGAGCCCTTACGGCAATTACTACATTACCGACTGGACCGAGGAGCACGCGAATTTCTTCCGTGCGGTGCAGATGGAAAAGCGCGTGATGTTCCTGATCCTGACACTGATCGTCGCCGTGGCCGCATTCAATATCGTTTCCACGCTGGTGATGGCGGTGACCGACAAGCGCGCCGACATCGCCATCCTGCGCACGTTCGGTGCCAGCCCGCGCAGCATCATGAAGATATTCATCGTGCAGGGGGCGCTGATCGGCGTGATCGGCACGATCATCGGCGCCTTGCTGGGGGTGGTGATCGCGCTCAACATCGAAACCATCGTGCCTCTTATCGAGCGTACGTTACATGTGCAATTTCTGGCCAAGGACGTGTACTACATCAGCGACCTGCCTTCCCAGCTGCAATGGGGGGATGTTGGCGTGATCACCGCCGTTTCCCTTGTGCTGAGCCTGCTGGCGACGCTGTATCCAAGTTGGCGCGCGGCGAAGACCAATCCGGCGGAGGCGCTGCGTTATGAGTAATACTTCCGTGATTGCTTGCCGCAACCTGCACAAAACCTATACCGGGCTGGATGTCGCCGTCTTGAACGGAATCGATCTCGCTATCGATGCCGGCGAGCAGGTGGCGATTATCGGCGCCTCCGGCTCAGGCAAAAGTACCTTGTTGCACCTGCTCGGAGGGTTGGATGAGCCGACTTCTGGCGAGGTGGATTTGCTCGGGCATGCCCTGGCCGGGTTGAACGAAACCAAACGCGGGGAATTGCGCAACCGTTCCTTGGGCTTTATCTACCAGTTCCATCACCTGCTGCCGGAATTTACCGCGCTGGAAAACGTGGCCATGCCATTGCTGGTGCGGCGGATGGTGCGCTCCGAAGCGATGGATGCCGCAACGGCCATTCTCGAAAAAGTGGGGCTGGGCAAGCGCATGCAGCACATGCCGGGCGAGCTTTCCGGCGGCGAGCGTCAGCGTGCCGCCGTGGCGCGTGCCCTGGTGACCCGTCCGCAGTGCGTGCTGGCCGATGAGCCGACCGGTAATCTTGACCGGCATACCGCGCATGGCGTGTTCGACCTGTTACTGGGGTTGAACCGTGATCTCGGTACCAGTCTGGTCGTGGTTACGCATGACCCCGAGCTGGCGGGCAGGATGGGGCGTATGTTGCGGCTGGAAGACGGCCTGCTGCTGCCAGCCTAGCGAATGCGCGGCGCCATCCTCGCATTTGTGCTCGGGGTTTGGCTGCTGCAACAACAGGCGACTTTGCCACCTGCGGCATGGTCACTGGTTTTGCTGCCGGCGGCAGCGCTGCAGTACGCTGTTTTCCGTCATCCGCGGCTCCGCCGGATGGTTTTTCTCCTGTGCGCGCTGCTGGCCGGCCTCTTCTATGCGGCGGCGATGGCCCATGTGCGCCTTGCCGACCGGCTGCCGCCCGAATGGGAGGGTCGGGATATCCGACTGACTGGCGTGGTAGCTTCAATGCCCCAGCAGGAAGATCGCGGCGAACGTTTCCTGCTGGACGTGGAGCAGGTGGAAACCCCCGGCGCCCATGTGCCGCATCACATCTCGATAGCCCGCTATTTTGCCGATTTCCGGCAAGCCATGCCCGTGCTGCCGAAAGGCGAATTCCACCCGGGGGAGCGTTGGCGTCTGACGGTCAGGCTGAAGCAGCCTCATGGGACCTACAACCCCCACGGCTTTGATTTCGAGGCCTGGGCGCTGGAGCGCAATATCCGGGCGACCGGATACATCCGCAAGGATCCCGCCAATGCGCGCCTGTCGGGTTTTGTGATGCGACCGACCTATTGGGTCGAGCGTGTGCGCGAAAGTGTGCGCGAGCACTTCCAGGAGGTGCTCGGTTCAGCGCCTTATGCCGGCGTGCTGCGCGCATTGGCAATCGGGGATGAAAGTGCGATTGCCGACAGCGACTGGGAAGTGTTCCGTCGTACCGGAGTCGTCCATCTGGTGAGTATTTCAGGCCTGCACGTGACGATGGTGGCGGGCTTGGCCTTCACGCTGGTGGCCGCTGGTTGGCGTCGCATCGAAAAGTTGGCACT
The DNA here is from genome assembly GCA_946478965.1 of uncultured Methylobacillus sp. The sequence goes on along the minus strand of CAMLDQ010000042.1, from coordinate 6,439 downwards.
CTGGTGTCCGGCGCGCAAGGCGGCGGCGCTGGCGGCGCTGCTGGTGGCTGGAGCCTATGCCTTGCTTGCCGGCTTTGCTGTGCCGACGCAGCGTACTTTCTACATGCTGGCAGTGCTGGCGGCAGCGTTATGGAGTGGGCGGGCAGCACCCATGTCGCTGGTGTTGTGCTGGGCGTTGCTGGCCGTGGTCGTGATGGACCCTTGGGCGGTGTTGGCACCGGGATTCTGGCTGTCATTCGGCGCTGTGGCCTTGCTTTTGTATGCCGGAGGCAACCGTCTGGCACGGCCCGGCTGGCTGCACGAGGCCCTGCACGCGCAGTGGGTGATGCTGCTGGGGCTTACACCGCTGCTGCTGGTATTGTTTCAGCAGATTTCCATCGTATCGCCATTGGCAAATGCATTTGCGATTCCCGTGGTAAGCCTCGTCGTGACACCGTTGGCATTGTTGGCGGCGGTAATTCCGCTGGATGGAATCTTGCAGCTTGCACATGGCGTCATGGCCGGCTGTATGTGGCTGCTGAAAGTTTGCGCCGATATGCCGCTGGCAGTCTGGCAGCAGCATGCACCTGCCGGTTGGGCGATGTTGGCTGGGCTGGTCGGCGTCGGCTGGGTGTTGTTGCCGCGCGGCTTTCCGTTGCGATGGCTGGGTGGGATAGCGCTCCTGCCCATGTTCCTGCTGCTGCCCGTTCGTCCGCAGCCGGGGGAATTGCGCGTGGCCGTGCTCGACGTAGGGCAGGGGCTTGCGGTCGTGTTGCAGACGGCGCAACACGTGCTTTTATATGATGCCGGCCCGCGCTACAGCGTGGATGCGGATAGCGGCAACCGTATCATCGTGCCGTACTTGCGTGGTTCCGGTCTGGAACGTCTGGATGGCATGGTCGTCTCGCACGACGATGCCGATCACAGCGGCGGCGCGCTTTCCGTGATACGGGCGATGCCTGTTGCCTGGTTGGCCTCGTCGCTGCCGCATCGAAATCCTGTGGTTTCGGCGATGAAGTCGCATGTCGAGTGCGTTGCGGGCCAGTCCTGGCAATGGGATGGGGTGCGCTTCGATATGCTGCATCCCTCGCCGCAGAGCTATGCGATGGCGAAGCTGAAGGATAATGAGCGCAGTTGCGTGCTCAAGGTGACGGCCGCTGCCGGGAGCGTGCTGCTTGCGGGCGACATCGAGCGCGCTTCGGAAGCGGCATTGCTGGACCGCGATGAAGCGACGATAAAGGCGGATATACTGGTGGTGCCCCATCATGGCAGCAAGACCTCCTCGACGCCGGAGTTTGTCGAGGCGGTAAGCCCTGCGGCGGCGGTTTTCACGGTAGGTTATCGAAATCGTTTTGGCCATCCCAAGCAGGAAGTTGTCGAGCGTTATCGCGTCCAAGGCAGTCACATTTATCGCAGCGACAGTGATGGGACGATATTCTTCGACCTTATCCCAGGGCGACGGATACAGCGGAAAACGTGGCGCCAGGAGGCCCCGCACTACTGGCATCTGGACAGCTTCGGGGTTGCCGAAAATGGCGCTGCAGGATAAAGTAGCGCGAATTTTTACCAACAAGGAAAGCCATCGTGTGGAGCATCATTGAGGCGGCCGGCTGGCCGATTTGGCCGCTGATTTTCGCGTCGGTCGTATCCTTGGCCATTATCGCGGAGCGCTTCTGGGCGTTGCGTTCCGACATGATCGCCCCGAAAACCTTGTTGCCTGAGGTGCGCCAATGGCTGAAGCAGGGCGGGGTGACCAAAGAAACCTGTGCACGACTGGAGCAGCACTCTCCGCTGGGCGAAATCTTTGCCGGAGCGATCAGCAATATCGGCAATTCCCGTGAAGTGATGAAAGAGTCGGTCGAGGAGTCCGGCCGCGCGGTCGCCCACAAGCTTGATCGCTACCTGACCACGCTGGGAACTATCGCCGCCGTCAGCCCGCTGCTCGGCTTGCTCGGGACCGTGATCGGGATGGTGGAACTGTTCGGCGCCTTCACCTCTACCGGTCATGATGTGGCTTTATTCGCCCGCGGCATTTCCGTGGCGCTGTACAACACTGCGATGGGCATCATCGTGGCTGTACCTAGCATGATCTTCTACCGCCATTTCCGCGCCAAGGTGGACAGCCTGATCGTCGAGATGGAGCAGGAGGCGATCAAGTTGGTGGAAATCATTCAGGGCGAGCGCAAGTAAATGAATTTTCGCCGCGGGAGAAAGCACGAGGAACTGGAAATCAACCTGGTTCCGCTGATCGACGTACTGTTGGTCATCATTATTTTCCTGGTGGTGAGCGCTACCTTCTCGCGCATCAACGAACTCCAGATCAACTTACCCACGGCAGAAGCGAGCGCTCCGGAGGATAAGCCATTGACAATCACTGTCGGTGTGGATGCCGGCGGCCATTACACCGTCAACAATCGTGCACTGCAGGACGGCAGCGTGGATGCGATTGCGGCGGCGCTGCGCAATGCGGCAGCAAACGGCAAAGAGCCTACCATCGTGATCAATGCCGATGCCCAGAGCACGCATCAATCCGTGGTGAATGTGATGGAAGCCTCGCGCCAGTCCGGATTTACCCACATCACCTTCGCCACCCAGGCCAGGTCCGGTTCCTGATGCTGTCCGCGTGAGGCGGCGCATCGGTTACAGCATGTCAGAAAGCACTCACTCCCATCCCAGCGCCAAGATCCTCTATCTCCGCCTGATGCGCTATGCCTGGCGGTATTGGCAGATGTTCCTCATCAGCGTGCTGTCGCTGGCAATCTATTCGGCAACCAATACCGGGTTCCTGGCCGCGATCAAGATGGTGACCGATCAGGGCTTCGTGAAGCAGGATCCGAGCAAGTTGGCCATCCTGCCATGGCTGCTGTTTATCTTGTTGTCCATTCGCGCCTTGGCTGGGTTCGTTTCCTATTTCAGCATGCGCTGGCTTGCTCGGCGGGTGGTCGAAGGCATCCGCCTCGACGCCTTTCGCCGCTTGATGACATTTCCGGTGCGTTACTTCGATGCGAACTCGGCCGGCGTCGTCACGTCCACGCTCACCTACAACGCGGAACAGATGGCGAGTGCATCCACCAAGGTTGTGGTCAGTGCTGTCCGCGATTCCCTTACCATCGTCGGCATGATCGGCTACATGCTTTATCTGAACTGGCGTCTGACGTTGGTGTTCGGCGTGATTGCCCCTTTTATGGCGTATTACCTGCGGCTGATGACGCCGCGGATTCGCGGAGCGGGCAAGGCGGTGCAGGAATCGGTGGGCGCCATGACACGTATTCTGGAGGAGTCGGTCAGCGGCCAGCGCGTGGTCAAGATTTTCGGCGGGGCAGAATACGAAAATCATCGTTTTGCTGCAGCCGTGGGCAAGAACCGGCGCATGCAGATCCGGCTGGGGCGTGTCGCCGGGCTCAACAGCATGGTGGTGGAAATGATTGCCGCGGCCGGACTTTCCTGGGTGGTGTATTACTCTGTCGGTAAATTCAGCGCAGGTGAATTCGCCGCCTTCGTCGGCGCCATCCTGATGCTGATCGCGCCCGTGAAAAGCCTGACCGGCATGAACGAGGACATTCAGGTGGGGGTCGCCGCCGCGCAAAGCGTATTCGGCCTGATGGACGAGCCTGCGGAGGAGGATGCAGGGGAAAAAGTCATCGAGAAGGCGCGTGGCGAGATCGAGTTCAGGCACGTGAACTTGCGCTATGACAATGCCAAGCGCAATGCGCTGCACGAAGTTAACCTCAAGGTGAATTCGGGCGAAAAGGTTGCGCTGGTTGGGCGTTCCGGCGGCGGCAAGAGTTCGTTGGTGAGCCTGCTGCCGCGTTTCTACGAGTTGCAGCAAGGGCTGATCTTGCTGGATGGCGTCGATATCCGTGCGATGCCGCTCGAGAATCTGCGGGCGCAATTTGCGCTGGTAAGTCAGGACGTTACGCTGTTCAATGATACCGTTTTCAATAATATCGCCTATGGCACACTACGTAGCCGCTCCGAAGCGGAGGTCATTGCGGCAGCTCAGGCCGCTTATGCGTGGGAGTTCATCCAGCAATTGCCTGGAGGGCTCTATAGTGAAATCGGCGATCGCGGCGTGCGGCTCTCGGGTGGGCAGCGGCAGCGACTGGCAATTGCGCGTGCGATCCTGAAGGATGCTCCTATCCTATTGCTTGACGAGGCGACGTCGGCTCTCGATACCGAGTCTGAAAAGCACGTTCAGGCGGCCTTGGATAGCTTGATGCAAGGGCGTACGACATTGATCATCGCACACCGGCTGTCGACCATCGTCAATGCCGATCGCATCCTGGTCATGGAAAAGGGCGAAATCGTCGAAAGCGGCACGCATGAAGAGCTGCTTGCCCATGACGCCCATTATGCGGCGCTCTACAGAAAGCAATTTCATTGAGATGAGCGCTTGGCTGGAGCGGCAGTGGCAGCGTATTAGCTTGTGGCATCTGCTGCTCTGGCCACTGAGTCAGGTGTTTCGCTCGTTGGCTGCTTTGCGCCGCATAGCTTATCGATCCGGTGTGCTGGCTGTTTGGCAGGCTCCTGTGCCGGTCATCGTGGTCGGAAACATTTCCGTCGGGGGCACCGGCAAGACGCCGCTGGTGTTGTGGCTGGCGAGTTTTCTCAAGGCGCATGGCTATCGGCCGGGAATCGTCAGCCGAGGTTACGGTAGCAATATCAATATTCCAAGAGCAGTACGCGCTACCGGATCTGCTGCGGATTATGGCGATGAACCGCTGTTGCTTGCGCAGCGTATCGAGTGCCCGATCTGGGTGGGCCGCCACCGCGCCGCTGTGGCCCAGGCCCTGCTGGCGGCGCATCCTGAATGTAATCTTTTGATATGTGATGATGGATTGCAGCATTACGCATTGGCGCGCGATATCGAGGTTGCAGTGGTGGGTGGAAAAAAAAGCATGGGTAACGGCATGCTGATTCCTGCAGGCCCGCTACGTGAATTCCCGGAACGGTTGCACGATGTCGATGCCGTGGTGGATTCTGGGGAGCAAGGCGGGTTGGGCGGTTTCGAAATGAAGCTTGCCGTTTCAGCATTCCGCAACCTGAACGATAGTGGCCGCACGGCTACCGCTCCGGACTTTTTGAACCAGACTGTGCACGCTGTGGCAGGCATCGGTCACCCACAACGTTTTTTCGAACTATTGCGTAAGCTTGGGTTGGATGTGCAGGAACACCCTTATCCTGACCACTATTTATATAGAGGTCAGGATTTGTTGTTTGAAAATACAGATACTGTACTGATGACAGAAAAAGATGCCGTGAAATGTCGTGCTTTTGCGCGTCCGAATTGGTGGTATCTGCAAGTGGATGCGCAAATTGATCCCGCATTCGGGGAATCTATCCTGAACAAGTTGAGGAGTTAGGCTATGGATGCAAAATTGCTGGAAATATTGGTGTGCCCGCTTTGCAAGGGGCCGCTTGTTTACAAGAAGCCGGAGCAGGAACTGGTTTGCCGGCCTTGCCGTCTGGCCTACCCGGTGAAGGACGGAATTCCCGTGATGCTGGAATCGGACGCCCGTAAACTGCCTCCCGAAGAAGAGGTTTAATTGGCTGACTTTAATGTTGTGATTCCAGCCAGGTATGCGTCCACCCGCCTGCCAGGCAAGCCTCTGCTGGATATTGCCGGGAAGCCGATGGTGGTGCGCGTGGCTGAGCGGGCGGCAGCCAGCGGTGCAGGGAGTGTGTGCGTCGCCACCGATCATCCCGATATTGCTGAAGCGGTACATCGTCACGGGTATGCCGTCGTCATGACGCGAGCCGATCATGTGTCGGGTACGGACCGTATTGCCGAAGTAGTACAGCAGCAAGGTTGGGATGACGAAATCGTAGTGGTTAATGTGCAAGGGGACGAGCCTTTGATTGCGCCAGCGCTGATACGGCAGGTTGCGGCCAGTCTGGAGGAGCATACCGCGGCTGCGATTGCCACGGCATGTCATCCGCTTGCCGACAAGGCGACCATGCTGAACCCGAATGCCGTCAAGGTAGTGCTGGATAAAAACGGTTATGCACTTTATTTCAGTCGTGCGCCCATTCCTTATCCGCGGGATGCCTTTGCCGCGAATGAGGCGTTGCCGGAAATGCTGCCGGCGTACAGGCATATCGGCATCTATGCCTATCGCGCAGCTTTCCTGCGTGCATATTCCACGTTGCAGCCTTCCGGCATCGAGGCTTTTGAATCACTGGAACAGCTTCGAGCCTTGTGGCACGGCTATAAGGTAAGTGTAGCCGTTACTCCAGAGGCGCCGCATGCAGGCGTGGATACGGCCGAGGATTTGCAACGTGCCAGAGAGATTTTTGCAGAATAGTGTTGACACGAAATTCAGAGATTTGCTATAGTTTCACCTCTCGACGCAACGCACAAAACGAAGCGCCGAACGCGGGCGCGGGGTGGAGCAGTCTGGCAGCTCGTCGGGCTCATAACCCGAAGGTCACAGGTTCAAATCCTGTCCCCGCAACCAAA
>CAMLDQ010000041.1 GCA_946478965.1 uncultured Methylobacillus sp. | reverse complement strand
ATATTTGAAGTACTGCTCTGAATGATGAATATCCTTGGAAGTACCTATTTTGCCGTGATCGGCATTCTGCTCATCATCTCTATCGCCTTCATCGGCTATGTAATTTACAAAGCCGTTACGAGCCCGACTTCAACCGATTCAGAGTAAGACCTAGTGCGCGCTTGTCACCTGCGCGCTCCAATCTGACTGCGGTTACGGTGTAATCGAACTCATGCGCTGCATTACCTTGTCGGTAATGTCCAAATCCTTTTTCTTGTTGATGTACGCCAGGCCGGTGTACAGCACCAAGTCGCATTGCTCAGACACGGCAACAGCTTCAACCGCCTTATTCATGCGATTCTGGAGCGATTCCAGTTCTTCGCCTTTACGCCTTTCACCGTCTTCGGAAAAATCCCGCCGCATCTGATCCAGTTGGAGACGCAAGCTGTTCACTTCGCTCTGGCTTGCCCCATTAGCGCTCTGCATGCCATCCAGCTTTTTCTGCAGGCTCGTGATGGCTTCCGCACGCGTGCTGAATTCCTTTTTCAGCTTGTTTGCACTCTCGACCGCCAGCGGCGATTCACGCAGTATTCTGTCCACATCCACGTAGCGAACAACAGGATCCGCAACGGCGCTTTCGGCAAGAGTCAAAAGCAATATCCCAAAAATACAATACAGCAACTTGTTCATTTAGCTCCCTCGTAATTCAAATCAGCCATTTCCGCCCCTTGTCTTCCCAGCAATTCACTGAACTAGCTTAGACCACACTTTAGTGATGAGTTCGCCGCAGTGAAAGCTGTTGCAGCGCCCTGCTTCTGCACCATAATCATGGCTCCACAATTAAGATAGCAAAGCTTTGAATATTTCCCCACCAAATTCAAGAAATATGTGTCCTCTCGAAGAAGGAACCCGATGTAGTGAGGAATGTCTCTTGGCAAACCAGTATCCCATCCATGGAAAGTATATTTGAGTGTTCGTGCCTATATAGTAAATTTTACCCGGTATCCTAGATTATGAAACGAACATCCCGGCCAGCAATCCAGGGAAGGCCCCCAAAGTGGCAGGACAGGCTAGCTGCCTTCACGGTAATAGCCGGGTTAGGCGCCCTCATCGATCTGACAGTGCATGGCAAGATTTTCCAACCGCTGTTCGATGCCGTGGAAAAAAGCGAATGGGCCCGGGTTTTTCCGCTACCCAGTACAATCTGGCTATTCATGGGTTTGTCATTGCTGTTGTTCAGGACAGCACTGCTATTACGCTACCGAAGCGCCGCGCCGGCAACGCCGGAAGATGCACCTTTTCTAACAGTCATCATTCCAGCCTTCAATGAAGGGCCCATGGTGGAGCACACTATCGATTCCATTGCCGGTGCGCACTACCGGCGGGACCGGCTGGAGATACTCGTTGTTGATGACGGCAGCCGTGACGACACTTGGCGGTACATCACAGCCGCCGCCGAGCGCTATCCAGGCATGGTTACGACCTTCCGTTTCCCCGAAAATCGCGGCAAGCGCGCTGCTCTGGAGGCCGGATTCCTACATGCCCGTGGCGAGATTGTGGTCACCATCGATTCGGACAGCGTGATCGAGCCGCAGACATTACTGGAACTGGTTGGCCCTTTCCGCAACCCCCGCATCGGCGCTGTTGGCGGTAAGGTTGTCGCATTCAACCGCTACCGAGGCATCATTCCACGCATGGTACATGTCCGCTTCATACTGGCGTTCGATATGTTGCGGGCGGTGCAGTCGACCTATGGCACGGTCTATTGCTGCCCGGGAGCACTCTCGGCATACCGGAGGTCGATTGTCTTGGAGGTGTTGCCGGAATGGCGCCATCAGCGGTTTCTCGGCGCCCCGTGCACCTTTGGCGAAGACCGCGCGCTGACCAATCTGATTCTGTTCAAAGGGTATGACACCGTCTATCAGAGCAAGGCGGTGGTCCACACCATCGTCCCGGAAACCTACGGCAAACTCACCAAAATGTATTTGCGCTGGGACAGAAGCTACATCCGCGAAGAATGGCGCTTCCTGACTAGGGTCTTGTGGAAACGGCCGTGGCGCACGCGATGGATATCCTGCATTGACGTGTTCTTTACCAATCTGCGCTACCCGATGATGTATACAAGTCTGGGCATGCTGGTATTCCTGGTGCACAGCAACCCGTATACGCTGCTGCGTCTGCTGGCAGCCATTGGGCTCATCTCAACGCTGTATATGCTCTACTTCCTAAGAAGCGAGAAATCCCTGGACTTCATCTATGGCATTGCTTATGCCTATTTTTCCTATTTCACCCTGTTCTGGATTTTCCCATACGCGATTCTTACGGTGCGCGCCAAATCCTGGCTTACAAGATAAAGCCCGGCGAAAGAAAACGGCCTGCAATGACTGCAGGCCGTTTTAAGGTCTCCAACTTCGCTTTCGCTAATGCTCTTTTTCCGAATCGAAGCTGACACGACGAACGACGCGGTCATCCCCACCTGATCGAGGGATGATCACAAAATCAAAACCCTTGGTCTCCTCGGCCAGATGTTCATCTAGATCGACTTTTGCCGAAATTCTCAAATCCTTGCCGGCAGCAATCACTACGGGATTCTGCACCATTCCGAAATTGACGGCTGTCTGCGGAATACCTTGTACCTCGATCCGATATTGTTCTTCGCTCTGGGTCTTGTTGACGATATGGATATCGTAGCGATTACGGACTTTCTCATCGCTAAGCACCACATACAACGGCTGCCGGATCTGGGCTACACGCACCTCAAACTCGGTACGCGACATCAAGGTATAAACAAGAAAACCTACCATGAGGGTTAATGCAATGGCGTAACCCAGCACCTTGAGCCGCAGGAAATTGAGGTGCGGCTTGCCCGGCTCCGCCTGGGTCAGATTGCTCTCGGAATCGTACCGTATAAGACCGCGCTCCCAGCCGAGCGAATCCATGATGGTGTTGCAGGCATCAATACAGAGACCGCAGGAAATGCACTGATATTGCAAGCCCTTGCGGATATCCACTCCGGTCGGACAGACCTGCACGCAATACCCGCAATCGATGCAGTCACCATGACCTTTGGCATGTCGTTCTTCCAGGGTATGAACACCGGATTTGGGCGCAACCCGCCCGGCATCGCCCTCTCCTCGCTTGGTGTTGTAGGATGGCACCAGGGTATCTGCCTCGTACATCACGCTTTGAAAGCGTGCATAGGGGCACATGTAGATGCAGACCTGCTCGCGCGCAAGCGCGCCGGCAAGGAACGTGGAGATCGTCAGGGCTGCGACGGAAAAATAGGCAGTCGAGACGGCATCGCCGCTAAAAAAGCGGAACAGGAAGGCCGGTGTATGGTTGAAATAGGCAACGAAAGTGAACCCCGTCCAGAACGAAATCAGCAACATCAAGGCGCGAGCCCCGCCAACTTTCAGGATTTTCTCCATATTCCACGGCTGCTTGGCCAAACGCATACGCGCGGGACGTTCCCCCTGGGTGATGTGTTCGATGAGCATGAAGGCATCGGTCCACAACGTCTGAAAGCAAAAGTAGCCGCACCATGCACGTCCGATCAGCCCGGTGGCGAAGAACAGCAAAGTCGCGGCTATAAAAAGCAGCAATGACAGCAGGAAAATATCCTGCGGATAAATCACCAGATCAAATATGAAGAAACGCCGCGAAACCAAGTCGAACAGCACCGCCTGATTGGAGCCGCTGTGCCTTGCCCATGGAATCCATGGCAAAAGAAAATAGACACCATACGCCAGTAAGAGAATTGATGTCTTGAGCGCCCTGAACTTCCCTTTCACTGTGCGGGTGTAAATCGGGATTCGCTTCTGGTAGAGCGGTGGCTCGACTTCTTCTGCAACTATCTGGGTATTCATCACGCGCCTCCGTAATTCAAGACATTTATCTCTTTAATTTGTATATTAGCGATTGTTAATAGATATGTCTAATGGAAATTGCCTCTCAAAGCCGATCGGGTCGGGGGCTTTAAATAGCAGCGAATTTATCGCTCCTGGCAGTTGAACCAAAGAGAAATTACGCTATGATGAATTTCATAATGATAATGGCGTAAGAATGGAATTATGGAGACGCACGATTCCCACTATATCCGCGCAGTTACGGATCTCAGCGAAAACAGCGTCATCACGACCCATAGCGATATCTTTTCCGCAAATGGAATCAAGGTAGTCGCTGCGGGAATACGCATCAGCCTCAATCTTTATGACCGGCTGGTCAAACATAAACTCATTCCGCCGCTGGATCTTTGCCTTTCGATTGAGGGCGCGTTAACAAATGAGCAGATATTCCTGGATGCACAAGACATGCTCAGCAGCAATCCGAACAAGGCATTGCTGGATCAATTTCTTGGCAAGGGAGAGTCATATCGACAAACGATGCTTAATATTCCCCTCCCGCCCCCGCTGGCATTCAAGCTGACTGTAGCAAAACACCAGCAACCCAGAATATATTCGCGCAGTTTGCTTGTAACCCTGCTAAGCATTTTCTTCGCCCGGTGCGAGGACTACTCCCTGGATAAGGAGCTACAGATTGCAACCGCCGGGCTTTTTCATGAAATCGGCATGCTGCATATAGACCCTGCCATTCTCTCGCCCGGACACCTGATGTCGGTAGCAGAACGCAAACATCTCTATGCACATCCACTCACCGCCTTCTTGTTGCTCAAAGAAATTCCCGACATCCCTATCGAGGTAGCCAACGCGATACTGGAACATCATGAACTGGTTGATGGCAGCGGATATCCGCGCGGATTGAGAGGTGACACCATCAGTCGCAGCGGACAAATTCTCGCGTTGGCTCAGGTCGTAGCCAGGGCCTTTGATCCCGATAATCCACTCAATCAACTCAAGCAGCTGGAACTCATGCTAAAACTGAATTCCGACCAGTATGGCCCTGGCCTCCTCAGGCACCTCGCCCCGCTTTTTCGCATATTTCATGAGATTGCATCCGATGGCGAACACACGGACACCGAAGATCTTGAGGGCAAGATGGTTGTGGTCGGGCGACTGTTCGAAATTATCCATACTCTTGCACAACAGCCAACACTGGATGACGCTGCAGAGTTTGCCATTGCGCATGCATCCGCCCTCGGACACGCGCTGCTTACCGCCGGTTTCGATGTCAGGGAACCAACCGCCATGGCCGCCTGGCTGGCATCCGATCATTCCCTGAGCAAAGATTTTCTTGCTCTGATGAATGAAGCGCTCTGGCAATTCAGATCGTTGGAAATGCAAATTTTGCGACGCTGGCCAGATGTGTCTTCCGCGCAATGGGCCACCGAATTCAATTTAACACTGAGTACCGTTTGATCTGATCAGCAGCGCATATCCCTGCGCTGGGCGTTTCTACAGCCCAAGCATCGCGGGCAAGTCTTTCACCGAGTCCAGCAGCCAATCCGGCCGCACTGGGCAGTTTTCGGCGTATTGCGGACGGTACTTTCCAGTCTTGACGAGTATCCCACGCATCCCCGCTTGCTGACCGCCACCCACATCCGAGTCGATATCGTCGCCAATAATGAAAACTTCATCGGCATGGAGCCCCATGTCGTCCAAAGCAATGCGGAAGAAATCTGCAGAGGGTTTGCCAATGATCATCGCCTGTGTGCCACTCGCATATTCCAACCCATGGATAAAAGCGCCGATATCCATCTGCAATCCATGCTCCGTTTGCCAGAACCTGTTTTTGTGAATGGCAATCAGTTGTGCACCTTGCATCAGGCAATTGAATACTTCATTCAGCAGCCTGTAACTCCAGGTATCACCAATGTCGCCGACAACGATGAACTTTGCTTCGGTATCCGATTGGCGGAATTGCGTAAAGTCCTTCTTGACATCATCCGCCAGGAGAAAGCGGCAAACCGGGTCCTGCTGCCGCTTGAGATACAGCAAGGCTGCCTGCGGAGCACTGATGATCTCCTCGACAGGAATAAAAAATCCCAACCCATTGATTTTTTGCTGCAACGACGCAAGCGAAAGCGTACTGGTATTCGTAACAAAGCGGCACGGCATTCCACTCGCACGGATCCTTTCGATTGCTGCGACCGCCCCCGGGATTGGCTGGGCGCCTACATAAAGCACCCCATCCAGATCAAACAGGATACCTTTGACATGCACATTTTCCGACATACATAACTCCTTTATCCGGCACCTGGCAGCTGACCATTCCATGTGCGCAGAAAATCAGCAAAGTCTTCGGGTGGCAACGGGGGGCTCAGCAGATAGCCTTGCATCTGATCGCAACCTTCGGCCCGTAGAAAGGCCAACTGTTCTTCCGTCTCCACCCCTTCAGCAAGGACTTTGAGCCGCAATCCGTGCGACATGCGGATGATCGCAGTAATGATCGTCGTATCGTCGGAATCGTTCCCGATGTCATGGATGAAGGTCTTGTCGATCTTGACCGTATCGACGGGGAGATGCCTGATATAGGCGAGACTGGAATAACCGGTACCGAAATCATCGATCGACAACCTGATACCCATCTCCTTTAGCAGGGTCAGCCATGCGATTATCTCCTTCTCTCCCTCGATGGCAACGCCCTCCTTCACCTCGAATTCAAGCAGAGAGGGATTCATCCCGCTGGCAGTCAGTATCTGGGTTGCCTCCTGGAAAAAGTTTTTGTGCTGCAGCTGTGCAAAAGACAGATTGATCGAGAGGGAGACATCCGAGAGCCCGGCATCCTGCCATTCTCGACTCTGGCGACATGCCTCGCGCAAGACCCAGTTTCCGATCGAATATATCAGTCCCGTATCTTCTGCAATAGGAATGAAACGGTCTGGAGTGACGACACCCCAGTCTGGATGCTGCCATCGCAACAGGACCTCAGCGCCGATGAGACGTCCACTTGCGATCTCGATCTTGGGTTGATAGTGGAGCAGAAACTCTTCCCGCTCCACAGCCCGCCGGAGATTGCTCTCCAACTCCGCCAGTTGCGTCACCCGATCGTTCATGTTCTTGGCGAAGAACTGGTAATTGTTCCTGCCCATGTTTTTCGCATGATACATCGCCGCATCGGCGCTTTTGGTCAAGGTTTCTGCGTCGCCGCCATCGTCGGGGAATACGGCGATGCCAATGCTGGCGGAAACCCGGATTTCATGCGTGCCGACCTTGTAGGGTGCCGCAGCGGCCATGAGCAGTTTCTCGGCAACTTCGGCCGGTGCGAAATGACTATGCAATTCCGGCAGCAACACGATAAATTCATCGCCCCCCTGACGGCTGATAGTGTCGCTACCTCGCAAGCAGCTTTCCAGCCGCTTCGCCACTTTTTGCAGGAACTGGTCGCCGACTTCATGCCCGAGACTGTCGTTGATGTTCTTGAAATGATCGAGATCCAGAAACATCAGGGCCACATACTGCCCATCCCGTCGCGCCATCGTCAATGCCTGCCTGAGACGATCGTTCAATAACAGTCTGTTAGGCAAGCCAGTCAGGAAATCGTGTTCCGCCAGGTAGGTAATCTTGTTGACCATGCGGCGGCTTTCGCTGACGTCGTGGAACACCAAAACCACGCCGAACACCGTACCGTCATGATCCCGGATCGGTGCGGCAGAATCCTCGATTGCATATTCGCTGCCGTGACGCCCGATCAGCAGGGTATGGTTGGCAAGGCCGTAGACACCCCCATGATCCAGTACAATCTGGACCGGATTCGCCACCAGTTGGCGCGTACTCTCGTTGACGATGCGGAAGACGTCGAGCAACGGTTCGCCGAGCGCATCCTCATGGCTCCAGCCGGTCATCCTTTCCGCCACCGGATTCAGGTAAGTTACGCGAGCTTCAGTATCGGTCGTGATGACACCATCACCAATCGAAGCCAGCGTCACTACGGCACGCTGTTTCTCGGTAAACAAGGCCTGCTCGGCACGCTTCCGGGTTTCGATTTCTTCTGCAAGTTGGCGATTGATGCGGGAAAGTTCTTCCGTACGTTCCTGTACGCGCAGTTCCAGCGTATTGTTCATACTGGCCAGCGCTTCTTCCGCACGCTGGCGCTCCAGAACTTCCCGACGCAGTTGCTCCACCGCATCACGCAGCTGTGCCGTGCTGGGAATCTGCAAGGCCTGCGGCATGATCCGCCACAACATGACCGCGGTCAGAATGGAGACGCTCGCAGTCACGGCCTTGACCGATGCATCCAGCCAATAAACCGGGTTCCAGATGGTCCATAGCGAAATAAGATGCGTGGTGCCGCATGCAAAAATAAACATGGAAAACATCACGAACAACCAGTTGAACTGGAGGTCGCGACGCTTGTGGACGAAATAAACCAGCGCCAGCGGAATGGAATAATAGGATAGGCCGATCACGGAATCAGACAGCAAATACGTCCAGAGAAGATCGGGCTGCCACAGATAGCAATGCCCGTGCGGCATGAAACCTCTACCGCCGAAGAAATCCGAGAAGCTTTCCATGTTCCGCCCCCTGAATGATCCGTTGTAGCAAGGACTACTGTAATGGAACTCAATCAATGAGAGAATACCTAGAAATGGGCATTGACGAGATTTGCGATACGAACCAGCAAGCTTGCGAGGCTTCCCCGGACTCTTTGCCACGACAGAAAGCAACCAACATGACTCTGAAAATTCGCAATACTTGGCGTTACACCCTGATCATAACGCTGGTCACGATCCTTGCCGCGGGCTGTGCCCAGGTCAGCAAGGAAAAAGGCCGCTATCAGGTGCTGGCCGACATCCGGCTCGAGAAAAACAGCAAGGACGTATCCGCTGACTGCCCGATCAATATCCGTATTGCGAACCAGTCCGACGTGACTTGGGAGGGAGTGAGTTACAACATCGCGATGCTGGACGGCAAAGGAAAAACGCTGGGAGCCTTGATTGGCTCCGCCCACAAGCATGCCGGTAGCGGTCAGGACCTCGCAGATACTGGAAAAGTGCTTCGCGTGTCATGCGCCAGCATCGCCAGCGCCTCCCTGGTCTACCTCGGCTACTACCCGGTCGGAAAGAAGCAGGAGTCGTTTCACAACAGCAACGTGAAAGTGGAACTCCGCTGACAGCACCTCATTCCATACGGAACTGAAGGTTGGCCAAATTCGCGTAAAGTGGATTCGTACGCATGAGTTCAGCGTGTGTGCCGATCCCGACCAACCGCCCGCGATCCATGACCGCAATGCGGTTCACATCTCTCACGGTGGCAAGCCGGTGTGCGATGATCAAGGTCGTCCGTCCATGCATGAGGCGTTCCAAAGCCAACTGCACCATCTGCTCGCTGGCGGCATCCAGTGCACTGGTGGCTTCGTCCAGCAACAGAATCGGGCGGTCCGCCAGAATGGCCCGTGCGATGGCAATACGTTGCCGTTGCCCACCCGAGAGACGCACGCCGCGCTCCCCCAAGAAAGTCGAAAAGCGCTCCGGCAAACGTTCGATGAATTCCGTCGCACACGCCATTTCGCAAGCGATTCGCACCTCCTCATCGCTCGCCTGTGGCCGTCCGTAGCGTACATTCTCGGCAACGCTGGCCGCGAAAATGACGGGATCCTGCGAAACCACTGCCAATCTTCGACGAATCTCGACCGGATCGGCTTCGGCAAGATTAACACCATCGATGCTGATCACACCCTTTTGCGGATCATAAAAACGCAAGAGCAATTGGAACACCGTCGTTTTCCCGGCACCGGACGGCCCGACCAGCGCGAGCTTTTCGCCCGAATTCACGGTCAGGGAGAAGTGATCCAGCGCTGGGCTATCCGCCCGCGAGGGATAATGAAACACGACATCGTCAAAGCGGATTGTCCCGGCGGCATCCCCACCAAACCGGCTTGGCAAGACCGGCACGGCAACGTCCGGCCTGATGGACAGCAATTCCATCAGGCGCTCGGTGGCGCCCGCGGCACGCTGCAAATCGCCGATCACTTCCGAAATGGTACCTGCCCCCACGGCCAGCACGACAGCATAGAAAATAAAGGCAGACAATTGACCTCCCGATATCCTGCCAGCCACCACGTCATGGCCACCCACCCACAGGATGAATCCGATCGCACCGAACACCAGCAGGATGACCGCAGCCATGAGCAGAGCGCGCTGGCGTATCCGCCTGACGCTGGTGGAAAAAACGGCCTCAACCTTCTCGCCGAACATTTGCCTGTCCCGCTCTTCGTGCCCATAAGCCTGAACCGTACGGATTTCGTGCAAAGCCTCGTCGATATAGGCGCCGACATCGGCTACCCGATCCTGGCTGGCACGCGAAAGTTTGCGTACGCGGCGACCGAACAGCAGGATGGGCACGATCACCATGGGCACCCCCAGCAATACCAGTGCAGTCAGTTTCGCACTGGTCACGATCAACATCAGCAACGCACCCAGCATGTTAAGTACGTTGCGCAAGGCCATGGAAATCGAGGATCCGATCGCATTTTCCAGCACGGTGGTATCGCTGGTAAGGCGGGAGATGACTTCGCCCGTACGCGTCACTTCGTAAAATCCGGGGGAAAGTTCCAGCAGATGCCCGAACACCGCCCGGCGGATGTCTGCCGTCACGCGCTCGCCCACCCAGGACACATAATAGAACCGGACAAACGTCGCCAGCGCCATCACGCCGACCAGCAGCAGCATGCCCAGCAATGCCCGGTCCAGCAGCGCCGAATTACCTGCACCGAGACCATGGTCGATCACGGCACGCAGCCCCTGCCCGAGCGCAAGTATGCTGCCGGAAGCGATCACCAGGGCAATCGACGCACGCAGGATCTGGCTGCGGTAAGGCCTCAGGAAACCGAAAATGCGGGCAAGCTGACGGATATCCTGCGATTTTGGGCGATCGATCGGCTGTTTCATACTGTAACGCTAGCATGATTCTCGAACCGCGTGCCGGCCATGGTGTCTCATGCAATGTCACAACCATCCCGCTCCGGTCATGTATCGTCTGATATATTTCTGCCTGATCGCCGCCTTCGCCGTTGGGTGCGCCACCACCCCGGAACAGCGGCACGCGTATGCACAGCGCGAGGCGGCCAGACTGAAGGCAGCCCATGGAGAAACCTGCGAGAAACTCGGATACCAGCCTGAAACCGACCGCTGGCGAGACTGCCTGCTCGAACTGGAAAACCAGCGCATCATGCAACAACAAATGCTGATGGACTGGGGCTACTGGCGCTATCCGGGCTACCTGCCTTATGCTTTTCATCCGGGATGTTATCGTAGCGGGGGCAGAACCATTTGCTATTGATCACGCGCTTGTATAGCCTTCCATCTTGGCTCGATACCGCGACTGCTCCGACTCCTGGCACTCACAACGCATGATTCCTGATATTCCTCCTGCAACGATCTTGATCGCCGGATGTGGCGACTTGGGATGTATCCTTGGCCGGCAACTGGTCGCTGCGGGACATCACGTCATTGGACTGCGCCGCAGCCTTGCCGCATTGCCGGAAGGAATCACGCAAGTGTCGGCCGATGTGACCCGGCCAGCATCCCTACAGCTTCTGGCCAAGCATGCACCGGAGATTCTGGTGTACTGTGTCGCTGCTGACGCCCAGACCGATGATAGCTACCGATCCCACTATGTCGATGGTTTCCGCAACGTGCTGGATGCGATGTCAGCCAGTTTCCGTTTGCGCCATGTTTTCTTCGTTTCCAGCAGCCGGGTATACGGCCAAGCATCCGACACTTATATAGACGACTTCACGCCGGCCAGCCCGGCAGACTACGGCGGAACGCGCCTGCTCGAGGGCGAAGCCATATTACGTACCCTGCCTTGCCCATCCACTGCCTTGCGGCTTTCCGGCATTTACGGCCCAGGGCGCCACCGCTTGCTCAATCTGGCCCGACAACCGCAAAACTGGCCTTTGGCCAATACGTGGAGCAATCGCATTCACATTGGGGATGCCTCTGCATTTATCGCGCACCTGATCCAGTCGGCATTGCAAGGTACGACAATCGCAGATAGCTATTTGGTCACGGATGGCAACCCGGCGCCGCACCATGAAGTCCTCCGATGGCTCGCAGGCCAGCTTGGTGTCGACATATCCGGGATGATTGCCCCGTCGCCACATGGGGGCAAGCGGCTGGATAATATCCGCATGCGTGAAACAGGCTTCGTGCTACGCTATCCCGACTACCGGGCGGGATATGGCGAGATGATTGCCAGGGAATCCGCAGCATGAATGCATTCGATGTGGAAGCCCGCCGCCATCTCAGTGCATTGGGCCCGGACTGGGCGAAACTGATCGCCGAGACTGGTCCCTGCACCCTGCAGCCGCGTATGGAACGCTCACCTTATGAGGCACTGGTTCGCTCTATTGCTTACCAACAGTTCAATGGCAAAGCTGCGGAGGCGATACTCGGACGCTTTTTGGCACTTTTCCCTGCACCAGAATTCCCCGCGCCAAATGCTGTACTTGCAATGGACGTGTCCATACTCAGGGCTTGCGGCTTCTCTGCCAGCAAAATCGCATCTATCCGTGGAATCGCCGAAGCCGCGCTGGACGGACGAATTCCTACGTCAGAAGAAGCACGTGAATTGGCTGACGAAACGCTCATTGAACGACTCGTCGAATTACGTGGTGTTGGCCGCTGGACAGTGGAAATGTTGCTTATCTTCGTCCTGGGACGTCCGGACATTCTGCCAGTCGATGATTTCGGCGTACGCGAAGGCTGGCGCGTTCTCAAGCAGTTGCCAGAACAACCCAAGCCACGCGTCTTGGCCGAGATCGGCCTGGCATGGAGTCCTTACCGTTCCATCGCGGCCTGGTACTTGTGGCGGGCCGCCGAAGCGGCGAGAATATCCAAGAAAAACAAGGCTTCATCCTCCTAACATGTTTCAAAAAACCATTCGTCGGCCATCCCGCGCCGCTCATCAGCTTTCCTTTGTAGTCCGCAATCGTCCCTGCCAATAATGCTATCGAAACCTTAATCCCTGCATGCAGAAAGTAAGGTTCGCAGTAAAAATAATGTAAAGGCAAACCCATCGAAAGGTGGGGACGCAAAGTCTCCGGTCTAAGGGAGTTATCCTATGACAGCGGGATTGCCGGAAGTGGCACAATCCTCAAGCCACCCCCGTCAGACCTACTTCATTCTCTCGCACCGGGGTTTCCAGCGATTTTGGACAACGTTCAGTGATCGTTTGCAGAGAGGCGCATCATGAAGGAAGAAAATTTTTACATTCATCCGAGCCAGCTGTGCATTGGGCTTTACGTCCATCTTGACCTGAGCTGGATGAACCATCCGTTTACGTTCAGTAATTTCAAGATCAAGGACAAGGAACAGATACGCCAGATTCGCCGGCTGAATCTGACGCAAATTCGCTACGACCCGAATCGCAGCGATTATGAACCTCTTCCCCTGAAAACAGCAGCCGAGCCGGAAGCTGAGACAGCGCAAGCTGCACCAGTGACCAAGCCAGCCCCGGTACAACCACCGTCCGAAGCGTCCGCACCTAGAATGCCGAGGACGCCCCAAGAGCGATCGGCACGCCTGAAGCAATTGAATACCATCATCCAGGGCTGCGAAAAGCGGTTCGTGGAAGATTCCAAAACCGCACGCGACGTGCTGCTCAACCTGTCAGCGCAGCCGCACAGCGCGCGTAAATCCGCGGAATCCCTGATCGAGAATCTTGCCGAATCAGCCCTCACGGAAGGTGACGTTGTTCTTCATGCGATCAGCGGCAACCATTCCAAGCCCGAGGACCATGTACATTCACTGAATGTCGCCGTGCTATGCCTCACCCTCGCAAAGTCCATGGATATTTTGGAAAGCCAGGCCAGGGAGCTCGGTATGGCGGCGCTTTTTCATGATGTCAGCAAGGGCGAAGTTCCGCGCCACAAAAGCTTTATAGACCAGCACTGCGAGAACAGTGCCCGCATGGCAAAGGATGCCGGCCTGTCCGACACGATTGCGCGCGTCATCGTGCAGCATCATGAACATGTGGATGGCACTGGCTACCCCAAACACCTAGTCGGCACGCAAATGGACCCCTTGGCACGCATTCTGGCCGTGGTCAATGCTTACGACAACTTGTGCAATCCTTTCAACGCCGTCAATGCAATGACCCCGTACGAGGCACTGGCACACATGTATGCAACCGATCACAACAAATACGATCCCAGGGTGCTCAAACTGCTGATCAAGACCCTGGGCGTATATCCCCCGGGAAGCGTGGTACAGCTTTCGAATGGCACTTACGGCATCGTAATGTCGGTTAATCCGCAAAAGCCGCTTCTACCCCTGGTCAGGATCCACCACCCGTCAGTATCCAGGTTAACCCCCGTTGTCATCGACCTCAGCGAAGAAGAAGGGTTGACCATCAAGAAGTGCCTGCGGCCGTCGCAACTGCCTCGAGAGATTTTTGAGTACTTGCGTCCATGCAAACATGTCAGCTACTACTTCCTGGACAAATCGGCACCCTCCTCAACTCAAGAGACTTTGAGCATGCGCCCTGTGGAAGCCGCCAACGATATCACCGTTCAGGCTCGGTTAGCCTGATCTCTCTCCTGCCTCCCCCCGGGCGAAATGCTTCAACGAAGTCTTTCCCTGGGGATTTTTTCTGCTCCGATCAGAACGGAAGAAAAATCGCCGTTGCCAAGCTTTGCGCAACGCGAGTAATCATGCGCTGCGACTTCTCCGACAGCGTAACGGCATACAGATCCAGGCGCGCGATGACCTTGCCGAATTCGCGTTCGAAGCTGAGGTTGTGCTCGCTTTCGCTCAACTCGTTCGTCAGTAGATAAAGCCTGCCGTTTACATCGCGGCTAGTGGACAGTTTCCAGGCTGCGATCTCTACATTGCGTGCCGCATTGTAGACATTCTGGGGATCGATGCTGTCCGTCAGGTAAAACTCGGTTTTTCCGCCATGCGCCTTGACCAGCATCGTTTGCAGGCCAACGATGAATGGCAGTACCCGATCCCCGGTGTAATCCGGATTGAACGCGAGGTAGAGTGCATCCGTGCCCTGGACACCTTTGATTGCCTTGAATTTCCAGCCATGGTTACCTTCGAACACCCAGCCGACCATGTCATCCACCGTGCCCGAGGTGCTCTTCCTGAGTTCCTTCGGGTTACGCTTGTACAATTTGATCATCAAGGTGCGCAGGCTGTCCGTGTTTTCCCGCATCTCGACATCCGCCATGCGATCCAGATCAGACTTCCCCAACTGGCTGAACGAGCTGCGATCGTTCTGTTCCGGCACCGGCTTCCCGTTCAACGGCGGTGCAGAAGTGGCACATGCCGCGAGCCATAGCGTCCAACCCAGCACTGATAACCGATATTTGATTTTCATCTCCCCCTGCCGAGATTGTATTGCCTTTCAGCGATTTTCGGCATCTATTCAACCATAGCCGCCATGGGGTTGATGCGCAGGAAGCGAGTCAGTAGAGTGTAGTTGTATTTTTGATCAGGGATGGATGATGAAGACTTGGGTTTGTATCGTATGCGGCTATATCTACGATGAGGCTGTCGGTGACCCGGAACACGGGATACCTGCCGGAACGCGCTGGGAGGATGTGCCCGATGACTGGAGTTGCCCGGACTGCGGCACATCCAAGGACAGTTTTGATATGGTGGAGGTCTAACTCTTCCACCGGCAGACGACGCAGCAGGAGCATGCCATGGAAATTAACTGCTACCGCGACGCCCCCCTTGCCAGCGAATCCAGACAGCTTTCTGCGGCCACTTACAATCTGGCCGTCAAGCTACTGGCTCGCTCGCCAACAGGCAACGTGTTTGTACCCATCCGCACGATGCAGTACCTTGCGATCATCGATCCCGAAGAGTTCGTATTCATCGATGGCGAACGTAAATGCTGGGTCGACATCGCGTGGCGGAATTTCCATCCTCAAACGAGAGTATCGCTCGACGATCCCGTAGCGTATGAAGCCGTGTACTACCGCCCCGACAGTGCGGAACTGATGCGTCGACTCCTTGCGGAGTTTCCGCTGGCACTCAATAACCTGAGAGACAAGGACACGCCTGAAGGACCGGCTCGCGTGCTTGCGTTTCCTACGCCCGGGAAACAACGCTAGTCGTCTTCGCCAAGCTCCGGATTCCATCCCTGCTCGCGTCCCGCCGCCATCGCGGCAGCGTAGATATGCGCATGCCTGTCGCGCAGCTCGGGTGGCAGATTGCTGGGCAGATGCGCATAAGGCTCCCATGCTGCATAGGTTTTCTCGTACAGCATTTGCATCTGCGCGGCATCCCAACCGGCACAGGTTTCCGTGTCCGGGATGAATCCGAACAACCAGCCATCCATGACAATGCGGCCAAGATGGGTCATCCCGCCATTGGTATCGTTCTTGATACCGACATAAGTTTCCATTGATTTCCTAACGGGTTAGTCCTGCGTAGAGCAACGGCAACTTTTCAGGCAAACGCTCCACATGATCCACCACCATGTAGTTTCTGGCGCCGAAAATGCGTGAAACATACTGGTCTGCACGCGGATCGAGGCTCATGCAGTAGGTCATGATGCCAGAACGCGAGAGTTCTTCCACTGCCTTTTTCGCATCGTAGCGCAGATACTGCGGATCGCGCACATCGACATCCGCGGGTTCGCCATCGGTAATGACCAACATCAGCTTCTTGGAGGATTTCTGCTGTCGCAAATAATGCCCGGCATGCCGCATCGCGGCTCCCATGCGGGTCGACAGCTGTCCCTGCATGCCAGCCAGCCGCGCTTTCGGCACCTCATCGTAAGGTTGGTCAAAATCCTTGAATTTCAGGTACTGCACATCATGCCGGCCATCGGACGAAAACCCATGAATCGCAAACGGGTCACCGACCTTGCTGATGGCATCCGCCAGCAACACGGTAGCCTGGCGTGTCAAATCGAGCACGGTAAACTCCTGCCCGGCCACCTGATCGTTCGTCGACTCGGATAAATCCAGCAGTACCATCACAGAAATATCGCGCACCTTGCGTACCGATCGCATCATGATGCGCGGATCAGGTTGCATGCCCATGCGCATGTCGATCAGGCTGGCGATGGCGGCATTGACGTCGATTTCGTCACCATCCTCCAGCTTGCGGATGCGCGTAACACCTTGCGGCTGCATCGCATCGAGCAGGAATTTCATGCGCGAAATGATCCGTTTGTGCTGAGCGGCAATATCCTCGATCAATTGCAGGTCGCCCGCCTTGGCGCGACGCTCCAGCACCGTGGCCCAGGCCGGCCGCTCCAGTTGTATCTGGTAATCCCATTCGGCATAGTGGAAAGGCTCTGAAACCGGCTCCTTGCCTTCCATGTCGTTGAACGACACGCCCATATCCTCGTATGGAAACAGCTCGGTGCCCAGCACCCAGATTTCCTGCGCGTCGTCACCGGCGAGTTCGGTATCGATCTCGTTGGCCATTTCCATCACGTTGACGTACTTGCGCACCTGTTGCACCTGGTCGTAGCCAGCCGCCTGTGCAGCATTCTGGTCGAACTCGACGAATTGCCAGAAATAACGATTGTCGTCGCGGTATGGTGTAGTCAAAACATCGCGGCGCGGGCTATAGCCCAGCTTTTTTTCCTGCAGCGCATGGGTCAGCTGCACGCCGATTTCCCAGGATATCAGGTTGGATTCAAGCTTGTCCGCGGCGGCCTTGAACAGGCTGCGGCCCTGCGCGATCCAAAGATCGTCATCTTCGTATCCGTCGTCCAGCAGTGCACGTGCCAGCCGG
Organism: uncultured Methylobacillus sp.; assembly: GCA_946478965.1. The sequence continues at coordinate 117 of CAMLDQ010000041.1, read as the reverse complement.
TTGAAATAATCGCCCGCAGACTCTTTCAGAGCCGGAGTCACATGCTTGAACAGGCTCGCCCACAGCCCCTTGAGTCCGGGAAACTTGCGGATCGCCAGGGTTTCCACGCGCGCGTCC
>CAMLDQ010000040.1 GCA_946478965.1 uncultured Methylobacillus sp. | reverse complement strand
AAGTGCACCTGCGTCACCACGTGAGCCCGAACGGCTACTACCGTGGCCGCAAGGTGCTGCCTTCCAAAGGCGAATAAGTTCTTATCCCATAAGAAAACAGACGCGCCGTCTCGTTAATGAGGCGGCGCTTTGTTTATGGATATTACTGTTGCAATTGACGCCATGGGGGGGGATCACGGCCCCCATGTGACCGTTCCTGCTGCGCTTCAGGCGCTTGAGCAGGATAGTGAAATCAATATCGTGCTGGTCGGTCTGACGGATGCCATCGAGGCGGAGTTGCGGGCACGAGGCGCCAGTGTCGGGCCGCGCCTGCGCATCCACCATGCCAGCCAGGTGGTGGCTATGGACGAGCCTCCGCAAAGCGCGTTGCGCGGCAAAAAAGACTCCTCCATGCGGGTGGCCGTCAATCTCGTCAAGAGCGGCGAGGCGAGCGTCTGCGTCAGCGCCGGCAATACCGGGGCTTTGATGGCGATCGCGCGCTTCGTGCTGAAGACGTTGCCGGGAATCGATCGTCCTGCCATTGCTTCCACCTTGCCGAGCCAACGGGGCCATACCTATATGCTCGATTTGGGTGCGAATGCAGACTGCACCGCCGAGCACCTCCTGCAATTTGCCATCATGGGCGCAATGCTCGTGACCTGCGTCGAGCACAAGGAGCGCCCCACGGTCGGCCTGCTGAACATCGGGTCGGAGGACATAAAAGGGAATGAAGTGGTCAAGCAAGCAGGGGAATTGCTGCGTGCCAGCCATCTGAACTTTTATGGTAATGTGGAAGGCAACGATATCTACAAAGGCACGACGGATCTCGTCGTGTGCGATGGCTTTGTCGGCAATGTCGCACTGAAAACCTCCGAAGGGCTGGCGCAGATGATGGCGCGCTTCCTGACGACGGAGTTTAAACGTAACTTGTTTACCAAGCTGGCGGCATTGGTTGCATTGCCGGTGCTGCGTGCGTTCAAGCGACGTCTTGATCCGCGCCGCTACAACGGGGCCAGTTTGTTGGGTTTGCGTGGCATTGTGGTGAAGAGTCACGGTGGTGCCGATAGTTTTGCCTTTGTGCATGCGATCGAAACAGCCATTGAGGAAGCGCGAAGCGGCGTCTTGCGTCGCATCAGCGAGCAACTGGCGATCGAGCACGTGCAAGTTTCTGTACAGGACGATCCTGCATGATCTATTCCCGAGTGGCGGGTACAGGCAGTTACCTGCCACGCAAGATACTCACCAATGCCGACCTCGAGCGCATGGTGGAAACAACCGACGAATGGATTGTGACGCGCACGGGAATCCGTGAGCGCCATATTGCAGCCGATGATGAGTGCACCAGTGATCTGTCCATGCATGCAGCGCAAGCTGCCATGGAGTCGGCCGGCGTCATGCCGCAGGAGGTCGACCTCATCATTGTAGCCACGACCACGCCTGATCGTGTTTTTCCGAGCACGGCCTGCTTGCTGCAAAGCAAGCTGGGTATTGGCGGCTGTCCCGCCTTCGATATCCAGGCCGTCTGCAGCGGATTTATTTACGCGCTCGCAACGGCGGACCAATTCATCAAATCCGGCAGCGCCCGATGCGCCCTCGTGGTGGGTGCGGAAACCATGTCGCGCATCACGGACTGGAGTGACCGCAGCAACTGCGTATTGTGGGGCGACGGCGCAGGTGCCGTGGTGCTCAAGGCAAGCGAAGAGCCCGGAATCATTTCATGCCACTTGCATGCCGACGGCAGCTATGCCCATCTGTTGCATGTGCCGAGCGGCGTTTCGCAGCGAGAAGGCAGTGCAACCATCCATATGGAAGGCAACCCCGTATTCAAGGTGGCGGTAAATACGCTGGACGCGATCGTCGACGAGACGCTGCATGCGAACGGCATGGACAAGTCTCAGGTGGACTGGCTGGTCCCGCACCAGGCCAATATCCGGATTATCCAGGCTACTGCAAAAAAACTGGGCATGGACATGGATCGCGTGGTGGTGACTGTCGACAAGCATGGCAACACCTCGGCCGCTTCAATTCCGCTGGCGTTGGACGCAGCGGTTCGGGATGGCCGCATCCGGCGTGGTGAAACCCTATTGATGGAGGCCTTCGGTGGAGGTTTTACCTGGGGCTCCGTTTTACTCAAGTATTAGAGATATCCAATGAAATTTGCTTTCCTTTTTCCTGGTCAAGGCTCGCAATCTGTGGGGATGATGCAAGGCTTCGGCGAGTCTGCGGTGATTCGCGAAACGTTTGCTGAAGCCTCGGCAATTCTGGCGCAGGACTTGTGGCGCATGGTGACGGAACCTAACGAGGAACTCAATCAGACGGCCAATACCCAGCCGCTGATGCTGACGGCCGGCGTCGCGACTTGGCGTGCCTGGCAGGCGGAGGGCGGTGCTCAACCCTGCGTGCTGGCAGGCCACAGCCTGGGCGAATATACCGCGCTGGTGGCAGCCGATGCACTTTCGTTCGAGGACGCATTGCCGCTGGTCCGCTATCGCGCTGAGGCCATGCAGGGCTCGGTTGCTGAAGGGATTGGCGCCATGGCCGCAGTGCTGGGACTGGAGGACGATGTCGTTCGTGCCGTGTGTGCGGAAGCGGCGCAAAACGAGGTGCTGGAAGCGGTCAATTTCAATTCCCCCGGCCAGATCGTGATTGCCGGCAACAAGGCTGCGGTTGAACGTGGCATGGAACTGGCCAAGGCCAAAGGTGCCAAGCGTGCCTTGATTTTACCCGTCAGCGTGCCGTCGCATTGTGCGCTGATGAAGCCGGCGGCCGTGCAGCTTGCCCGCTACCTGGAAAATGTCGCGGTACAAGTCCCGAAGGTACCGGTACTCCACAATGCAGATGTCGCTGCATACAGCGATGCCGCAAACATCAAGGATGCCCTGGTGCGGCAACTCTATAGCCCGGTGCGCTGGGTCGAAACGATTAAGAACATGGCGGAGCAAGGCGTTACGCACGCCGCCGAGTGCGGACCGGGCAAGGTGCTGGCCGGGCTGAACAAGCGCATTGCGGCGGAAATGACGTGCTTTGCGTTGACTGGCGCTGAAGCGATAAGCGAAGCGAAAAGCCAGCTGAACACTTGAGGAGATAAATAATGCAGGACCAAATCGCGCTGGTAACAGGCGCCAGTCGAGGTATCGGGGCGGCTATCGCCCAAGCATTGGGCAGGCAGGGTGCGACGGTGATCGGAACCGCCACCACACAAAAAGGTGCCGAGCAGATCAGTGCGGCTTTCCAGCAAGCCGGTATACGGGGTACGGGCATGGCACTGGACGTCAATGATGCTGCTCAGGTGGAAGACGTGCTGAAGCAGATCGCCGCACAATATGGCGAGATTGCCATCCTGGTGAATAATGCCGGCGTCACCCGCGATACCTTGCTGATGCGCATGAAGGAAGAGGATTGGGATGCCGTCATGTCGACCAATCTCAAATCGGTATTTCGGCTTTCTCAGGCGGTGCTGCGTCCGATGATGAAGGCGCGCTACGGCCGCATCATCAATATCTCGTCCGTGGTCGGGCATTCAGGTAATGCAGGCCAAACCAATTATGCTGCCGCCAAGGCGGGAATGTCCGGTTTCACCAAGTCGCTGGCGCAGGAAGTAGGCAGCCGCGGCATCACGGTTAACTGCGTGGCGCCCGGGTTTATCGACACCGACATGACGCGTGAACTTCCGGAAGAACAGCGTGCCAGACTGTTGCAGCACATCCCGCTGGGGCGTCTCGGGCAGGCAGAAGATATTGCTGCCGCCGTCACCTACCTGGCGTCGTCTGCTGCAGGCTACGTGACCGGTGAGACCCTGCATGTCAACGGCGGAATGTACATGGCCTGATCGGGCTTGCGAAGCCGTTTCCGGCTTTTTGAATTCCTCGGGAGATTTGCTAGAATAGCCCGGGATTTTTGCTGTAATCATCATATATTTAAGGGGAAACAAATGTCCGACATTGAACAACGCGTCAAAAAGATCGTTGCCGAACAACTGGGTGCCAACGAAGCTGACGTGAAGAACGCTTCTTCCTTCGTGGACGACCTGGGTGCCGATTCTCTCGACACTGTCGAGCTCGTGATGGCGCTGGAAGAAGAATTCGGCTGCGAAATTCCTGACGAAGACGCAGAAAAGATCACCACGGTTCAACAGGCGATCGACTACGTCAACGCCAACGCCAAGTAATACCACCTCACTTTTCCTTTCTCGGAGTTGCCTTGTCCAAACGTAAGGTAGTCGTTACCGGCTTGGGAATTATTTCGCCAGTCGGTAACAGCGTGGCGGAAGCCTGGTCCAGCATACTTGCCGGTCAATCCGGTATCACCAACATCACCAAGTTCGATGCCTCGGCATTTGCCTCGCAGGTTGCGGGTGAGGTGAAGGGGTTTGAGGTGGATCAATACCTTTCACCCAAAGACGCGCGCCGGATGGATACTTTCATCCAGTACGGACTCGCGGCGGGGATACAGGCAGTCCGGGATGCAGGAATCGAGGTGACCGATGAAAACGCCGAGCGTATCGGCGTCAGCATCGGTTCCGGCATCGGTGGCCTGCAGCTGATCGAGGACACCGATACCGTCTACAAGGAATCGGGGCCACGCAAGATATCCCCGTTCTTTATCCCTGGCACCATCATCAACATGATCTCGGGCAACCTGTCGATCATGTACGGCTTCAAGGGGCCGAATATCGCCATCGTGACGGCCTGTACCACGGCGACACATGCTATCGGCGATGCAGCCCGGCTGATTGAATACGGCGATGCTGATGTCATGGTCGCAGGCGGGGCCGAGGCCGCGATCACGCAGCTTGGCGTCGGCGGTTTTGCCGCCGCACGGGCATTGTCGACGCGCAATGACGATCCTGCAACCGCCAGCCGGCCATGGGATACCGAGCGTGACGGTTTCGTGATCGGGGAGGGCGCGGGTGTTCTTGTGCTAGAGGAATACGAGCACGCGAAACGCCGCGGCGCCAAGATCTACTGTGAACTTGCCGGTTTTGGCATGAGTGCGGACGCCTACCACATGACTTCGCCAAGCGAAAATGGCGAGGGGGCGGCACGCTGCATGCGCAACGCATTGAAAAATGCGGGTATCAATGCGGATGAAGTGGATTACATCAATGCGCACGGCACATCTACGCCGGCAGGCGATCGGGCGGAAACCCAGGCAGCGAAGGGGTGCTTCGGCGACCGGGCATACAAGATTGCGATGAGCTCGACCAAATCCATGACCGGCCATTTACTCGGCGCTGCCGGAGGGATCGAGGCCGTATTCTCGACGCTGGCAATACGCGATCAGGTTGCACCGCCGACCATTAATATTTTCAATCAGGATCCGTCTTGCGATCTTGATTATGTACCGAATATCGCGCGAAAGATGCACATTAATGTTGCCATTTCCAATTCTTTCGGATTTGGCGGCACCAATGGAACTCTCGTTTTCCGCAAGATTTAAAGCTGATAAAGCGGTCTTGATTGCCCGATTTATGCACATTTCGAGTTTGCGGAAACGGTAAATCTCGGAATGAACCCAGTAGTTTTGGGTGTTTATGCAACATATTGAATATAAATGTGTTTGATATACGCACAAAACTTGATCAGCAAAAAAATATTCAATCGGGATGGGCAGTTAGGCCGTCTATCCCGATGAAGTCCACAGACTTATCCACAGTCCATGTGGGGAGCGCTCAAATCTGCTTCTGCGCTAAAAGCATTCGGAAAGATAATATTCCCTGATGGCAAGCCAGTACATGATCAACGGCAAATCGAACGAGTCGCTGACGCCGCTGGATCGTGGCTTTGCATATGGGGATGGCGTCTTCCGGACTCTTGCCGTGCGCAATGGTGTTCCATTGTCCTGGGATCGCCATTATCGGAAATTGCACGATGACTGCAATGCACTTGGCATCGTGTGCCCACCATACGATACGTTGCTGGCCGATGTCCGGCATCTCTGCAGCAAGAATGACAATGCGGCAGTAAAAATCATAGTGACACGCGGTGAAGGATTGCGCGGCTACGCCGTTCCGCCGCTCGCCCAGCCTAACCGTGTTGTGCTGAAGTCTGCCTTGCCAAACTATCCATCCGAAAACTACACAAATGGCATTGCGCTGCACTTGTGTCAGCTTCGTCTATCACAGCAACCGCGCCTTGCTGGAATCAAGCACTTGAATCGTCTTGAGAACGTCCTGGCCAGGATGGAATGGGTGGACCACAAAGTTGCAGACGGTTTATTGCTCGACTACGAAGGCAATGTCATCGAATGCACCATGAGCAATGTCTTTATACGGTCTGGTACCCGACTGAAGACGCCGGACTTGTCGCGCTGCGGGGTCTGCGGTGTTACGCGCGATCGCATCATCGAACTGGCGCCCGAGATCGGGCTCTCCGTCGAGATCGGTGCGATGGCATTGAACGAACTGTTGGAGGCCGATGAAGTCTTGATTTGCAATACGCTGATTGGCGTATGGCAGGTGCGGTTGCTGGAAAAAACTTCATGGCAGGCCGGAGAGCTGGCCGGCCGCCTATGCACGATTATGAAAGAGCAGGATGCGCGTATTTTCTAGGTTGATCAAGCTCTGCGCCTTGGGCCTGGTCTTGTTGCTTGGTTGGATGATTTACTACTCCCAGCAATCCTTACCGTTGCAGGACGACCCTCACGACCTTGTACTCAAGCATGGCTCCAGCTTGCGGGGGATTGCACAGCAGTTGGTGCGGGACGGGGTATTGCATGAACCCTGGAGCTTTGTCCTGCTGGTGCGAGTCCAGGGCAAGGCCGGCGATATCAAGGCCGGAAATTACGAACTTCACAAGGGGATGACGCCGTACGATCTTTTCCTGATGATTACGGATGGCGCGACTGCCCAGCGCAGTATTATCTTCATCGAGGGCTGGACCTTCGCGCAGATGCGCGCCGAACTCAACCGTAGCGAGGATGTTCGGCACTTGACCATGCCGATGACGGACGAGCAAATTCTGGCTCAGATCGGCGCCACCGAACATGCGGCAGAAGGACTTTTTTTCCCGGACAGCTATTTCTTCGACAAGGGCATGAGCGATCTGGATATTCTCAAACGTGCCTATCAAACCATGCAGCGCAAACTTGCCGTTGCCTGGGAGGGGCGAGCCCCGGGGCTGCCTTATCGGACGCCTTATCAGGCGCTGACCATGGCATCCATTATCGAAAAGGAAACCGGGCAAGGCAGTGAGCGGCCGATGATTGCGCGCGTTTTCCTGAACCGCCTCAATCTCGGCATGCGCCTGCAGACCGACCCCACGGTAATCTATGGTCTGGGCGGGCAGTTCGATGGCGATTTGCGCAAGCGGGATTTGCTGCAGGACAATCCGTACAACACGTACACGCGCTACGGGCTGCCGCCCACGCCGATCGCCATGCCCGGGCTGGCTGCAATCGAGGCAGCGCTCCATCCGGCGCAAGGCGACGCCTTGTACTTTGTCGGCAAGGGGGACGGCACCCATGTATTCTCTGCTACGCTCGGCGAGCACAATCGGGCTGTAGCCAAATACCAGCTCGGCAGAAAGGGGCCGTGATGCCATCGGGCAAGTTCATTACCCTGGAAGGCGTGGATGGGGCAGGCAAGAGCACGCATATTCCCTATATCGCCGATCTTTTGCGCGCAAGCGGCAAGGAGGTTCTGCTGACCCGCGAGCCCGGCGGCACACCGCTGGGAGAACGACTGCGCGAACTTCTTCTGCACGAACACATGCACCCGGAAACGGAGTCGCTGCTGATGTTCGCCGCGCGTCGAGAGCATCTTGAGCAGGTGATAGTCCCTGCGCTGGTGCGTGGTGCCCATGTGCTGTCCGACCGGTTCACTGACGCGAGTTTTGCTTACCAGGGAGGCGGGAGAGGGGTGTCTATCGAGAAGATAGCGCAACTGGAAGCCTGGGTGCAGGGAATGTTTCAACCGGATCTGACCTTGCTGTTCGATCTCCCGGTGGAGGTCAGCATGCAGCGCTTGGCCGGCGCGCGCGACCCGGATCGCTTCGAGCGGGAAAGCGGGGATTTCTTCAGACGCATACGCCAGGCTTATTTGCAACGCGCCGAGCAGCATCCAGGAAGATTCCGCGTTATCGATGCCAGGATGACCATAGCAGAGATTCGTCTGATACTTGAAGAAATCATTGCAACCATATAATTATATGGCTATATACGAATGGCAAATTCCCTTGTGGAAGCAAGTGCACGGCATGCGTGACCGCATGCCGCATGCCATGCTGCTACAAGGCCGGGCAGGCATCGGTAAACAGGATTTTGCCATCGCGCTGACGCAATCGCTTTTGTGCGAAAGTCCTACGCCCATGCTGGAAGCCTGCGGCAAATGCGGCAGCTGCAACTGGTTCATGCAAGGCAATCACCCGGATTTCAGGCTGCTTGAACCCAAGGATAATGGCGGAAATGCAGAAGACGATGGCGCGGCTGCCCCCGCAGGGAAGAAAACGCAGATTTCGGTCGATCAGGTACGCGAGCTTGCCGATTTTTTTGGCCTCTCCAGCCACCGATCCGGATTGCGCGTTGTCTTGCTGCATCCTGCGGAGGCGCTGAACGTCGCTTCCGCCAATGCCTTGCTGAAAATGCTGGAAGAGCCGCCTGCCGGTGTTTTGTTTCTGCTGGTCACGCACGCGCCACAGCGCTTGCTACCGACCATCCGCAGTCGTTGCAGCAAAGTTGACATGCCATTTCCTGAACGAGCTGTCGCGGAAAGATGGCTCTCAGGGCAGGGTGTCAAGAATGCGGGGGAACGCCTTGCGTATGCGGGCGGCGCTCCATTACGCGCGTTGGAGCAGGACGATGTTGTCGACAAGAGTGCAGGTGAATTGCAGAGCCTGCTGCGCCAGGGCGAAGCGATGAATCCGTTCCAGGCCGCCAGTGCATGCTCGCGCAACGGCATGACGGATGTTGTGGATGCGCTGCATAAATGGGTCCATGACCTGCTCGGCGCCAAGCTGGCCGCGGAAATACGCTACCATCCGACGCAGGCAGCATCTTTGCAAGGTTTGGCCGAAAGGGTAGACTTGGCAAAATTACTGGATTTTCAACGCGATCTGAATGAAGCACGCCGAGTTTCCCACCATCCGCTTAATGCCGAATTGCAGATTGAAAGCCTGATGATTCAATATAGTCAATTGTTTGCAACAGCCCTTAAACCGTGAGCGACGAAACAGCGGATCAAAAACCTGCGGCGGCGCCGAAACCCGGCGTGCTCTCTTTGGCAATCAAGGAGAAAGCGGCGCTCTATTCCGCCTATATGCCGTTTGTCAAAGGTGGCGGGTTGTTCATTCCGACCAACAAGACCTACAGGATCGGCGAAGAAGTATTCATGCTGCTGAGCCTGCTGGATGATCCCAACAAACTCAAGGTGGTGGGCAAGGTTGCCTGGATCACGCCTGTGACGCAGGGCGGGCGGCCGCAGGGCATCGGCGTGCAGTTCAGCGGCGAGGATGGCGGCACCGAAGCGCGCAATAAAATCGAAGCCTTGCTGGGTGGAGTGTTGAAGTCTACACGTCCGACCCACACCATGTAATTGTCAGTCTGTTTCCCCTGAGCGCAGCCATGTTGGTAGATTCGCATTGTCATCTTAATTTCCCGGAATTTTCCGACATGTCCGGGGTGCTGCAGGCCATGCGCGATAACGGCGTCGGTCATGCGCTTTGTATCGGCGTGACGCTGGAAAAGTTTCCCGAAGTGTTGGCGATTGCCGAAGCGCACGACAATATCTACGCCACGGTCGGCATCCATCCGGACAATGAGGGTGTGGAAGAGGCCGGCGTCGACCGCCTGGTCGCGCTTGCTAGCCACCCCAAGGTGGTCGGCATCGGCGAAACGGGGCTGGACTATTTTCGCCTCACCGGCGATCTGGAATGGCAGCGCGATCGCTTTCGAACCCATATCCGGGCTGCAATCGAGGCCGGCAAACCGCTGGTCATCCACACGCGCAACGCGGCCGCAGACACGCTGCGCATCATGCGCGAGGAGGGGGCCGAACGCATCGGCGGCGTGATGCACTGTTTCACTGAAAGCGAAGCGGTGGCCGAGGCGGCGATGGCGATGGGCTTCTATATCTCGATTTCAGGTATTGTGACGTTCAAGAATGCCGCTGCACTGAAAGAGGTCGCCAAACGTATTCCCCTGGACAGGCTCCTGGTCGAGACCGATTCCCCCTATCTGGCGCCGATCCCGTTTCGCGGCAAGACCAACCAGCCAGCCTATGTCCGGTATGTCGCTGAAACGATCGCGGAATTGCGCGGCATCCCGGTGCCGGATGTGATCGAGGCGACAACGCGCAACTTCTTCCGGCTTTTCAGCCAGGCTGTCCCGTGCAACTGACCCTGCTTGGCGTCGGTTCCAGCGCCGGGACGCCGGTGATTGGCTGCGATTGCAAGACTTGCACCTCGGAGGATCCGCGCAATACGCGCACGCGCTGCTCGGCGATGGTCACGCTCAACACTGGCGAAGTTATTCTGATCGACACCGGGCCCGACCTGCGTCAGCAGGCATTGCGCGAAAATATGCGCCGCGTCGATGCGGTGCTCTATACCCATACGCATGCCGATCATCTGCACGGCATCGATGACTTGCGCAGCTTCTGCCAGATCAACCGGCACCAGATCCCCCTGTACGGCAGCCTGGAGCATATGACGACCATCAGTTCCAGGTTCGGCTATGCGCTGCGTGCACCGGGCGATTACTGGGACTTGCCGGTATTGAGCGTGAATCAGGTCGATGCGCCGTTTTCCCTGTTCGGTGCGGATATTATTCCCATTCCGATCAAGCACGGCCGCGCCAACATCTTTGGCTACCGTATCGGGAATATGGCCTATCTGACCGACGTTTCCGAAATACCGGAATCCTCACTCGCACTATTGGCCGGATTGGATATCCTGCTGCTGGACTGCCTGCGCTACAAGCCGCATCACACGCATATCAACCTGGAGCAGGCGCTGGCCTATGCGGCGCAAATCAACGCAGGCAAAACCTACCTGATGCACATGACGCACGAAATGGAATACAACGAAGTCAGCGAAAAGCTGCCCTCGGGCGTTCATGTTGGTTATGACGGACTCAAACTCGAGATAGCCAATCGCTGCACGCTGCCGACATAAGTGCGATAATCCAAATACGCAACCGCTTTATCTGAAAAGGACTTTCGATGCGCTTCAAACAACTGGTTTCCTTCCTTATCGCCGCTGCAATGCTGTTCGCCATGCCGGTGCTCGCTGATGCAAAAGCGAAAACCAAGACCTACGATGAGAACACTTTTATCAAGATGTTGAGCAACCGCTCCAAGCAACAAGTCATCGATATGCTGGGCGAGCCTGCGAAAAAGCAGCTCGCCATCAAACCGAGCAATGCCGAAACCGTCATCGGCAAGCCCCTGGAAAGCAGCAGCAAGCCGGTCAAGGTGGAAATGTGGTACTACAACAATGTGGTCCGCTACGATGCCAAGCACACCTATAAGTCGACCGAGCTGACTTTCGTCAACGGCCGCTGCAGCAATATGGCATTTTTCAATAATCGTTGATCCCGTCGAGAGGCCGTACGCGGCCTCTCGTTTTCCTTCATGGGTGCCGGATCGTTTTTTTTATCTACATTACTTCGCATAATGTATATTATGTAAAATAGTCGGTGTTGTAATCCTGATATGGACTTCTAGCTTTTGCATTTCTGCAAATCGGTCACGCAAGTTTTCTCGCACATCGCTTTCAACTCCTGTAATTAATCGGATTCATGACACTGCGACTGGACGACAATAAGCCCTGCAGGTAATCAGTCAAGCGCCGCACGTAAATCCCCGATCAAGTCCTCGGCGCTTTCGATCCCGATCGAGAGCCTCACCATCGAATCCGAGATGCCTCTGAGGCTGCGTTCTTCAGGCGACATGTCATGATGCGACGTGGTGTAAGGCTGTGTCGCAAGGCTTTCCACTCCGCCCAGGCTCGGGGCCAGGCTGATGAGTTGCAGGCGTTCGACCATCCTCGCCGTCTCCGGCCCTGTGCCGTCGTATTCGAAAGTCACCATGCCGCCGAATCCCTTCATCTGCAAAACAGCTGTGGCATGGCCGGGGTGCTCGGGAAGTCCCGGATAGAATACGCGGCGGACTTTTTTGTGCTGGCTCAGGAATCGGGCGACGGCCAGCGCATTCGCGTTCTGCTTCTCGACTCTCAGGGGCAGCGTGCTCAGGCTTCTGGCAAGCCGATGCGCCACTTCGGGCGCGAGCATCTGGCCAAGATTCTTGCGCCAGGGTTTAATCGGACCCAACAGCGCGCTTTCAGCCGATAGCACCCCGGCCGTAAGGTCGCTATGACCGCCGAGGTATTTGGTCGCGCTCTGCATGACGATGTCCGCACCCAATTCCAGCGGGCGCTGGTTCACCGGCGAGGCAAAAGTGTTGTCCACGACTACCAGCGCATCATGCGCATGTGCGAGTTCGGCTATCCGGCGAATATCGATCACTTCCAGTATGGGGTTGGTCGGTGTTTCGAAAAAAACCAGTCCGTATCCATCTTTCAGCAACGCCTCCAGACGGTCGGTATCGGCCGTGAAAAGGTGTTGCGTCCGCAATCCCAGACCCGGCAGCTGTCGTGTCAGCAACTCCTGCGAGCCGCCATAGGCGTCACCGAGACCGACGATGCCGCGATAGCCGTAAGCGAGGAACAGTGCGGATAACGCCGCCATGCCGGAAGAGAAAACCAGGGACTCTTCCGCCCCGTCTATCATCGCCAGCTTGGCTTCCAGGCTCCTGATGGTCGGGTTCATGCCGTAGCGCGTATACAGGTACCCATCGCGCCTGCCGTCGATGACATCCAGCAGCGCTTCCGTGGATTCGAACCTGAATGTCGTCGTATCGTAGAGCGGCGTGTGCGGCGAACCGTGCGCGTCCGCGATTTCACCCGCATGGATGCAATGGGTCGATAGATCGATGTGTTCATTTTTCATTTGCGTATCCCAGTCGCCGTGTCGAATCGAACGTAGAAGTTTGGCGCTCTCCGGCGGAGAAAGACAGCGCCAACGAACAATTAAAGATGTAAGTACTATACATCTAAGATACCATATCACCAAGATCGATCCTGGCGGATTGAATGCATGTACGAAACGGGAGACTGAAATATGGTGCGATTCAATATTTTTCAACTATTGCCCAGATTCCATCTGTTCAGCACCCTGGATCCGACGCAGCTTGCTTGCGTGGCCAGCGAGACGCAGCACGTTGCCGTACCGCGCGGCGGCATCGTCTTCAACCGGGGCGATACTGCGAACAATCTCTACATGCTGATCTCGGGCCAGGTCAAACTGGCTGTCAATTCGCCGCAAGGCAACGAAAAGGTCATCGGTATCATCGGACCGGGAGAGAGTTTCGGCGAGGCCATAATTTTCCTCGACCAGGCCTCTTTTCCGATCTACGCCCAAGCGACTACGGATTCCCAATTGCTGCTGATCCCCAAGCAAGTCATATTCGATCTCCTGAAACAGGACATGACGGTCTCGCGCAAGATGCTGGCAGGACTTTCGGTGCGCAATCGCCAGCTGGTGCAGGATATCGAATCGGTCGCCCTGCTGACCTCGACGCAACGCCTGATCGGCTACCTGCTGCAGATTGTCGCCGGAGAGCATGGTTCCGGCAATATCCAACTTCCCGCCAGCAAGACGACCATTGCCTCCCTGCTGAACCTGACTCCCGAAACGCTTTCGCGCACCCTTCTCAAGCTGCAACAGCAGAAGTTGATCGAGGTAGACGGCAAGGACATCACCATCATCGATTTACCTGGGCTACGCAACTACGGCACGCTTGGCTGATTCGTCGGAATTGACCTGCGTCAAAGAAATAATTCCGGCCCCGGGGTATGGTGTAGCCTCTCATGATCAAGAAAGGCTGGACGGCCTGTCCAGGCATGCCATGAAAATCGCGCACAGAATCACGCCGCAAACCCGTCTGGGAGAGCTGATCGACCTCATCGAAGAGACGCACCATACCTTTACCCGCTCGGAATTGGTTCGAATCAGCGAATTGCTCGAGGATTTCGAGGTGGCCGCGCTGCCGCAGCTCGCGGACATCCGGAAATGTTTCGATGCGCTGAAAGTTGATCTGGAGTCGCACTTGCGCAAGGAAGAAGAGATTCTGTTCCCCTATATTGCGCAGTTGGATGACGCGACGTGCACGCTCCCCGCCTCCTGCTTCGGCTCCGTTGCCAATCCAATCCGTGTCATGCAATTCGAGCACATCACGATGATGGGGCTGCTCGAATCCTTACGCGAACTGACCAACCAATACAGGCCGGAGGCAAGCAGCAATCCCCTGATATTCCTGCTTTTTGCGGCGCTCGCCGGCATCGACGCCGACCTGGTCGAGCATATGCACTGGGAAGACAACGTGCTGTTTCCCCGCGCGCTGCAAGCCGAAGGCAAGGGTGATCAGGGACCGGAGATAGCCGGATGAGTACGGCCCGCCGCTAGTGGCTGGTGCCGGATGACCGATTTATCTTATTGAACACATTGTATTTACCGGAAGGTTTATTCATCGGGATGCGCTTGATTTCGCGCAAGCTCGCCGCATCATAAACAACCAGCGCCCCATCGTTTTCCCAGATGCTCACCAGGGCGTAGCGCCCGTCCCGGGTGAATTCGACATGGGCGGCAGTCTTGCCCGGTGCCGGTGTCAGGGTCGCCACGATCTCCAGCGTATTCTTGTCGATCAGCTGCAAGGTATCCTTGGCCGCACCATTGAATACATCCGTCCAGGCATAAGGCGTATTTTCGTGGCTGCGCATGAAAAACCCGGGGCCGGGCGTCGAAATTTCCTTGACCACCTGCCAATCCAACATGTCGATGACCGTGATGTGCCCGGCTTTCAGGTTGGGCGTGGCCATCACCTCCCTGCCCTGCCACTTCCAGGTAATGCCGGAGCCGAGGTGCGGCATGCCATGCAGCGGTAAATCGGCAATTTTACGGCGCGCGTCCAGATTAACCACCTGGCCTTGTCCGTCGCGCGATGCGCCAATCACCACGGTATAGCCTTGGTCGAAAAAGAAATCGTCAAGCACGCTATCCAACCGCGTGCGGCGCAGGGTGAATTTGCCGGGCAGCACCGCGTTCTCTTGTATTTTCCCGCCGCGCACCAGTCCGGGAAAAGCGGCGGCACCGGCGTCGGCATAGCTCACTTCCCACAATTCCGGTACATCCTTCAGGGCCACGATGAAGCCCCTGCGCGGAGCGGCATCATAGACGGCGGAGACACGCGAGGCATGGCCGGCTGCATCGACGGCGGGGAGCGTTTCGACCAGCGAGAGATCGCCGGCATTCAGGATCACCACGGTATCGGGCAGATAATTGGCCGCCATCACATAGCGGCCATCACTGGAAACCGCAATATTGCGGGTGTTGATACCAACCCGCACCTCCGCGGTGTATTCGAGATTCCAGATATCGAAACGCGACACCCAGCCGTCGCGCGAGGCGAAGTAGACGTAACGGCCGTCCGGCGAGAACTTCGGCCCGCCATGCAAGGCAAAATGGGTCGGAAAGCGCTTGATCGGCTCGAACGTGTCGCCGTCGAGCAAGGTTGCATGGTGATCCCCGGTTTCGACGACGACGAACAGATTGAGCGGGTCGGCCGTGAATTTTGGCTTGTCAGGCAGGCTTCCCGGCGCATGGTAAAGGCTGCGTGACGCGCGGATGTCCTCATCGCCCCAACGCGGCGCCGGCAGCACGGGCGTATAGAGATAATCCACCAGCGCGTCGAGATCGGCGGGAGCGATCTGCCCTCCGAATGCCGGCATGCGGGTGGCGACGCGCCCATGCGCGATCGTATCGAGCGCCTCGGTTTTTTTCAGCCGGGCCAGACTTTCCGGCAACAGCGCCGGCCCGCTACCGCCCAGCCTGGCCTCTCCGTGACAGGCGGCGCAATGCTGCTGAAATAGCCGGGGCGCATCGCCAGCCTGGGCAAGCGCTGTCGCGAGCAGTGCCAATAAAAGCAGCGGCGCGCGCATCATGCCGCTTGCGTCCGGGGAGCCTGGGTGCAAAGCTGCCCCGCCTCCGGGCTGTCCAGGCCGATTTCCGCGTCGCTCAGGTAGCATGCCGGATCCTCCTGCCAGGGGTCTCCGGTCAGCTGCCATGCCCGGACGCGGGTATTGCCGCCACACACGTCGAAATAGGCGCAGCGTCCGCAGCGCCCCTTGATCTGGCGCGGCTGCGCCCGCAATCCCGCCATCAGGGGATCTGGTGTATCCCGCCAGATTTCGGAAAATGGCCGTTCGCGCACATTGCCGAGGGGATGGTGCCACCAGAAGGTATCCGGGTGCACTTCGCCCAGGTTGTCGATGTTGGCGATATTAACGCCGCTGCTGTTTCCGCCCCATTGCGCCAGCTTGGCCCGGATATGGCTCTCCTTCTCCGGGAAATGCCTGCGCACCCAGTGGAGCAGGTAGACGCCGTCCGCGTCGTTGTTGCCGGTAACGAATTCCCGGCACCCTCCGGACGCAGCGGATTGCCAGGCCTTGTCGAACAGCAGGTCCATCGCGCGTCGCGTCGTCTCCTGCATGGCATCCTGCGCACGGTTCTTGTTTCCCCGCCCCGCATAATTAAGGTGGGAGAGATAGAACTTATCGATGCCTTCGTCCTCGGTCAGCGCGAGCAGCGCCGGCAGCTCGTGCGCGTTAGCCTGGGTCAGGGTGAAACGCACCCCGGCCTTGATGCCGGCGGCTAGGCACAGGCGGATGCCGTACAGCGAGGCGCGGAATGCACCTGCCTTGCGGCGGAAATTGTCGTGGGTCGACTCGATGCCGTCGAGGCTGACGCCGACGTAGTCGAACCCGGTCTCGGCAATCCGCCCGATGTTGTCCTCGGTGATGAGCGTGCCGTTGGATGACAGCCCGACGTAGAAGCCCATCCGCTTGGCCCGCAGCGCGATCTCGAAGATATCCGGCCGCATCAGCGGCTCGCCGCCCGAGAGTATCAGCACGGGCACGCGAAACGACTTGAGGTCGTCCATCACGTCGAACACTTCCCCGGTGCTCAGTTCGCCCGCAAAATCCTTGTCCGCGGAGATCGAATAGCAATGCCTGCAGGTTAGGTTGCAGCGGCGCACCAGATTCCAGATGATGACGGGGCCGGGAGGACGGCGCGGCGGCGCGAGTGGTGACGGATGCGCCACTTCGCGCATGAATTGGGAGATACGGAACATGGCAGCCTTCCTCGCTTGTGGCGTTAGATTCTCAAACCGGTTTTCTTCAGGATGCGCGTGCTGTACAGGATGGTGTGCGCGCGGCAGTAAGGCTGCAGCAGCTCGGCGATCCGGGCGGCTTTGGCCTCCACCTCGTCGCGATCATGGCCGTGCACCATCGCGAACAGGTTGTAGCGCCATTCCGGAAGCCGGCGCGGGCGCCGGTAGCAATGCGTCACGAAGGGAAGCGCGCCGATCTCGGGCCCGAGCCTGTCGACATGCTGGTTGAGCACGTCCCACACGGTCATGCCATTGGCGCAATAGCCCAGCGCATAATGGTTCGGTACCGCACCGATGCGCCTAATCACGCCGCGCTCCTGCATCATGCGCATGCGATGGATGACCACTTCCGGCAGCACGCCGATCTGTTCGGCAATCGCCCGGTAAGGCTCGGGAACCAGCGGCAGACCACCCTGCGAGGCTTCGACGATGGCCCGGTCGATCACGTCGACAAGAGGGTCGTTCATGCCTGGAAATGCGCGCCGACGAAATACTCGCGCTCTTTCGGTACATTGATCACGGGCCTGCCGGCAGCCGCCTCTATGCCGGCGATGGCCGAGGCGATGCCTTCCGGCGTCTCGGTGGCGAGTACGAACCACATGTTCAAGTGATGGTCGCGCTGGTAATTGTGGGCGACTTCCGGCATCGCATTCACCAGTTCGGCGATACGATCGAAGTCCGCCTCAGGCACATGCATCGCGGCAAGGCTGAAAGCACCTCCCATGCGCTCGATCTGGTACATCGGGCCGAACCGGGTGAGCGTC
>CAMLDQ010000039.1 GCA_946478965.1 uncultured Methylobacillus sp. | reverse complement strand
CCAGATCCTTCTGCTCGACGATGATGGGGTTGAGCCAGACCGAGACGATGATGCCGAGATCGTTTACCTTGTCCTTGGGAATGTCGCCGTTACGCACGGCGTCCAGCACGCCGTTGGCGGTTGCCGCCTGCACGGTGCCCATCAGGATGTTGGTGTAGCGCGTATCCTTCACCGTCACTTTGCTCACCATAATGGTGGCTGGACGGACCATGATATCGGTATTCAGAATCGCAAGTACGCGCGAATGTCCCTTGACCTGGTCGCCCAGCAGTGTGCCAAAGGCGGTACCCATCGGCCCGTCCATTTCACCGATGGCCACCTCCGGCTCGGCGGCCGTTCCGGGCGGCCCACCTGCTACCAGAGCCTCGCCCACACGCATATAGATCTTGTCGGTCATGCATTTTCTCCTAATCAGTCACTAAAGATTGAACAAAAGTTAATTTAAATTACTTTTATTATACACTTATGTAAGTTGAGTGCACCTTTCCCAGCAGAGCGAAACAGCACTTCCTTCTTATTGAGTACCACTTAGGTGTAATTGTTGACTCTCCCCACTCCCGATACATTCATTCACGCATCCATTCTTACCATTTAATTTATCAGGAGATTTAAAGATGAAATTTGAGCAGCAAGCAATCAAGAATAGCCAACCTTCCATGAATGTCGATGGCGTCAAGGCGTGGCTGGGTGACGTATTCGTATCGGCCAACCCGGGCACCAACAAGGACCAGCCCCTGTGTGCAGGGTTCTTTCATCTGGAAGCCGGAAAGCCGCTTGATTACACCTATGACTACGAAGAAATGAAACTGGTTGCCGACGGAGAATTCTTCCTGACCGAAGTCAAAACCGGCAAAACCTATCACGCCAAGGTGGGCGACGTGCTGTATTTCAGCGACGGTGACCACATTATTTTCGACACCCCGAACCGCGCCGTTGGATTTTTCTGCGGCCAGCGCAAGCCCCTGTAACCACGGGCAGTTTGCGAAACCACAGCCATACCCGCCCGGTATGGCTTTTCTTAAATCCGTGAAGTCTGGAGGTATGCAATGAAACTCGTATCGTTCGGCAAACCAAGCGCCCCAAATTCAAACCCTATCACGACCGACCTGGACGGCTGGAAGCCGGTCGAAGGCTCTCCCACCATGAAAACCTGGATCGAGAACGCGACGGAAGACGGCAAGTTCCTTACCGGTTTCTGGGAAGCCACGCCCGGCGCCTACAAAGTCACCTACCACGTCGACGAGATGGTGCACATGTTCGAGGGCAAGGCCACGCTGACCGTGGATGGCGGGGAATCCAAGACCTATGTGGGTGGCGACAGCTTTTTTGTCCCTGCCGGGACTACCCTCACCTGGAAAACCACGGTTCCCGTCCGCAAGGTTTTCGCCATCAAGGTACCGCAGGAGGCGACAGCGCTGTTCAGCTGAACTCCAGCGCGGGAGCACCACGTCCCGACGGCGTGGTGCTCTGAGCCGATACAGAATAACAGTAGGTTCGCAGGCACCCGCTAGGTCTTGGGCTTATGCTGGTGTTTCCAGACCGCGGCTTCCAGGCGGCTAGTCAGGTTCAGCTTGCGCAGCAGATTCTTGATGTGCACTTTGACCGTGGTGTCGCTGATGCCGAGCTTGCGGGCGATGGTCTTGTTGTTCATGCCATCCGCCAGACATTCCAGGATTTCTTGCTCACGCTCGGTCAGCGCCGCGTCGCTGGTAGTCTTTTTTGCGGACGGCTCCAGCAACGCGTTCTTAAGAATCTCGGTCAGACTATCCTGCAATACCGTGACGCCGGTGGCCGCCTTGAGCAGGTTGGCGCACAACTCCTCCGGCTCCATGTCCTTCAGCAGGTAGCCGTCGGCACCTGCGCGCAGGGCTTCCAGCAGGTCATCTTCGGCATCTGACACCGTAAGCACGATATAGCGCGCGTTGAGCGTGGTTGCCTTAAAGCGGCGCAGCGTTTCTAGGCCATTCATGCCTTTCATGTTGAGGTCGATCAGCACCATGTCCGGGCGGATTCCCTGCGCCAGATCGAGGCCCTCCTGGCCGGATGCGGCCTCGCCAATGATTTCGAAATGCGGGTCTGCGGATATGATCTGGCCGACACCTTTGCGGAACAGCGCGTGATCGTCGATCAGCAGTACTCTGATGGTATTTGTCATGTCTTCATCTCCAGTAAGACTTCGCTATTGCGCCAGCTTGGGCGTAAAGACCAGCCTGACGCGCGTTCCGCCGTTGCGCCTCGCCATCACCTCAATGGAGCCGCCCAAGCTGAGTGCGCGCTCCTTCATGATCGCCTGTCCATAATGGTCCTTGCCATCGCTGGATGGCGTGTAGCCGACTCCGTCATCGTCGATTGTCACCATCACCGAGCCGTTGGGATGGAATACCAGTGCGACCCAAACGTAGTGGGCATCCGCGTGACGAACTATGTTGGAGAGGGCTTCCCGCACCACGTGCAGGATATGGAACTCCTCGTTCACAGTCAGCCGGCAGTTGATCAAACGGTTGTCCAGCGTGATCGACAGGCTGGAGCGCTGCGAGAATTCGTCGATCGCGGACTGGATCGCATATCCCAGGCCTCGCACGTCCATATGCACGCGGAACGTCGCCAGCAACTCGCGCAACTCGCCGTAGGCGTTATCGAGGCCTTCACGCAGGTCGCGAATCACCGCCTGGTTGGCGCAGCCGGCTGCCGCGCCACCCGCATTCGATTGCAGCCTCGCAATCTGGATCTTCATGAAGGATAGCGATTGCGCCAGCGAATCGTGCAGCTCGCGGGCAATCGCCGCTCGCTCCTCCAGCAGGGCGATGCGCCGCCCTTCCTGGTCCCGGCTCTGGAACCCCAGTACCAAGGTCAGCAGCGCCGCCGTCACCTCCACCATCTGCGTCTCGGTATCCTCGAGAAAGCGTTCCTTGTCGGTTTCGATCATCAGGATGCCCAGTGCGCCCGACAGGCCGGAAAACGCAACGGCCAGACATCGCACTTCCATCTGTTCGGCATTAGTGGTCAGGAAACTGGCGGAGCCGGAGGCCATGACTTCATCGAACAAGGCATCGTTCACGATGACCGGCGTATGATGGGAAAACACCACCCGTTCAGAGGAAATCGATGCATCGTCGTCGGTGAAGATGACGGCGGCATTATTGACATTCAGCGCCTTTTCCAGGCCATACAGCTGCTTGCGCAGCATCACCTCGCTCATGACGTTATGGTTGAGCGTCTCGACGAACTTGAACAGGTAATCCTGCGCACGGATCATACGGAACAGCCGTTCACTGGTCTGGCTGGCCCAAGTCGCCTCCGCCGCATAGCCTTCCAGGCGAGCCATCAGGCCAAACACTTTCCGCTCCAGCCGAAAGCATTCATCCTCCCGGCCCGAGTTCCCGCCCTCCGCATACTTGTCGGGAATGAAGGCATTCAAGCGGTCCAGCCGATCGACCAGCACACGCCGCGCGCCCAGTGCAATCGCGCCGAGACAGCTCATGACCATGATCAAGCCCAGCAACTGCAGCAGCGAGATCACCGACTGCTTGATTTCTATGTCGTATTCCAGCGCCGCCCCCAGGGACTCATAGGAGGCAACCACCTCGGCCGCAAGTTCAATCATGGTCTGCACCTGAGTCGCCCGCAGTCGTGCCTGCTCGAAGTGTCGCTGCGTTGTTCTCAGTTGCTCCAGCGCCTGCACGAATTTCGGGTTGTCCTGACGCACAAGCCACGCGAAATCCTTGTCCGCGGGATCCAGATAGCTGGCGCCCAGGGTCAGGATAATGCTCGCCTGGCTGGCTATCCGTTGGTCCTGTGTCAGTTGCAACGTGTTTTTCCAAAGCATTTCCTGGTTGTGGATCTTTTTGATGGCCGATTGGCTAACAGGAATATAATCCACAAGGAAAAGCGAGCCTGCCTGCATCAGGACGACAGACAGCGCAATGCAAAACAGCAGCACCAGCAGCCGGACATACAGCGCGTGCTGCTGCAGGTCACGGATGAGGCTCAGCGCCCAGCCGAAGTGGAAACGCGGGGGTTTCAGAAGTCTCTCCAACGGATTCGTTGCCAATTAGGATGATTCGAGGTCAGTCATCGTGAGCTTATATGTTTTTTGCATGGTTGTGCTAAGTGTCGTCTTCATGCTGGTATTCGGTGTCTGGTGGGACGGAAATGCCCCGTTCAAGGTTCACCTTGCCGCACTGGCAGTGGCCATGAGCACCATTCTTTCGGTTCTGCTGATGATCGCCATGTACCCCATCGCGCTGCGCTCCCCGGCCGGATCGAGAAAGCAAGGATTCGACAGCACCGCTTGGGGCAGCAGCGTCTCGAGCAGCCTTTCCACTCCTGCGGCCGTGCTCGATGGCTACAACATCGTCTTCGCGAACCGGGCGTTCCTCGCCGAGCTCGGGATGCTGGGCATGAGCGACCAGGTGATCGGCATGCCGCTCACCAACCTCGTCCATCCCGGCGACCACCTGAATCTTGCAAAATTCATTGCTAGCACCGTCGGCGACAGCCGTTACAGCGAAACGCTGAAACTGCGCATCCTGTGCGCAGATGGCACAACGCTGCCGGTCTACATGTCGCTCTCGCCACTGCGCGAGGAAGGCGACGCATCGCTCAACCTGCTGCAATTTTCCTCGCCGTCTTCCCCTGGCAACGGGTCATTAGACGCGGACGCGCAGTTCGATTACCACATGCTGATCGACCGCATCGAACACATCGTCTTCCAGATCGACGCCGACCGCGACATTCTGTTCCTCAATCCGTCCTGGGAGCGTTTGCTTGATCATCCCGTCAAAAGCTGCCTGCATCAGCCGCTGATCTCGTTCATCCACCCCGGCGACCGCCCACTCGTCGAGGCCCGCCTCAATTCCCTGACGCAGGGAAAGCGTTCGAGCTGCCAACTGGAGACGCGCATGATCGCCAGGAACGGCGACTCCTATTGGGTGGAAATGCGCGCGAAGAGCACGTCGACCTTCAAGGGAGAACGCACCAGCGTCATCGGCACCCTTACCGACATCAGTCGCATGAAGAATACCGAGGCCAGCTTGCGCGCGAACCGGCGCTCGCTCAGCACGCTGCTCAGCAACGTTCCCGGCATGGTCTACCGCTGCAAGAACGACCGCAACTGGAGTTTCGAATTCGCCAGCGACGGCTGCCTCGAAGTCACCGGCTACGAACCCTATGAAATGGTCAATTCTCCCAATTTCTCCTACATCCAGATCATCCACCCCGACGACCGCGTCTATGCCTGGGAGCACGTCCAGGAGCAGATCGCTCGGCAGCAGAAGTTCCAGTTGGTCTACCGCATCATCACCCGTTCCGGCAAAACCAAATGGGTATGGGAACAGGGCAAGGGCGTTTTTTCCAGTGCCGGGGAATTGCTCGCCCTAGATGGGTTCATCACTGACCTCGCCAGCGACGCCGATGCGGGCAAGATGATGGACTTGCAGCAGCTTTTCCTGCACGCCGACCCGACCTGATCCCGCTAAAAAGGGCGCCACAGCGCCCTTTTCATGCCCTAATCGCAAGTGCCCGATCAGAACGTGCGCTTCAGGAACAGCACGACATGGTCGTCGCCCGTATAGGATCCCTTGTTATCCACGTACCAGGAATGGCTGGCATTGGTCGAGGTGAAATTCACCCCTGCGTTCCAGCCGGTACTGCCTGCGACCGAGAAATTCTTGTTCACGCCGACCAGAAAGTCGGTGTAATCGGCGATGCTGCGTCCTTCAACGCGTTGGTGGCCGGCGTGCAGTGCCAGGTTGATGTCATAGGGCAGCGTGTAATTGAAGTTGAGCTCGAGATAGTCGCTGCCGCGGCTGTCGCCCTTGCCGTCAGCAAGACTCTTGTTGTTCAGGCCAAAGAAATCGCTGACCGCGTAGCTGTACTTGAGGGTGAACCATTTCCAGGTGCCCGCGGCGTTCAGCTCCGTCGTGTTGGGCGACTCATTGGTGCCTGCGCCAAAATTCGGGTGATCGTTGTCGGGATAATAGAACTGCAGGAAGCCGACATTGATGCCGAAATCGTCCGTCAGCTGCTTGGCCCAACCACCGTACAGATCGATCTCCAGCGTGTTGCCGTAGAGAGCGTCCTTGTCGACATTGGAACCCCACACACCGAGGTAAATGCCACTCGAGTGCGCGTAATCGAAACCGCCTTGCAGCGCGGGGCGCTCGTTGGTGTAGGTGATGCCGCGGAACACATATTGTCCATACAGCCCGATATTGGCACTGAGGCTATGCGGAGATGCCGGCTCAGCCGCAGCAGCGGCCTCTTCAGCCCAAACGGGCGCCGCCGATAGCGCCGCCCCTCCCAAAACTCCGGCCATCAGCAGCCACTTGCTTGCATTCCTCATTTCCGTATCTCCCTGAAAGTTGATTGAAACAGCCCTTGATAACACCTCTATGAAACTATAGTTCACAAAAGTAAAATATTGCACCGAAATTTTACTTTTGTGAACTTTTTTTTATTATTTGTAGCGTCCTCTCTGACTGCCGCAGTCCTGGCCTCGCTTCACGCATTCACCAGCGCTTCGGCAACCCGGATGAAATTTTCCATTAGCTGCCGCTTGAGCCCGGCCGCCAAGCCAATCTGATCGATCGCCATGTCCATGCACGTCAGCCAGGAATCGCTGGCTTCCTGGTCGATCACGACGTGCGCATGGATCTTGCGCACGTCGGAATGCCCGTAACGCTCGGTAAACAGGCGCGGCCCGCCAAAAAATCCGGAGAGGAAATTAAACTGGTCGATACGCGCATGCGCGATGCCGTGACCACGCAATTGCAACAGCAGCACCGGACGACCGGCGGGATGGGATTCGACGAGGTCGTAAAAGGTTTCGACCAGTCGCCGTACGCCTGCCTCGCCGCCGATTTGCTCATATAACGAGTCGGGGCGCCCCTGGGTTCCGGATCGCGGCTGCATCGGAGGCGCTTCCGCTATTCCGGCTGCGTACCGAGCTCGAGCGGCGCTCCGTCGTCGAGCTTGGACAGCCATTCCAATGCCGCCGGCCGATATTTGGTCAGCCCCTTGTATTCCACCAGATCAGGATGCAGGTCGCGCAGCACCCGATGCAGGCGCTTTGCCCAACGCGGGTAGGTGGCCAGCTCTTCCAGGCTGATCAGGTAGCAGCGGATGCTGAATACGATGCCGTTACTGCGCGGCAGGCGAAACAAGGTTTGCAATTCCACGCGCAGATGTACTTTCTCGCCCGCATTCTGCGGCGTTACCGTGTTGCGATCCTGTCCCCAGCGTTCGTAATTTTCCGGGGATGTATCGAGGCGCGGATTGATGGTCATGGTCCAGTTCAGGCGCCGCACTGGATGGCCGTACTGCATGTTGAGCAGGTATTTCAGGGCGCGCTCGAACACGCCCATTTCATGCGCCTGCGGCACCGGGCCGTGCCATTGCATGAACGACATCCCGGCATCGAACATCAGCGACCAGTCGGCCTGGCTGGTGACGATGCCCGCATCGGCGTAGAGATCGTTGTCGCGCTGGTCCAGGATCACCCAATCGCCCTGCACCTGGCGGCCGACGTATTCGAACGGCTCCATCGGCAGCGTGCTGCGCTCGCCGAAGGTGAAAGTGTCGTGGATGCCCAGCGGCCGGTTGATCCAGGTCCACACCTTGCCGTCCTTGGTCAGGCTGAACTGCTCGGGATAATCCTTCGACAGCGATTCCATGACCAACTCAAGCACGTCCCACTGCGCATCCATGGTGTGCGGCAACGAGGCATAGCGGCCAGGATCATCCGCCAACGTGATCGCCTTGTCCTGGCACTCGGCTACATAATGCTCATCGATATCGATGGCGAATTCGACCACCGAGCCGGGCTTGCCGGGGGCGTGCGGTTCCATGTTGACCGAATACATGTAGCGGTCTTCCGGAAACGGAAAAGGAAAGCGCCGGATCGCTGCGGGAGAATTGCGATAGGTGTAATCGTCGCGGAACGTTTCCTGTTTGAATGCGAGTGCCATGATGTTTCCCTCGTTACAGATTTACCAACAGATGGGTGCAGCGGGCGCGCGAAACGCATGGCATGATCTTCTTGCCGGAAGCCTTTTCCGCCTCGCTCAGATAGTCGTCGTGATGCAGCAGTTCGCCATCCACCTCCAGCACTTCCACCATGCAGCGGCCACAAGCGCCACCGCGGCAAAGCGAATCGACCTCCGCGCCGGCATCTTCGAGTGCCTGCAGCAGGCTCATATCCCCCGGAACGTCCACGACCACACCGGACTTTGCCAATGTGACCTGAAACGGCTCGCCCCCCGGCGGGGCGCCGAACTGTTCGCTGTGGAAATGGCGCTGCGGCCAGCCGAGCGCGTGCGTCGCCTCTTGTACGGCCGTCACCATCGGGCCAGGGCCGCAGACGTAGACATGCGTGCCAAGCGGCTGCCGGCGCAATACCTCCTGGATATCGAGCTTCTGGCCTTCGCTGTCGATGTAGAAATACGCACGGTCACCGCAGCGGGCCTGCAGCTTTTCCGCAAATGCGCCATGCTCCGGCGCTCGGAACGCATAGTGCAATTCGTAGTCGTGGCCATTACGCTCGATATCGTGCAGCTGCGACATGAACGGCGTGATGCCGATACCGCCGGCGATCAGGATATGCTTGCGCCCCATGCGGGAGATCGGAAACAGATTCGTCGGCAGCGTGATCTGCAGGATGCTGCCTTCCACCACCTTGTCGTGCATGAACACCGAGCCGCCGCGCGAGCGCTCCTGGCGTCTGACGGAAATGTGGTAAGCCGCACCATCCTCGGGCGAGCCCATCAGCGAGTAGGCATTGCGATAGACCCGGCCGCCGGCATCCATCGACACCACCACGTGGCTGCCGCCCGAGAACGGCGGCAATGCCTCGCCGTCCTCCCGCACCAGCGTGAAATGCTTGACGAGGGGCGTTACGCGCTCGATCGCGGCGACTCGAACATTGACCGAACTCATGCTCATGGGTAAATCTCCTCGACAGGGGGAATTTCGCCCGGTGCTTCGGCATCGATCTGCAAGCCCATGTAGGCGCCCAGCAGCCGGGAGAAATGATCGCGAACAAAAAGATGGCGCCCACACTTGCCGCAGGCTACGATGTTGGTACTCACTTCCGGCGTCACCCCTTTGCAATGCACGCAATACACGGGGCGCGCCAGCGTGACCGAAACCTGTTTCATCACATCGTCTTCCTGCACGCCGAACAGCTTGGCGATCTTCACTGCCGACCAGATGAAAGTTTCCGACCCTGCCATGTAGAACTGGGTACCCATGCGGCAGGCATGCAGCATCTTGTGGAATGCATAAAGGCCGTCGGTATCGTTGTCGTAGCACTGCAAGGCATCGCCGGCGACCTTGGTCAGCGTGTCGGCATAATTGATGCGTTCGTGCGGATCCTTGACGTAGATAACTCTGACCGGCTCTTTCGGATACATCTGCTGAAATAGCTGCAGCACCGCCATGCCGCCGCCGCCCTTGGCGACTACCACATGGCCGGTACCCTGCGGCGCCCAGGCGAGCGACTGATAATCGGGCTTGCTCCTGATTTTGTAACCGCGTTCCATCATTACCCTCCAGCGCGCGCTCAGCGACCTTCCGGATGCGTGCGCAGGCGCATCGGATCGTAAAACGGGGGGCGGGCAATGCGTGCTTTTACCGTCTTGCCGTTGCTATCCACATCGACTTGCAGACCGATCTGCGAAAATTCGGGCTTCACATGCACCATGGCAATCGAGAGCATCAGGTAGCGGCTGAAACTGCCGCTGGTGACTTCGCCGATCCGCTTGCCGTCCTTGTAAATCCCGGCACCCGCGACAGGCGCCTCTGCGCTGTCGCAGACGAGGCCGGTATGCTTCACGCGCTCGCGGCCCTTGAGCTTCAGCACGGCCTGCTTGCCGATGTAGTCGCCCAGCTTGTCGAGATCGACACCCCAGCCCATGTTGACTTCCCAGGGCGTGGTGTCGCCTTCCGGCATTTCGAACGGGAAGAACAGCAGACCGGCTTCCATGCGGGTCAGCTCCAGCGAATTCCACGAGGCGGGGATGGCACCGAAAGGTTTGCCGACTTCCAGGATCTTGTCCCACAGCAGGATCGCATCCTTGGCCGCGCAATAGACTTCATAGCCGCGCTCGCCCGAATAGCCGCCGCGCGCCACATAAACCTCGCAGCCGAACAGGGTGGTTTTCACATGCTTGAAGTAGGGCAGGTCTGCCAGCGCGAATCCGACGTGGGGCGCAAGGATGTCGAGCGACTTCGGCCCCTGCAGCGACAGGATATGCACATCGTGATCCGGCGTGACCGTGACGTTCTTGCCGGCGGCCAGTTTGGCCAGTTGTTCAGGCGTCTTGCCGCTGCCATGGGATACACGGAATTCCTGCGCCGAATCGCGGATGATCATGATGTCGTCGCACAGGGCTCCATTCTCGTCGACTTCGGCAGCAAGCCGGGAAGTGCCCGGTACCAGGCGGGTCACATCGATGGCCACCAGTCGGTCGAGCACGCTTTCGGCATCCGGGCCACTGACGTTGACGATGTTGAGTGCTGTGACGTCGTACAGGCCGGCAGCGGAGCGTACCGCCACCACTTCGTCGTGCGGATCGGAGTTATAGCTCCAGGGGATCGGCATGTCGTTCCAGGTATCGCCGTCCAGCTTGGAGCCGAGGGCGATATGGCGGCCGTTGA
This sequence comes from uncultured Methylobacillus sp., assembly GCA_946478965.1. The sequence continues at coordinate 8,095 of CAMLDQ010000039.1, read as the reverse complement.
GAATTGAGTTGCGCGACATTATTGTTACTCCAATATGACCGAGGTTGGAGAAACGATAATGGAGGCAGGGTCAGGCGAAAATTCTCATGAGGGGGTACTACCAAAGAGGTAGCGGCGCGAGCAACCGCGCCGCCTGTTCATTTATCCGGCGCGCTGTGCCATATCCCGGATCTTGTCGTTGGCCTCTGCCGTACGGTCGACCAGTTTGCGCACCTCGTCGGCCACGACCGCGAAACCGCGCCCGGCTTCGCCTGCACGCGCCGCTTCGATGGCGGCATTGAGTGCCAGCAAGTTGGTCTGCTGCGTGATCTCGGTGATAACCTCGGCGACTGCGAGAATTTCCTTCATGCGGCTGGCGGCGCGCTCCATTTCGGCGGAGTGAAATTCGCGCGCATCGCGCTCGTCGGCAATGTTGCGGATCGCCCCTGCCGATTTGAGCGGAACGCCCAAAGGATCACGTGTCGTCGATGCACGCTCGCGAAACCACACATACTGGCCCGCCGCGTTACGCAGCCGATATTCGGCCACATAGGCGGTGCGCCCGCTGCGATCGTTCAAATGGCTGGCAAACGCATTCAGCGTCGGTTGCAGATCATCCGGATGAATCGCATCGAGCCAACTCTGCCAGCCGTCTGGAAACTGTTCCGCTTGCTGATACCCCAGCAGCGCCCTGAACTGCTGGGACCAGCTGATGGTGCTGTGCGGGTGATCCGGATCGCCTTCCACCATGTGCAGCACCCAGAACCCCTCCGTCAGGGCGGACTTGGCCAGCGTGTAGTCTTCCAGTTCAGCCCTGACTTCCAGTAATTCGGCTTGCAATCGTTCCCGTTCAGCATTACTGTGCCGCGCCTGCTCCAGCGCGGCATCACGCACGCTGGCAGCTTCATCCAGCTCTTTCTGGAGAGCGGCCGTTTCGGTGTGCACCGCTTCCAGGAATGCATTGTGATTGCGCCGCTCTTCCGCCTGGCAGGCATGCATTTCGGCGAAGCGCGCCTCTACGGCAGCGATGGCGTCATGCAACTGCGTACGCGTCCAGGCATCGAGCCGAACGGCATCAAAAACGCGCCCTTCCGCGAGCGAACGCAAGGCATCACCCACGGCGGCCATGCGACGATGCCCGCAAAAGAATTTCCAGTCCATCATCAGCCCCAGGCATTATGTGCGAGTTCATCAGACTGTGTCTGAGCGGCATGTACCCAACGTTTGCCGAGCTCGGGTACGGTAAACCATTTCATCAGGTTGGCCATTTCGACTGCCGCACTGGCAGCCTCGGCGCCCTTGGTCGCCATGCGCACCAGCGCCTGTTCTTCGTTTTCGGTGGTCAGGATCGCATTGGCGATGGGAATTCCCGAAGCCAGCTGCACATCGGTGATGCCACGTGCCGATTCATTCGCCACGACTTCGAAATGATAGGTATCGCCGCGAACAATCGCGCCTAGCGCGATGAGCCCGTCAAAGCGCTGGCTGCCGGCCATGCGCGACAGCGCCAGCGGCACCTCCAGCGCGCCGGGCACGGTGGCCAGCGTGATGTCGGCGTCGCGCACGCCCAGGCGGTGCAATTCCTCGACACATGCCGCCTGCAGGCCTTCGCCGATTTCACTGTTGAAGCGCGCACGCACGATGCCGATGCGCAAACCACCCTGCAGATTACGTTCCAGTTTCTTCATCATGACTCTCCTGAACACCCTGCTAACGGCCGTGCCGGATAAACGACACGGCCGCAGCGATTAGGCCATTTGGCTACGCAGCTCTTCCTCGATCTCGAAGATGTCGCCGACGATGCCATACTTGGCGATCGTGAAAATCGAAGCACCCGGATCGGTATTCACCGCGACGATGGTCGGCACATGCTTCATCCCGGCCATATGCTGGATGGAGCCCGAAATCCCCATGGCCACATAGAGTTTGCAAGAGCTGACGACCTTGCCGGACTGACCGACCTGACGCGATTTCGGCAGCCACCCGGCGTCCGCGATTGGGCGTGAACAACACAAGGTGGCGCCAGCCATTTCGGCCAGCTCGCGAAACTGCTCGACATTCGTTTCCTCGCCGATTCCGCGACCGATCGACATAATGAAATCTACGCCGGTGATGTCAACGTCATCCGCACCGCCTTGTTCCACGAACTGCAGGTTCTGGCTGCGCGAGGTCGCCGCACTCAGATCCAGGCTGGAAACTGCGGGCGTGCCTGCACCTTCGGCCGGCTTGAACACACTGCCGCGCACCGCCAGCACCACTGTGTTCTTGCCGGGAAAATCCACTTCGACATTGACCTTCTGGTTGTAGCCTCCGCGCGTCGCGACCAAGTCCGCGCCGTCGTACTCGAGCTTGAACACATCGGTGGCAAATCCGAAATTCCCCTTGCGCGCCAGTGTGGCGGCAAAGCCCAGTGAATCCACCGAGTGCGCCAGCAGTACCACGGCCGGCGTCTTCGCCTCGATCAGCGCACCGACGGCGGCCTCGAACAAGTCCGGGTCGAATTCCTGTGCTGCAACCTTGACGGTGACGATTTCGTCCACGCCCGGCACGGACAACGCCGGCGCGCAGCCCTGCACATCCGCACCGATAACGGCGACCACCACCTTGTCGTCCGCCCCCTGCCGCAGTTCCTGCGCGGCACTGATCACCTCGAGCGAAACCGGTCGCAACTCGTTGCGGCGCTGCTCTGCTATGACAAGTATCGTTTTCATGCTCATTCCCCCTTGAAGTCCTTGATGATTTCGATGATGCGGGCTGCTTGCTCGGCCGGTGTTCCCTCAATCATGGCGGCACGCCCCTTGGGCGGCACATACATGCGGCGTACGCGCGACAGTGCAGCACCGGCTCCCACGGTATCGGGAGAAAGACCCAGTTCAGCCAGCGACAGCTCCTCGATTGGCTTGGCGGCCGCCTGCTTGATGCCGCGCAGTGACGCATAGCGCGGCTTGTTGATACCGAGCTGGATGGTCAATACCGACGGGCAGGCGATCTGCACTTCATGCAGCGTGCCACCTTCAAGCTCGCGCTTCACGACAGCCTGGTGCTGACCCGGCGTGTACTCCAGTCCGGCAACGACCGCGGCATGTGGCCAGCCCAGATAGGCGGCAGTGGAAATGCCCGTAGAGGCATTCGCCGCATCGGAGGATTGCACCCCGGCAAACACCATGTCCGGCGCTTCCTTCTGCGCCACGGCAGCCAGGATTCGGCCCACGGTGATGGAGTCCGAGCCTTCCATCGCATCATCCCAGACGCGAACGGCGCGGTCCGCGCCCTTGGCAAGGCATTTGCGCAGGCTCTCGTCGACGCGGTCCGGGCCGACCGACACGACCACCACCTCGACTTCGGCGCCCGAGTTTTCCTTGATGCGCATCGCCTCTTCCAGCGAAAAATCGTCCCACTCGTTGAGATCGTAGAGGAGGAAATCCTCATCCACGTCCAGGCCGTCGTCACGGAACTCGAAGTCCTCGTCCAGTGCTGCGACCTGTTTTACTGCGACCATGATTTTCATGATGTCCTTCTCCTAAAGTAGCGATAGATAAATCCAGCCTGTCTTGCACAGGCACCTTTCCGGCAAACCACCGCATCACGGCGAACCGGACCGAAGGGTCTGGATCGGCATGCAGCGGCCATTTGTCTTCATCTTCCAGCATGGGATGACTGGCGAGCAGCACCCGATGCAGGAAGTAGGGGTCTTGTAGCAGCGGCCTTAAGGTTCGCCGCGTGGCCGCAGGGTTAAGGATCACCCCGCGTCGCACATCCGCCTCGTCGGACTGGGAAAGCTTGCGCAGCAACACTTGCGGTGTGTTGTGGTTAGCCGCTACGCCGCTCAACACATCCACGCTGGTATCGCGTGCGAGCCGCTTGAGCAGGTCCGCCGTGGTACGGGGCTGATAGGCCACGGCCGCACGCACCCATGCATTTTCATCACGCGACAGCTCCTGCAGCAGCACGTGCGGGCAATACGGGTTGCGCGCCACCGCGCGCCGTACTTCAAGGTTTTTCTCGCGGGCAAGCTCGCTCAGCACCCCCAGCGGCGCTCTCGGATGCCGGGCAACGCGCTGCCGTACCCAATGATCGGTGTCGCATGCCATCACTTCCAGCATGCCGATTCCCAAATCCTCGCGCCCGGCCACCGCACGCCGCACCATCACCGCGTCATCACGAATCAGCCGCAACAGGGCATGCTGGTCCAGGCGCGGATTGGCTGCCGCGGCGCGGCGCGTGGACGGGTCACGGCTACGTGCCAGGGTTTGCAACTGTGAAACGGCGACCCGGGGATTAGCGGCCAAGTGACGCAACACCAGTGGATCACGCGCAAGCATGGCCTGGGACAGCACGCGCAATGGACAGCGGGGATGCGATACCACTTCCGCGCGGACATAGGCGGTGCCGTTCGCATACAACTCCTCCAGAAGCTTGGGAGGCGCAGCAGGATGCATCGCCAGCGCACTATCGAGCACCCCCGGTTTGCGTTTGGCCAGGACGCGCAGGACATGCGTGGTTGCCGAGGGATTGCCTGCGATCGCATTCAGCACTTCCACGTCATCCTCCTCGGCGGCAATCTGCCTGAGTACTTCCGCTGGCGTATGCCGATGCTGCGCGATCAGCGTCAGCAATCCACTCTCCCGTTCGGCGCGAAACAATGTCGTCAGCGTATCGCCGGCGGTGCGTAGATTACGTTCGATCCGCTGACGCACCGCGTCGTCTCGCAACCTGGCCAATCCACGCAGCACGGCTGGCGGCGTGTGTTCCCAGCGGGCGAGCTGTAGCGCCGTACGCCGCTCGCCGAACATGACGTCTTCCAGCTCGCGCTGCACTTCGACGGGAGCCAACTCATACACCGCCGCCGCAATATAGGGGTCCCTGACGGCGCACGCCACGGCCAAGAGCTCGGCAGCGCCGTGCTCAGGCAATTTGCGCGTCCTGGCCTTCTTCCCAGATTTCGTAGTCGATGCACTCATCGATCATCTCTATCAATTCACGTACGACAAACTTGCCCTCGAAGCCGCTGGTTTTCAGCGCATCCTCGAACATGGTGAGATCCTTCGGGCAAGACACGACGAACACCTGCAACCCTTCAATCGCTCCCGCTTCCTTCATGCGGTTCTGCGACGGTTTTTCCTTGCCCACCGGATCGGGAATCCAGATACGGCCCCCGCCGGCGCCGCAGCAGAACGAGTTATCCCGGTTGCGGCCCATTTCGACCAGCTCGCAGCCGAGCAGCTGCAGCACCTCGCGCGGCGCGTCGTAGCCCTTGTTGTAGCGGCCGAGGTGGCACGGGTCGTGGAAGGTGACGCGGTAATCGAGCTTCTTCTTGAGCTTGAGCTGGCCGCTCTCGATCAACTGCTTCACCAGCGTGGTGTAGTGCTGGATCTCGAACTCGCCGCCGAAGTCCGGGTACTCGTTGCGGATGGTGTTGAACGAGTGCGGGTCGGTGGTGACGATGGACTTGAAGTCGCATGCCTGCAGGGTGCCGATGTTGGACGAGGCCAGCAGTTCGTACAGCCCTTCCTCGCCGACGCGGCGCACGTCGTTGCCGGCGTTCATCTCGCCTTCGAACAGCAGGCCGTAATCGACGCCTGCGTGATGCAGCATGCGGGCAAACGCCTGGCTCACCTTCTGGTTGCGCGGGTCGAACGAAGCGTAGTCGCCCACGAACCACACCATGTCCACCGGTTCCTTGCGTGCGTCCTTGATCTCGAACGGCAGGGCCTTGGTCCACGCGGCGCGCTTGCGCTTGGATTCGCCGAAGGAATTGCCGCTCTTGTGGATGTTCTGCAGCGTCTTCTGCAGGATCGGTTCCATCTCGCCGTCCTCGACCAGCTTGCGGCGCATTTGCACGATGATCGGCACGTGCTCGACCGCCACCGGGCAGATTTCCACGCAAGCTAGACAGGTGCGGCAGGACCACAGCGTTTCCATGAATACCTGGCCGACGCCCTTGCCGTGGATGTCGAGCTCGGCCTCGGCCGGCAGCTCCTTGGCGTTCAAGGTCTTGTTGGCGAATTCGCGCAGCGACAGGATCACATCACGCGGCGACAGCGGCGCGCCGACAGCATTGGCCGGGCAGGCTTCGTGGCAACGGCCGCACTTGGTGCAGGCGTCGAGATGCAGCAGCTGCTTCCAGGTCAGGTCGGTGATGGTCTTGTAGCCGGCGCTTTCCTGCTCTTCCGGCACTTTTGGCAGGCGCCGTGCCGCCAGCGGGTCGCGAAACATCAGCGAAGCCGAGGCGGTAAAGATGTGCTTGATCTTGGTATACGGGATGCAGGCGATGAAAGTGAGCGCCAACATTCCATGGAACCACCACAGACCAGTGCGAAACGCACCGGCACCCGCAGCGGTCAGACCCAAACCTTGCATCAGGTGGGCAAGCAGCGCGCCCACCGGCGACCACCAGCGCTCGTCCCAAACGGTGGGCCGATCAGCCAGCCAGACCAGGCGTGCCGCCTCCAGCACGAAGCCGGTCACACCGATCAGGATGAAGGACCAGAGGAAAGCCCAGTCCTCGCGGCGGTAGCCGCTGCGGTCGTAGTCCGGATCGCCCGGCTCACGGTCGGGGCGCGCGTAATCGAGCTTGGGCAGCTTCAGCCACTTGCGGCGAACCATCATGTACAACAAGCCTGCGATCACGCCGACGCCGGCCAGGTCCAGCACCAGAGAGAACCACAGATAGAAGCTGCCGTACCAGAAGCGCACGCCGAACAGCGGGTAGAGAATGTCGTACTCCAGCGTGATGGTCGAGGTGCCGATGAACAGCAGGATGAAGCCGAAAAAGATCAGGCCGTGCGCTTTGCCGGCGGAGGTATCGCGGCGCTTCAGCGTGCGATGCGTCAGCATCGTCTTCGCCATCTCGACAAAGCGCGTCCATAGGCCGTTCCAGGAAGGGTCGGGCTGGCCGCGGCGATACTTGCGGATCTGCGTGTAAACCCCGTACAGGAATACGGCAATGGCCGCGTAGCCGAAGGCGTAGAACAGATGTATGGTCTGCGGCTGGAAGTTTTCAAACAGGATGCGGGTCAATTCTTTCGGGTCGCTCATCGCGCTGCCTCACTTTCGTCGCGCGCCGTCACCGGCGCTGCGGCTTGTCATTCATCATGCGACCTCGGCGGATGCCGGATCGCGGGCGGCTTCCAGCATGAAACCGGCCATCAGGGTATAGGCGGCATGCCAGGCGTCGCGTACTTCAGGGGTAAAGTGTTCGCGCAGCCCTTGCTGCAGCGTCCACAACAGGGCTTGCTCCACCAGGTCGTAGTGCTCGGACTTGACCCCGTACTGCACGTGACGCCGGCCGCTTTCCGCCAGCATCGGCCGGATCGAATCGGGCTGCGGAAGGCCACGGACCACGATGGCCAGCATGCGTCGCAGATTGCGCCCCTGGGACAACATGTCCTGCCGGAACAAGCGGCGCAGGGACGGATCCAGTTCGAACAGACGGCCATAGAACAGCACGGTCACGGTGTCGCCCAGCGGTTCCGCCAGCGCCCATGTTTTTTGCACCAGTGATATTTGATGGGGTGTCATTGCTTACCTTTCCTTGCAGGGAGGCCGCCGCGCCGAAGCGCGGCGGCGGGTGACACAACTGCTTGCTAGACCTTGTACTCGATCTTGAAGGTACCACCCGGCATGTGCGGAGTGCCCCAGACCGCGACTTCGCGCTTGTACGGCAGCGGGAATTGCGGGTTGGCCTCCTCGATTTCGCGTGCCACGCGGTGGCCGGTGAAGGTCGCGTCGGCAATCAGGCGCGGTGCTTCGGCATCGCCGATCAGGTACACGCCCTTGATGCCATTGGCTTCCCATTCGCCTTCGCGGGCCTTCAGATCGTTGTAGAGCGAGCACTCGGAATGACGGCCGGTCACCAGAATCAGCGAGTCGAACTCGATCCAGCGATGGGTCTTGTTGGCATCGCGCGGCGCAACACCGGGGCCGCGATAGCTGCGCTTGGAACCGTCACCCCAGATGTTGTAAACCTCGAGACGGCCCTTCTCGATCTTCGAGCAGAAGTGATCGCCCATTTCCTCGACGCCCAGTTCATGCAGGCGACGCATCATGTTCGGGTACTCCAGCGTGAAGTGCATGTAGTTGGCGAGGTGCACGCCGGACACGATGGTCACTTCGT
>CAMLDQ010000038.1 GCA_946478965.1 uncultured Methylobacillus sp. | reverse complement strand
TGGAACTGCGCAAGCGCAACGAGGAAAAGCAGGCGCTGGAAGACTCCAAGACCGACATCGGCTGGGGGCACCAGATTCGCAGCTATGTGCTCGACAACTCGCGCATCAAGGATCTGCGAACCAACGTGGAAATCAGCAACACTAAGGCGGTGCTGGACGGCGACCTCGATCCGTTTATCACCGAAAGCTTGAAACAAGGGGTATAAATTGAGCGAACAGGAACAACAGCAACCCGCCCAGGACGAGTCCCACGTCATCGCCGAGCGCCGCAACAAGCTGAAGGCGCTGCGCGAGCAGGGTGTGGCCTTCCCCAACGATGTGCGTCCGACGCATCGTGCAGCTGATTTGCACAAGATGCATGGCGAGAAACCGGCCGAGGAACTGGAGCCACAGGCGATCCGCGTTGCCGTGGCCGGCCGCATGATGCTCAAGCGCGTAATGGGCAAGGCGAGCTTTGCCACACTGCAGGACGCGACCAGCCGCATCCAGCTCTTCATCCAGCGCGAGGCGATCGGGGAGGAGTTGTACGACGCCTTCAAAAAGTGGGATATGGGCGATATCCTCAGCGCGGAAGGCACGCTGTTCAAGACCAAGACCGGTGAATTGTCCGTGAAGGTGGATGTGCTGCGCCTGGTGTCCAAGTCGCTGCGGCCGTTGCCGGAGAAATTCCACGGTCTGGCCGACCAGGAAACCAAGTACCGCCAGCGCTACGTGGATCTCATCATGAACGAGGATACGCGCAAGACGTTCGCCGCGCGCAGCCGCGTGGTTTCCGCGATCCGCCAGTTCATGACCGGCCACCAGTTCCTCGAGGTGGAAACACCGATGCTGCACCCGATCCCCGGCGGCGCGGCGGCGAAGCCGTTCACCACACACCACAACGCGCTCGACATGCAGATGTTCCTGCGTATCGCGCCGGAGCTGTTCTTGAAGCGCCTCATCGTCGGCGGTTTCGAGCGCGTGTTCGAGATCAACCGCAACTTCCGTAACGAGGGCCTCTCCGTACGACACAACCCAGAATTCACGATGATGGAGTTCTACGCCGCGTACACCGATTACAAGTGGCTGATGGACTTTACCGAGGAATGCATCCGTGCCGCGGCCATTGCCGCCTGTGGCACTGCGACGGTGACCTACCAGGGCCGCGAAGTCGATCTGGCGAAGCCGTTCCAGCGCCTCACCATTGTCGCTGCGATCAAGAAATACGCGCCGGAATACACCGATGCGCAGCTGGAAGACGCCACCTTCATTCGTGCCGAGCTGAAAGCCAAATGGGGCATCGAGGCATTGCCGCATCTCGGCCTGGGAGCATTGCAACTTGCGCTGTTCGAAGAAACGGCCGAATCCCAACTGTGGGAGCCGACCTACATCATCGACTATCCGGTCGAAGTGTCGCCTCTGGCGCGCGCTTCCGATACCTTGCCCGGAATTACCGAACGCTTCGAGCTGTTTATCACCGGCCGTGAAATTGCCAACGGTTTTTCGGAATTGAACGACCCGGAAGACCAGGCCGCGCGTTTCCGCCAGCAAGTGGAGGCCAAGGAGGCCGGCGACGATGAGGCGATGTACTATGACGCCGATTATATTCGTGCGCTGGAATACGGCATGCCGCCGACCGGAGGATGCGGGATCGGTATCGATCGCCTGGTGATGCTGCTGACCGATTCCCCTAGCATCCGTGATGTGATATTGTTTCCTCACATGCGGCCGGAATACCCCATTTGAGGTAGAAAAGGGCCCGGCCCGGCACTGAAAGAGACGGCCTGCATGCGTATGCAGCGGCCAACAACAAAAACTAAAGGTACGTTCCTGCGCCGATTATGTCTGCGCATCGTGGGAGGGGTTTCTGTTTGACCGGTGCTTTTTCTTTATTCCGCCATGGAGCGGTGGGTGCTGACTATGTCTATGCCCGTCTGGCGATACCGATGCATGGGGAACGCCCGTGACGACTGATCCTGCCGAACTGGAAGCCCTGATCGGGCGCATTTTTCCGGATGCCGAGGAGCAGGCTGCCCGCAAGGAGATTTTCGGACTTGGGGCTGCCGAGCTTGCGCTGATCAAGGAGCTCAAACACAAGCTGGGGGGGCGCGCTTCCATTGCGGTCGATGCCCTGTATGACCACCTCGGCAAGTTCACCGGCATCAGCGCAGCGCATGACGATCCTGCGCGCATGGAAAGCATACGCCAGCTCCAGCGCGATTATTTTTCCGAGTTTCTGACCGACGATCTCGGCGAAGATCACGTTTACCGGCGCGTGCGTGCCGGTGTCATTCAGCAAAGCCACCAGTTGCGCCTGCGCTGGTTTTTGGGGTCTTTTGCAGTTTACCTGGACCAATTGCTGCCCGAGGTGGTGCAGGCGGCTGAAGGTGATTTGACGCGCCTGACCGAATATATGCGCGCCATCAATCGACTGGCCATGTACGATGCGGCTCTGACCGTGTCGGCCTTTGTGCATGCCGACCGCGAAGAGCTGCGCTTGTTTTCGACCGTGTTCGAGACCAATCTGGAAGCGGTGGTGATCGCCGATGCGGAAGGCACGATTCTGCACGGCAACAAGAGCGTCCTACCCATCCTGGGCTATACGCCGCTGGAGGTGGTTGGCGTCGACCTGCATCATTTGCCTGCCGAAAAGGATCAGCCCCAGGCCGCTGCCTTGTGGGCGACGGTCAAGGAGGGGGGGCAGTGGCAGGGCGAAATCGCATTGAAGCGCAAGAACGGCACCGAATTTCCGGCCTGGATGAATGTAACGGCGGTCAAGGACAAGCACGGCGCCGTTTCGCACATCATCGCCGAGTTTTCCGATGTGACGACGTACAAGCAGACGCAGGAAGCATTGATGCATCGCACCGATGAACTGGCGCGCTCCAACCGGGAACTGGAGCAGTTCGCCTATGTGGCGTCGCACGACTTGCAGGAGCCGCTACGCATGGTGGCGAGCTATACCCAGTTGCTGGCGCGACGCTACAAGGACCAGTTGGACGAGGATGCCAACGAATTCATCCATTACGCGGTGGACGGCGCGATGCGGATGCAGGCGCTGATCAACGATCTGCTGATGATTTCGCGCGTGGGTACGCGCGGCAAGGCGCTGCAGCCGTACGATGCCGCAATGGCGCTGGAGCATGCGCTGATCAATCTGCGGCTGGCCATCGGCGAGTCGGGCGCGACGATTACCCACGACGAGATGCCGAGGGTGATGGCCGATGGCTCGCAGCTGACGCAGTTGCTGCAGAATTTGATTGCCAATGCGCTCAAGTTCCATGGCGGCCAGGCACCCGCCATCCACATCGGCGCGCAGCCGCAGGGACGGGAATGGGTGATTTCGGTCAAGGACAACGGCATCGGCATCGCGCCTGAGTTTTTCGACCGTATTTTCGTGATTTTCCAGCGTTTGCATGGCAAGCAGGAGTACCCCGGAACCGGCATCGGCCTGGCCGTATGCAAGAAGATCGTGGAACGCCACGGCGGGCGGATCTGGGTGGAATCGGAGCCCGGTCAGGGCGCAACTTTTCTCTTTTCGTTATCGGCGGTATCGAAGGAGTCGCATTGATGGAGACAAAATTGATGGGCAGGCCGGTGGAATTCCTTCTGGCGGAAGACAACCCGGGCGATGTTCGCCTGACCAAGGAGGCCTTGCGTGAAAGCAAGATCAGCAACAATCTCAATGTCGTGCCGGACGGGGTCGAGGCGGTCGCCTTTTTACGGCGCGAAGGCCAATATGCCAATGCGCCGCGCCCCGATGTGATCCTACTGGACCTCAACCTGCCGAAGAAGGATGGGCGCGAAGTGCTGGCCGAAATCAAGGCCGACCCCAACCTGCGCCTGATCCCTGTGGTGATCATCACTTCGTCGGAAGCCGAGCAGGATGTGCTGCGGACCTATGAACTGCATGCCAACTGCTACGTTACCAAGCCGGTCGATCTGGAGCAGTTCATCAAGGTGATTCAGTCAATCGAGACTTTCTGGCTGACCATTGTCACCCTGCCGTCCAGTGTGGTGAGCGACTAGCGCGACCGAGGTTGGTTATGGATCAATCGCTGATACATCTGCTGCTGGTGGAAGATAATCCAGGCGACGTGCGCCTGGTGAACGAGCTGCTTGCCGAGGACAAGCACGACCGCTTTGTGCTGCATACAGCCGGGCGGCTCGAAGCGGCGATGGAAATCCTGAACGAACACGACGTCACGGTGATCCTGCTGGATCTGCAACTGCCGGACGGCGCCGGCCTGGACACCTTGCTGAAAATCCACGCTTACGCGCAGTCCATCCCGATTGTCGTGCTGAGCGGGCTGGGCGAGGAGGCGCTGGCCGTCAGCGCGGTCCAGCACGGCGCGCAGGATTTTCTGGTCAAGGACCACATTACCTCGCATGTGCTGATCCGTTCGCTGCGCTATGCCATCGAGCGCAAGCGCCTGGAAGACCGGCTGCACTATTTCGCCCACCACGATAGTCTCACCGGGCTGGCCAACCGCAAATACCTGTATGACCAGCTCAAGAATGCGATGGCCTGGTCGCGACGTAGCGAGAGCCCGATTGCGCTGATGCTGATCGACCTCAACGGTTTCAAGCCGATCAACGATGTGTTCGGGCACCAGATTGGCGACCAGTTGCTGTGCCAGGTGGCCGATCGCCTGCGCGAATGCGTGCGTGAAACCGATTTCATTGCCCGCATGGGGGGGGATGAATTCGTGCTGATACTGCATGACATGCATGATGTGGACGACGTCGTGGCGGTCGCGCACAAGCTGCAGAGCTACATGGAGGCACCGTATACGGTACATGACCGCTTGCTGCATGTGCATATCAGCATAGGTATCAGCCTGTATCCGTCCGACGCGGACAGCATGGAAGACCTGCTGCGCAATGCCGACATGGCGATGTACCAGGCCAAGTCCGAATCCGGTGCCAGTAGTGGCAGCCGTTTTTATTCGCCCAGCATGAATGTGCATGCAGGTGAAAGCAGCGGCATCCGCAAGCAGTTGCACGATGCGCTCGAACAGCGGGAATTTATCGTGCATTACCAGCCGCAGGTGGATATCGATACCGGCACGATCGTCGGGATGGAATCATTGCTGCGCTGGCAGCACCCGCAGCGTGGGTTGCTGATGCCGGGACAATTCCTGCATGCGCTGGAAGGCTCCGACCTGATTCTGGCGGTTGGGGAATGGGTGTTGCAGGAGGTCTGTGCGCAGGGGCGCGCCTGGCAGGAGGCGGGCATGCCGTCGTTGCCGCTATCGGTGAACCTGGCTTTCCGGCAACTGTTGCAGCCCAATTTCCCGGAAATCGTGGCCAATGCCCTGAAGAAAACGGGATTGCCGCCGCACCTGCTGGAACTGGAAATTTCCGAATTGTCGCTGACGGAAAACGAAGACCGGGCATTGGTCGTGCTGAATCGCCTGCACGGCCTCGGTGTTCGGCTGGCACTCGACAATTTCGGCAGCGGCCGCGCTTCTTTCCGCTATTTGTGCAAATATCCATTCGATGCAATCAAGCTGGACCGCTCCATGATCGAAGACGCGGCCGTATCCGCCGAAGGCGCCGATTTTGCGCGGGCGGTGATCCAGGTGGCGCATGTGTTCAAGATGAAAGGCCTGGCCGAGGGCGTGGAAACCAGGGAGCAGCAGGATATGTTGCGCCGTCTCTCCTGCGACGATGCACAAGGCTATCTATACAGCCGTCCGCTGGTTGCGGATGAGGCCACCGAACTGTTGCGGCGTGGCGGCAAGATGACCGCCGCGTTGGCGCCGGAGTCGTAATGCGGGTTCTTCTGGTCGAGGATAATCCGGGCGACGCTCGTCTGCTGGAGTTCATGCTGATCGATGCCTTGCCGGAATATACGCTGGCCAAGGCGCAGTCCATGGCCGAAGCCGTGGCGCATATCCGGACACAGGATTTTGATGTGATCCTGCTGGATCTGTCGCTGCCGGACTCGGAAAGCCAGCGCACTTTCTGGCAGGTGTATGCGGAGGCTCCCGGCGTTGCGATTGTCGTAATGACCGGCCTGGACGACGAGGTATTTGCGGCGGAACTGGTGCAGGCCGGCGCGCAGGACTTTCTGGTCAAAGGCAGCGTCGATGCGCGCTGGCTGGCGCGCGCGATGCGCTATGCCATCGAGCGCAAACGGGCTGAGGAGCGCTTGCGCCTCGCGGCCCAGGTATTCGAGAGCACCCTGGAAGGGATCGTCATCACCGACGCGGAGCATGCCGTTGTCAGCGTCAATCCCGCGTTCTGCAGCATGACCGGCTACGACAGCGATGAAGTTGTCGGCAAACACCTGCATCTGATCTGGGGCAATATGGCCGACGCCCCGCACGCTAATCAGGATACTTCCGACGGCTGGCGCGGCGAATCCTTCTTGCGGCGCAAGAGCGGCGAGCGATTCCCGGTTTGGATGAGCATTACCGATGTGCTCGGCCTGGCCAAGGAGGTCTCGCATCGCGTCACCGTATTTGCCGAGATCACCGCCCTCAAGCAGACCGAGGCTCGGCTGCACTTCCTTGCCAACCATGATCCGCTGACCGGCCTGCCCAATCGCATGATGTTCAACGAGCGCCTGCAGCAGGCGCTGGCGAATGCGCAGCGCACCGGTGACATGGTCGGCATCATGTTTATCGACCTGGACCGCTTCAAAAACGTCAACGATACGCTGGGACACACCATCGGCGATCATTTGCTGCAGCAGGTGGCCGGCCGCATCGGCGCGTGCGTGCGCGGAACCGACACCATCGCCCGCCTCGGTGGGGACGAATTTGCTCTGGTGCTGACCAACGTGCAGCAGTCCGAAGATGCCGACGTGGTGGCGCAGAAAATACTGGACGCCTTGCGGCCGGCTTTCCTGGTGGATCATCACGAAATCTATATCACGGCCAGCATTGGCATCGCCTGCTGTCCGCCCTCCGGTGAGATTTCCGAAATGTTGCTGCAGCGCGCCGATGTGGCAATGTACTCGGCCAAGAGCCAGGGCAAGGACAAGTTTCAGCGCTACGAGCCGGAAATGGATGCCGTGGCCTACGAGCGCATGGTACTGGAAAACAGTTTGCGGCGCGCACTGGAACGCGACGAATACTGCCTTTACTTCCAGCCGCAGGTGGCCATGGACGATCAGCGCATCATCGGTGTGGAAGCGCTGTTGCGCTGGCAGCATCCGGAGCTGGGTCTGGTTTCACCGGTGGAATTCATCCCCTTGCTGGAAGAAACCGGACTCATCGTTCAGGTGGGCGATTGGGTGCTGCATGAAGCCTGTCGCCAGGCCAGGGTCTGGCTGGACCAAGGCAATCCGGTCCGGGTGGCGGTCAACCTTTCCGTGCGGCAATTGATGCAGCCGGATATGGTCGAGCGGGTGAGGAGTGCCTTGCGCGCCGTTGCTTTGCCGCCGGAACTCCTGGAACTGGAGCTGACGGAAAGCATCTTCATCGAAAATGTAGAGCATAACGTCGACACGCTCAACCGCATCAAGGCGCTGGGTGTGAGCATCGCGATAGACGACTTCGGCTCGGGGGCCTCTTCTCTTGCCTATCTCAAGCATTTTCCGATCGACACGCTCAAGATCTGCCAATCGTTCGTGGTCAACGTGCCCAGTAACCCGGAAGATGCGGCCATCGCCTCGGCCGTGATCGGGCTGGCGCAGAACATGGCGCTGGTCAGCGTTGCGGAAGGCGTGGAAACCGCGGAGCAGCTCGACTTCCTGCGGGAGCGGCGCTGTGACCATATTCAGGGTTTCCTGTTCAGCAAGCCGATGTTGCCCGCGGAGCTGTCCAGTATGCTGTCGCATGGTTTTCTTACCGGACGTGATAGCGAACCTCTCGAACGGTAGCCATTTTCGCTAGCGCCATAGCGGCGTTTCCGTAGCTAGGACCCCTCCAGATTGCACTGTTGTTTTTTTGCAACATGTGTATCACAAAATACCCGCAGGTCATAAAACTGTAACATTGAAGACACAGAATGCCTCCCGTGTTGAAACCTGATGTAACGAGCAGGTTTTGATTTTTTCTAACGACTGGGAGCAATCTGATGGAACAAATGAAATTGCGCGGCGTACTGGCAGCAGTTGCCGGCGTGCTGGCCCTGGGTGCAGTCGCACCGGCGATGGCGGACAACAACGACGACATCATCTACACTCTGATGGCCAAGGGTGTGCTGACCGAAGAAGAAGGCCACCAACTGCTGAACGGCCGCGAAAAGGAACGCACGACCGAGCAGAAGACAATGAAGAGCGCTGGCAAGATCACCGTCGCCGATTTCATCGATAACGCGACCGTCTACGGCGATATCCGCGTGCGTGGCGAGCACCGCGACGGTGAGGATAAGGCTAGCAGCAAGACTTCCGAGGATCGTGATCGTGCGCGTTACAAGGTTACTTTCGGGATCAAGACCAAAGCAAATGACTTCTACACTGATCTCGCATTGGCTATGGGCGGTAGCGGCCGCTCGGACAACGCAACTTTCGGCAGCTCCAGCTCTGATGGCATCAATAAAAAGGAAACGCTGTTCGTCAAACGCGCCATGATCGGTTGGAAAACCACCGATTGGCTGACTCTGGAAGCCGGTCGCGTGAATAACCCGCTGTATACCACCCCCATGGTATGGGATGGCGACTTGCCGTTCGAGGGCCTGGTTGAAAAGCTCAACTTCAAGGCAGGCAATGCCAATATCTTCTTCAATCTGGCACAGGCCAACTACGTCGGCGACGACAAGGAATTCTCCCCTTCCAGTTCATCGGATAACCATTCCGACTGGATGATGGTGATGCAGGGCGGTGCTAAGTTCCCGATCACCGACAATGTCGCGGGCAAGGTGGCATTGACCTATACCAAGCATAGCAACGACAAGAAGTTCGGTACCTTCACGCCCGTCATTGGAAGTAGCGCGCTCAGTACTGGTAGCCTCGGGAATAATACCTACATGGGTATCAACGACCTGACTACCATCGAAGTGCCGTTCGAAGTAGACATTAAAACAGGCGGCGCGTTGTCCTGGAACGTGTTCGGTGACTATGTGCACAACATTGATGGCAGCGACCGTGCAAAGGCAGCTTGTGCCGCGAATGCAACGATTTCTTGCTCCGGCGACTATAACGCCTGGATGCTGGGTGCTGGCCTCAAGTCCGGTAAGGGTCAAGGCGCTTGGGATGCCAAGCTCTGGTATCAGGACGTTGGTGCGTACTCCGTGGATCCGAATGCCGTCGATTCCGACTTCATGGACTCTCGCGTGAATATGAAGGGGGTCGTGTTCAAGGGCGGATACAACCTGCGTGAAAATGTCGTCCTCAATTTTGCTGCTGGCCATGGCAACCGCAAGGACAAGAACCTGTCTGCCACGGGCTCGGGCGATCTCGGCGTGAACCTGGACAAGTTCAACCTGTACCAACTGGACATGACCTACAAGTTCTAATCCAGCTCGTTTTTTGTTCATACTCCTCGTGGCGTCAGCCACAATTCAAAGCCCGCGCAAGCGGGCTTTTTTCTTTTCGGCAGGTAGGTGTCGCGGGCGAATGGCATTACAATCGCCAGTGCGATGAATACCCTGATATCAGTGCGACATTTCCAGAGTCCAAGAGATCTGGCCTTGATGCTGGGACTGGCATTCCTGTACTGGTGTGCCGGAATGGTTGGCCTGCACTTCACCAGCATCGGGACGGTCAGCCTGGTGTGGCCACCGAGCGGCCTGTCGCTGGCGGCACTGCTGCTGTTCGGCGTGCGTTTCTGGCCCGGAATTCTGCTGGGTGCTGTAGTGACGGAACTTGGAACCGGCGTGCCGGCTACTGTGGCCTTTGCAATGGCAATTGGCAACACGCTGGAAGCCGGTGTTGGCGCCTGGCTCCTGCAGCGTGCAGGGTTCGATACCCGGCTGGAGCGTTCCCGAGACGTGTTCCTTTTGGCGATGCTGGGCGCCATGCTAAGCACCTGGCTCAGCGCCGGTATTGGGGTTTTCAGCCTGTTGTTCGGGGGGGTCATCAGCGCGGCGGCTAGTGGCGACGCCTT
This sequence comes from uncultured Methylobacillus sp., assembly GCA_946478965.1. The sequence goes on along the minus strand of CAMLDQ010000038.1, from coordinate 9,121 downwards.
GCTCAACTGGTGGATGGGGGATGCCCTGAGCGACCTGATGTTCGTGCCTTTGGTGCTGGCCGTCGTGCAGACAGGGCGTTTCCAGATGCGGCAGTGGCTGGAAGCTGCCGCATTGCTGGCGTTGCTGCTGCTGGGCAGTGCGGTCGTCTTCTTTGGCTGGATCCCTTTCGGCGTGGAGGAGAGCCCGCGCGCCTTCGTGCTGTTTCCCTTGATCGTGTGGGCGGCGATACGCTTCCATTTGCTCGGTGCGGCGGTGTTGACCTTGCTGGTGACCATCCTCTCCCTGTGGAGTCTGGCGTTGGGCGAGGGGTATTTCGGTCGTGCTCCATCCGGCGGCTTGGTGGATATCTGGTCTTATCTTGTCGTGTGGTCGACAACCGGGCTCATCATTGCGGCTGCCTACAGCGGGCGAAAGCGCATGGAAAAAGTGTTGCGCAAGACAGAGCATGAATTCCGCGAACTGGTGGAATCGGCGCAGGCGATCCTCTGGCGTGCGACGCCAGGAGGGCGGTTTACCTATGTGAGTCCGGAAGCGACCAAGGTGCTGGGCTACCCGGTAGAGGAATGGCTGGCTTCGCCGACTTTCTGGGTCGAACATATGCATCCGGACGACAGGGCCTGGGCACCGGCCTATTGCAAGGATGAGACTGAGAAGCTGGCCGGACACAGTTTCGATTACCGCATGCTGGCGCAGGACGGGCGTGTGGTATGGCTGCACGATGTGGTTCGGGTGATAGCCGGTGAAGACAACAAGCCTGCGGAACTGGTCGGCGTGATGCTGGATATCAGTGCCCGCAAGCAGGCGGAAGAACGACTCGCGTTGACGCAGCAAGCGTTCGATCACACGGCGGAAGGTTTGATGATTACTGACCCGGAACTGCGCGTTCTGGAGGTGAATCAGGGCTTCATCAGCATCACTGGCTACGGGCGGGACGATATCGTCGGTCAGAAGCCTTCCATCCTGAGCTCCGGCAAACAGACCGACACTTACTATGAAGAGATGTGGAAGTCGGTTTTCGAGACCGGGCAATGGAACGGAGAAATCTGGAATCGACGCAAGAATGGCGAAATTTATCCCGAATGGCTGTCGATTAATGCGGTCAAGGATGAGAAGGGCAAGATACTTAATTACGTCGGGGTGTTTTCCGACATCACGCTGCGCAAGCAGTCCGAGGAGCAACTGCATTTTCTCGCCAATCACGATGCGCTGACCGGGCTGCCTAACCGGACGCTGCTGCACGAACGCATCGAACACGGCTTGCGGCGTGTGCAGCGGGAGCGCGGTCGCCTGGCGGTCTTGTTCATTGACCTTGATCGCTTCAAGGTCATCAACGATACCCTTGGCCATCATGCGGGTGACCAGTTGTTGAAAACGGCTGCAGAACGCCTGCAGCAATGCCTGCGCGATTCGGATACCGTCGCGCGGCAGGGTGGCGATGAATTTGTGGTGCTGATCGAACAATTTTCCGATACTCAGTACCTGGGCAATGTCGCGCGCAAGATCATGGCCGCTCTGGGCCAGCCTTTTTACCTGCTGGGTCAGGAGCTTTACGTGAGCGCCAGCATTGGGATCAGCGTTTATCCCGATGACGGGGTCGATCTCAGTACCTTGCTGAAGAATGCCGATGTGGCCATGTACCGTGCCAAGGAGCAGGGCAAGAATACTTTCCAGTTCTACGCCTCGGAAAGCAATGTCCACAGTTTCGAGCGGCTGGCGCTCGAGAACAGCTTGCGCCGAGCGCTAGAGCGTGACGAATTCGTGCTCTACTATCAACCCAAGGTGGATTTGCGCACCAATCAGATCGTGGGTGCCGAGGCCCTGATCCGCTGGAGCCATCCCGACCTCGGGCTGGTTTCGCCAGCTCAGTTTATCCCGCTGGCGGAGGAGACCGGGCTGATCGTGCCGATTGGCGCCTGGGTGCTCAGCGAAGCTTGCCGGCAGAACCGTGCCTGGCAGAACGCCGGTTTGCCGCTGATCAGCCTTGCCGTGAACCTTTCCGCCCAGCAATTCCGCGATGAAATGCTGCCCCACACGATCGCCGAGGCTTTGGGACGCAGCGGTTTGCCGCCGGCCTATCTGGAGCTGGAAATCACCGAAAGCATGATCATGCAGAACGCCGAGAGTGCCGTCGAGATTCTGCAGCGCTTCCGCGATATGGGCACGCACGTTTCCATTGACGACTTCGGCACCGGCTATTCCTCGTTGGGCTACCTGAAGCGTTTCCCCATCGATTCACTCAAGGTCGACCGTTCTTTCATCCGCGATGTGCCGCAGGACCAGGACGATGTCGCCATCACCCAGGCGATTATCGCGATGGCGCACAGCATGAATCTGCAGGTAGTCGCAGAAGGGGTGGAACTCCAGGAGCAGCTTAATTTTCTGCGCGAGCAGGGATGCGATCAGATACAGGGCTACCTGATCAGCGCACCGGTGCCGGCAGAGGCATTTGCACGCCTGCTCGATCCTGCTGCGGCGGCGTCACCCAACGCTTAGGCGTCAAGAGGAGAGCTTGTTCCAGCAGTCGAGCGCGGCAATCTTGTAGGTTTCTGCCAGCGTCGGGTAATTGAACACCGTTTCCACCAGATACTCCAGCGTGCCGTTGAGGTTAATGACGGCCTGGCCGATATGAATCAGTTCCGTCGCGCTTTCGCCAAAGATGTGGACGCCCAGAATTCGGTGATCCTCCAGGCCGCAGATGATCTTCAACAGGCCTTCCTCCAGCCGCAGTATCTGGCCGCGGGCCGTTTCCTTGAAGCGCGCTACGCCGACTTCGTAAGGGATGTTGGCCGCGGTAAGCTGCTGCTCGGTGGCTCCGACCATGCTGATCTCCGGAACGCTGTAGATGCCGAACGGAAAATGTTCGGGTACGCAGGCTGCCTTCTTGTCCCAGGCATGGCAGGCGGCCAGGCGGCCCTGTTCCATGGAGGTCGATGCCAGGCTGGGGAACCCGATCACGTCGCCTGCGGCGTATATGTGCGAGGCGGACGTGGTGTAGCAGAGATCGACCGCTATGCGTCCACGCTCATCGGCAGTCAGACCTGCGTTTTCCAGTTTGAGCGCATCGGTTGCGCCTTGCCGTCCAGCCGCGAACATGACGATGTCGGCGACTACGCGCTTGCCGCTGGCCATGATGAGTTCGACATCGTCCACTGTTCGGTGCACTGAAGCTACTTTTTCCCCCAGACGGAGAGTGACTTGCCTGGCGCGCAGGCTGTGGGCCAGTTCGTCGACAATTTCGCGGTCCAGGAAATCCAGCATTTGCGGCCGGCCGTCGATGAGGGTGACTTTGACGTCGAGCGCGCTGAACATCGCGGCATATTCGACGCCGATTACACCGGCGCCGACGATGGCCATGGTGCGCGGGATTTTCTTCAGGTTGAGGATGCCGTCGCTATCGATGATGTAGCCGTCGTCGAACGGAATGTTGCTCGGCCGCGACGGGGTGGTGCCGGTGGCGATGACGATTTTCTCGCCCGCCAGTTCGGTGATTTCGCCGTCATGCCCGGTGACGTGCAGGGTGTGCGGATCATGAAACGCTGCTGTACCGTTAATCACGGTGACGCCGTTGCGCGCCAGCTGGTTTTCAATGACGCTGACTTCGTTACGGATCGTGATCTGCAGCCGCTGCATCAGATCGTCGATGGTGAGATTCTGCTTGAGGCGGTAGCTCTGGCCGTAGAGGCCGCGCTGCGTCCATCCAGTCAGGTAGAGTACGGCTTCGCGCAAGGTCTTGCTGGGGATAGTGCCGGTATGAACCGTAACGCCGCCGACTACCCTGCGGTTTTCGATCATTGCGACGCTCTTGCCGAGCTTGGCCGCCTGGATTGCTGCGCGCTGGCCAGCCGGACCGCTCCCGATGACCAGAAAATCGAAGCTCAGCATGGTTCCCTCTCCCTGGGTTATTTTAGGGTCAGGGTATTCCAGTTGCCGGTTTCTTACAAGGCGGGCAAACGCCCGGTGCTAGTGGTGACCTTCCTTGGCCATGTTGATCGAATACTTGGGAATCTCCACGACGAGATCGCTCCGGTCGACGATAGCCTGGCAGGAAAGGCGTGAATTCGGCTCCAGTCCCCAGGCCTTGTCGAGCAGGTCGTCTTCCTTTTCCTCCGCCGGATTCAGCGAAGCGTAGCCTTCCCGCACGATGACGTGACAGGTGGTGCAGGCGCAGGCCTTTTCGCAGGCGTGGTCGATGTCGATATCGTGTTCGAGCAGGTTGTCGCAAATGGACATGCCGCTCTTGGCTTCGAAGGCAGCGCCTTCCGGGCACAATTCTTCATGCGGAAGTACGATGATTTGCGGCATTTCAGACCTTTATTTCGTCGAGTTTGTGACCGGTGAGGGCCTTTTTGATGGATACGTCCATGCGGCGGGAGGCAAAGGTCTCCGACGCGTGGTTGAGGTTTTCCATGGCGGCGGTGATCGCCTGCCTGTCGGTACCCAAAGCGGCCACATGCAGCGCCTGCAGATGGGCTTCCAGCGCTGCGCGCTCGTCGGCGTTGAGCAAGGCATCGCCATCCTGCGCCAGCGCGGCGTGGACAGCCTCCAGCAGGCGCTCGGCCTCCACTTGCGCTTCGCGCAAGGCGCGTGCCTGTTTGTCTTCCTCTGCGTGGGAATAGGACGTTTGCAGCATGGCGGTAATTTCATCGTCGGTCAGGCCATAGGAAGGCTTGACGACGATATGGGCTTCCACGCCACTGGCCTGTTCGCGCGCCGATACCGAGAGCAGGCCGTCGGCATCCACCTGGAAGGTGACGCGCACCCGCGCTGCACCGGCGGCCATCGGCGGGATGCCGCGCAGTTCGAAGCGCGCCAGCGAGCGGCAATCGGAAACCAGTTCGCGCTCGCCCTGCACGACGTGAATGCTCATCGCCGTCTGGCCATCCTTGAAAGTGGTGAAGTCCTGGGCGCGGGCGACCGGGATGGTGGCATTGCGCGGCACGACTTTCTCCGTCAGTCCGCCCATGGTTTCCAGTCCGAGCGAAAGCGGGATTACGTCGAGCAGCAGCAACTCGTTGTCGTTCTTGTTGCCGGCCAGCACGTTGGCCTGGATGGCCGCCCCCAGCGCAACGACCTTGTCCGGGTCGAGGTTGGTCAGCGGCTCCTGCCCGAACAACTCGGCGACGGCATGCTGGATCTGCGGCATGCGGGTGGCGCCACCGACCATGACCACGCCCTGCACGTCGGTAATTTCGATCTGCGCATCGCGCAGGGCTTTGCGGGTAGGCGTCAATGTCTTTGCAACCAGATGCCGGGTCAGTTCCGCGAAGGTGGGCGTGTCCAGCACCAGATCCACCAGTATGCCGTTCGCCAGCATGCAGGTGATGCGGGTCTCGTTGTGATCGGTCAGTTGTTCCTTGGCTTCGCGCGCCTTGGTCAGCAGCAGGCGCGTATCCTCGGGGCCGATCGGCGGCACCTTGGCCTGCTCCAGTATCCAGCAGAAGATGCGGCGGTCGAAATCGTCCCCGCCGAGGGCGGAATCGCCGTTGGTGGCCAGTACCTCGAATACGCCTTTGGACAGGCGCAGTATGGATACATCGAAGGTGCCGCCGCCGAGGTCGTAGACGACGAAAATGCCTTCCGAGCCATGGTCGAGGCCGTAGGCGACGGCTGCGGCAGTGGGTTCGTTCAGCAGGCGCAGCACGTTGAGCCCGGCCAGGCGTGCGGCGTCCTTGGTGGCTTGCCGCTGGGCGTCGTCGAAATAGGCCGGCACGGTGATGACGGCGCCGGTGAGTTCACCGCTCAGGGAGCGCTCCGCACGCTGTTTCAGTACCTTGAGAATCTCGGCCGAGACTTCGACCGGGCTTTTGATGCCGGCCACGGTACTGATCTGCACCATGCCGGGGGCATCGATGAAGCGATACGGGTGATGACTGGGGTCCTGGATGTCGGCAATGCCGCGGCCCATGAAGCGTTTGACCGAAACGATGGTGTTATGCGGGTCCTGGCTTTGCTGGGCTTGCGCACTATAGCCGACATCGGTGCTGCCGTCGGCATGGTAATGCACTACGGACGGCAGCAGCGCACGGCCCTGTTCGTCGTGCAGGACGACGCTGAGGCCGCTGCGTACGGTCGCCACCAGCGAGTTGGTGGTGCCGAGGTCGATGCCTACGGCCAGTCGGTGCTGGTGCGGCGCGGCGCTCTGGCCGGGTTCGGAGATCTGCAGTAATGCCATGTCAGCTTGCTACGCCGGTGCCACGCGGCGTGCGGTTCCCATCGTCAGTGTTGTTCAATATGTTCAATCGCCTCTTCAATTTCGCTGCGCAATTTATCAAGAAATGCCAGTTTGCGCACGCTGTCGGAGGCGGCGGTGTAGTTCCGTTCAAGATCGAGCGCGGATTGCAGTATGGTTTCCTGGGATCTCACCTCGTGCCCAAGCTCACGCAGCAGCTTGTCCAGGACGCCGATGTCGTGGGCGCCGCGCGCTTCCTCGATGGCTTCGCGCCATTCCATCTGCTGCATCAGGAAATCCATCGGCATCGCGGTATTGGATTCTTCCTGCGTGTCCACGCCATGCAACTGTAGCAGGTAGCGGGCCCGGGAGATCGGTGAGCGCAGCGTCTGGTAGGCCTCGTTGGCGTGGGTGGCCCATTGCATGGAGCGCAGGCGCTCCGCGGAGGAAGCAGCTGCAAAGCGGTCGGGATGGACCTCGCTTTGCAGCTTGCGGTAGTTCAGGTCGAGCTGGGAGCGATCGATGGCAAAGCTGGCCGGGAGATCGAACAGTTCAAAGTAGTTTCTATTCAACAATGCACGCTAACCGGATCAGACAGTAAAGCTCTCGCCACAGCCGCAGCTGTCCTTGACGTTGGGGTTGTTGAACTTGAAGCCTTCGTTCAGGCCTTCCTTGGTGTAGTCGAGCTCGGTACCGTCCAGGTAGGCGAGGCTTTTCGGGTCGATCAACACCTTGACGCCGTGGCTCTCGAACACCATGTCCTCGGGCAGGATATCGTCCGAGAATTCCAGCGTATAGGCCATGCCGGAGCAGCCCGAGGTCTTGACCCCGAGACGCAAGCCGACGCCCTTGCCGCGGTTGGCGAGGAACTTCTGTACGCGGCTGGCGGCGGTTTCGGTCAGGGTGATGGCCATTTCAGGACTCCTGCTTGCAAACTTCGACGTCCGCGGTGGTGCCGGTTTTCTGCTTGAGGTCGGCAATCGCCGCCTTGATCGCGTCTTCCGCCAGCACCGAGCAATGGATCTTGACCGGAGGCAGCGCCAGCTCTTCGGCGATGTCGGAATTCTTGATCGTCATCGCTTCGTCCAGCGTCTTGCCCTTCAGCCACTCGGTGACCAGCGAAGAAGAGGCGATCGCGGAACCGCAACCGTAGGTCTTGAATTTCGCGTCCTCGATCACGCCGTCGTCGCCGACGCGGATCTGCAGCTTCATCACGTCGCCGCAGGCCGGCGCGCCGACCATACCGGTGCCGACGTGCGGGTCGTTCTTGTCCAGCGCGCCGACGTTGCGCGGGTTTTCGTAGTGATCCAGAACTTTATCGCTGTATGCCATGATGTTTCCTTAGTTTTCTGTTAATGCGCGGCCCATTGGACGGATTCGAGGTCGATGCCTTCCTGGAACATTTCCCACAGCGGGGAGAGCTCGCGCAGCTTGCCGATCTTGCTCTTCATCAGTGCCACCGTGTAGTCGACCTCTTCCTCGGTGGTAAAGCGGCCGATGGAAAAACGGATCGAGCTGTGTGCCAGTTCGTCGGAACGGCCCAGTGCGCGCAGCACGTAGGACGGCTCCAGGCTGGCCGATGTGCAGGCGGAACCGCTGGATACGGCGATGTCCTTGACCGCCATGATCAGCGATTCGCCCTCGACGAAATTGAAACTGATATTCAGGTTGTGCGGCACGCGCTGCTGCAGGTCGCCGTTGACGTAGACTTCCTCGATTTCCTGCAGGCCGGCCAGCAGCCGGTCGCGCAGGCGGCGGATGCGGGCGTTTTCCAGCTGCATTTCTTCCTTCGCGATGCGGAAGGCTTCGCCCATGCCGACGATCTGGTGGGTTGCCAGCGTGCCTGAGCGCATACCGCGTTCGTGGCCACCGCCGTGCATCTGCGCTTCGATGCGCACGCGCGGTTTGCGGCGCACGTACAGCGCGCCGATGCCCTTGGGGCCGTAGGTCTTGTGGGCGGAAAAGCTCATCAGGTCAACCGGCAGCTGTTCCAGGTCGATTTCCACCTTGCCGGTCGCCTGCGCCGCATCGACGTGGAAGATGATGCCTCGCTCGCGGCACAGGTTGCCGATGGCCTCGATATCCTGGATTACGCCAATTTCATTGTTGACCAGCATCACCGAGGCCAGGATGGTGTCCGGACGCACGGCAGCGAGGAATTTTTCCAGGTCCAGCAAGCCATTCGCTTCCGGTTGCAGGTAGGTGACCTCGAAACCATGGCGCTCCAGTTCGCGGCAAGGATCGATCACCGCCTTGTGCTCGGTCTGCACCGTAATGATGTGCTTGCCCTTGCCCGCATAGAAATTCGCCGCGCCTTTGATCGCCAGGTTGTCGGACTCCGTTGCGCCCGAGGTCCAGACGATTTCGCGCGGGTCGCAATTGACCAGTGCGGCGACCTGCGCACGCGCGTCCTCCACCGCCTGCTCAGCCTCCCAGCCGAACGCATGGCTGCGGCTGGCCGGGTTGCCGAAGTGTTCGGTCAGGTAGGGAATCATTTTTTCCGCCACACGCGGGTCGACCGGCGTGGTGGCGGAGTAGTCCAGATAAATCGGTGTTTTCACAGTCATGCCTAATTCCTCAAACCGCAATCGCGGCCATGCGTTTCAATCGTAAAAGCTCGTGTTCCAATATGTGCAGGAATGCATCCACTTCGCCTTCGCTGTTGCCTGCTCCCAGGCTGACCCGGACGGCGCCGCGCGCGAACTCTGGCTCCACGCCCATGGCCAGCAGTACATGGCTGGGGTCGGTGCTGTCGCTGGAGCATGCGGATCCGCTTGCAATCGCGAAGCCCTTGCGGTCCATGGTCATCACCAGCGTTTCGCCTTCGATGTGCGGAAAGGCGAAGAAGCTGGTATTCGGCACACGCGTGCTGGCGGCGCCGAAAACTGTGGCGCCCAGATCGCGCAGGCCGGTTTCCAGACGCGCGCGCAGCGCATCAATCCTTGCCGTTT
>CAMLDQ010000037.1 GCA_946478965.1 uncultured Methylobacillus sp. | reverse complement strand
AACGGCAAGATCCACAAGATCAAGGAATTCTACGATCCGGATTCGCTGGGCGGCCTGTACGGTGCGATCACCGAGTATCTCGGCTTCGAGATGCTGGACGGCGAGTACAAGGTAATGGGCATGGCGCCCTACGGCGATGCGGCCAGGTACGATTTCTCCCGCCTCGCCAAGTTCGAGAACGGCGAGCTCATCATCAACACCGACTACGCCAATGTGATCGGCTTCCGCCGCTACAAGGAAAAGGGCAAGGGCTATTACTTCTCGCCCAGGCTGGTGGAGTGGCTGGGCCCCAAGCGCGAAGGCGACATCGCCGACGACCCTTATATTCACTATGCCGCCAGCATGCAGGCCTTGTTCGAAAAGCTGGCGCTGGAAATGATGGATTACTACCTGGGCGACATTCTGCGCGAAACCGGCAAGCTGGCCTTTGCCGGCGGCGGGGCGCTCAACGTCAAGCTCAACCAGAAGATCATCGCCCGCCCGGAGGTGAAGGAGTTGTTCGTGCAGCCGGCCTCGGGCGATTCCGGCACCGCGGTTGGCGCGGCGTCGTATTTGTCGGTGGCGCGCGGCGTGCCGGTGGAAAAGATGGAACACGTCTATCTCGGCCCGCAGTACAGCAATGAGGACGTGATTTCCGCTTGCGCCAGGCACCCTGCGCGGCCCAAGTGGCAGCAGATAGCCAACGTGCCGGCGACCATCGCCCAGATCCTTGCCGATGGCAACCCCGTGGCCTGGTTCCAGGGGCGCATGGAATTCGGCCCGCGCGCGCTCGGCGGCCGCTCCATCCTCGGCTGCCCCAGTGCGCCAGGGGTGGCAGACCGCATCAATGCGCAGATCAAGTTCCGCGAGCGTTGGCGCCCGTTCTGCCCAAGCATGCTGGATACCGTCGGCCCCAAGATGTTGCAGACGATGCACCCGGCACCTTTCATGACTTTCACCTTCGAAGTGGCGGAGGACTGGAAGACGCGCGTGCCGGAAGTCGTGCACGAGGACGGCACCGCCCGGGCGCAGGTGCTGCAGCGCGAATTCAACCCGCGCTACTATGACCTGATGGTTGAACTGGAGAAACTCAACGGCAACGGTGTCGTGCTCAACACTTCGCTCAACCGTCGCGGCGAACCGATGGTGTGTAGCCCCACCGACGCGCTCAACATGTTCTTCGGTTCCGACCTGCAGTACCTGATCATGGAGGACGTGCTGGTCACCAAGTCGGAAATGCCCGCTACATGATTCCGGCGACATCCACCGCGCAGGCGACGCTGTATCGCCGACTGTTGCTGGCGACCGTTGTCATTGCCGCGATCGTGTTCTACTGGGGATTGGGCGGCATCGCACTGATGTCGTTCAACGAGGCGCGTCGCGCCCTGCCTGCCGCAACCATGTTCGCCAGCGGCGACTGGCTGCTGCCGCATATCAACGGCGAACTGTATATCACCAAGCCGCCGCTGCTGTACTGGATTTCCGCCACCTTCGCCCACCTGATCGGCTCCGCCAACGAATGGGCGGTGCGCCTGCCCTCGGCGCTGGCGGCCAGCCTGATCGCCTGGGCCAGTTACCGCTACGCTTACCGCAAGTTCGGCGCCTGGCCGGCCTTGTTTACGTTGCAGATCCTGGTCGCAAATGCCGGCTTCGCGATGTTTGCGCGCCGCGCCGAAATCGAGATGCTGCTGACCGCGCTTTGCAGTGGAGCACTGCTGGCCGCCTGGCGCTACACGCAGGGCGAAGGCGGCCGTGGCTGGGTGCGGGTCAGTTACCTCCTGCTCGGCTTGGCGATGTTGACCAAGGGGCCGCTTGCGCTCTTGTTCGTGACGCTGCCGCTGCTGGTGGACGCGCTGATCCAGAAGCAGCCGCGCCAGTGGGAGGCGCTGCGCGACCCGTGGGGCTGGCTCATATTCTGGGTTCTGGGCTTGTCCTGGTATGTGGCCGTGACTTGGCACCTCGGCTTCGATATCTGGCGCGCTACCATCGAGAAGGACATGCTGCACAAGATGCATGGCGCCAGCGGCGAGCCGTTTTACGATTACCTGGTATGGGTGGTTGCGGATTATTTCCCGTTTAGTCTGCTGCTCTTCGTGGCGCCTCTGGCGACATGGCGCCGCTGGAAGGTGGACAAGCGCTGCCTGAGCCTGCTGCTTGCCGTCGCCATACCCTTCCTGATCTATACCTTGTTCAGCGACAAGCACGACAAATATTTGCTACCGGTGTACCCCCTGCTGGCGATCCTCCTCGGCGAGCGCATGGGGGAGTTGGCTAAGCATCTGAAGGCCGGTGCCCGCCGCTGGCTGCTTGGCCTCGGCGTGCTGATGCCGCTGCTTTATGCCGGCTTTTATGCCGGCGCCGAGGCGCGCATATTCGATTATCGTATTGCCGCTTTCCCCCTATTCGAGCGGTGGGTGCATACGGTGAAGCAGGTGCCGTTGTATGGGTATCGCGATCTGGACGAACGTCTGCTTTACTATGCGGGCCGGGATATTCCCATGCTGGACGATGCGCAGCTGCAAAAGCTGCGTGCACAGAATACTTCCATGTTGCTGCTGGCCGAAGGGGAAAACGCGAGACGTGTCGCACCGCTGGCGGATTGCGTGGTACGGTCGTTTTCTCCCTACCTGAAACGTGGTAAGAGCCTGGAGGTGCTGGGCTTCGGCGAAACCTGCAAGACGGTGACGCAATGATTGCCTACTTCACCAAGCAGTATCAGGCCGTTCCGGCGCTGATGCCTCTCTACCAGTCCCTGGGAGGGACGTTCGTCAGTACACGTGCGAGCACCATTCGTGCAATTCGCCAAGTCTATCCTGATACGAATTTGCTGACTCTGCATGAATCCCTGGGACGCTTTTCGTCTGGCGACCGGCGACTGCGGGCTGCGCAAGCTATTTTTACAGGCTCTCCCAACCGTGAGCTTCTGGCGCGCTATTCGGCCAGGAGCTATATGGTTTTTCACGGCACCTACGCTTTCATGGCGCAAAAGGAAATCGCCGCACTCCAGCATTTCGACCGGATATGCGTGATCGGCCCGCGAATGTTCGATACGCTGGCCGGTTCCGGTCTAGAGGACAAGCTGATCAGTGCCGGCTATCTGCCGTTTCTTGATTTTCCGGAGCGTGATAGTGCCAGCCGCGAGATGTTTCTGAAGAGTATCGGACTCGACCCCACGGCGCAGACGCTGCTCTATCTGCCGCGAGGCAAGCCTTACGGGTCGTGGGAGATAATGGCGGAAAAGCTGTTGCGGGACATCCCGCGTCATTACAATCTGGTTCTGCGCCCGCATCCCAGCCAATCGGTCTCGGTCCGTTTGGATGACCGGATTGGTTTCCGGCAGTTGCAAGCGATCGCCCGGGAACGCGGCAACGCTCTGGTCGAACTGACCTCCTGCAAACTGTCCACGCTGTTTTCCGTGGCTGACCTGGTGATTACGGACGGGGCATCGTCACCGGAAGAAGCGCTCTATTACGATGTGCCGCTGCTGTTCATCGAAAGCCAGGGGTCGTCGCCGGACGCGATCGCCGCGATGATGCGCGAATTGAAGATCAGCGAGGAATACATCGGACGTCTGCTCGCAATCTACAATTGCGGGGCGCGTATCACTACCGAAAGCGCCGATATTGCCGATCGGGTACGCGATGCGCTGGAGACCTCCGAGCATTTCCGGCCGCAACGGCAGGCCTACTACGCGTGGGCATTTGGCGAGCGGGACCTGGTACAGCAGCAGGCTTTTATTGCGCGGCTGGCCGAAGAGTATTCGGCACGCTAATCGGCCTAAATAAGGAAACCGGTTCGCTAGGGGGACGGTTGGCTATCCGGGGCGAGCTGTCTACAACCTAATCTCGTAGGTAGAGGCGGATGCTGTTGTGCATCCAGACGTGATAGGCTGCATCCTTCATGTTGATCATTGCTTGATGCCTTGGTTGTTCTGCAAAAACGACTGGGCGTAACCCCTATCAATACTTAAGCAAAAAATTGCCGGATGTCGCTATCTGAGATTACTTCCAGTCCTATTGATATTCACCGCTATCGCACCCTGGTGTTCGATTGCGACGGGGTCATCCTCGATTCCAATCCGCTCAAGCAGAAGGCTTTCTATTTTGCGGCCCGGCTCTATGGCGACACGGTGGCGCGTGAACTGGTCGATTACCATGCGCGCAACGGCGGTATTTCCCGTTTCGCCAAGTTCGAAAAGTTCTTGCGTGAGATGGTGTATCACCCGGTGACTGATGAGGCGATGCAGGAATTGCTGGCTCGCTTCGAGCAGGCGTCGATGCAAGGGTTGCTGGAATGCGCAGTGGCGCCTGGGCTGGATTCGCTGCGTGAGGCGACGTTGCACGCGCGCTGGATGGTCGTGTCGGGTGCTTCGCAGTCGGAACTGCACCGCGTGTTCGCGGCGCGGGGCATTGATCATTTGTTCGATGCCGGCATTCACGGCAGCCCGGTCAGCAAGGATACGATACTGGCGCGCGAGATCGGCCGCGGCAATCTCGCCCTGCCTGCGCTATTCCTGGGTGACAGCCGCTACGACCACCAGGTTGCGACGGCGGCGGGGCTGGATTTCCTGTTTGTCAGCGGCTGGACCGAGTTCGAGGGATGGCAGGCTTATTGCGCGGAGCAATCGATCCCGGTCGCAGAGTCGATCTCGACACTGCTATCTTGAATTGGCACTGCCGCGCTGATAAATCAGGACGCGCCGCCCGCGGCCATTCTCGAATATCGCGGCAGGTTCAACGCCCAACTGCTCCGTCACCCAGACCTGGTCAGTCCGATGGCTTCTCGAGATATGGATGACGATGAAGTCGTAATTGCGATATTCGCCGGTCTTTATGACCTCACGTGTTTGAGGCCAGGTCAGCTCCTCCCTGGAGGTGGAGTCGCCAAAGGCGTAGTAGCGCAGACGAAGGTCGTCGTAGAAAATCTTGCTGTCCGGGGCGGCATGCTCCGCAAGCCAGTGCGCGGCTTTCATGTCGTAGAAGGTCGCCGTACTTTCAGGTTTCAATGTGATGAAGGCGTGTACGACCAGTAATGCCGCGACGCTCGGAAACGCCCAAGACCAGGCTGAACCTCTGGCACGCGACTGCCAGGCAGCATGAAGGCGGACCAGGCCGAACGCGCCATAGAGCACGATCAGGATGGCGATAGGCTGCAGGTAGCGCTTGGGCAGGAGAAAATGGGTGAGTATGATTGCCGTGGCAATGATCAGGCCCAGCAGTAGCAGCCAAAGGAAGATGTTGGTTGCGCCGGGCTTGTCCGAGGTTTTCCCTTTGCAGGCATATACCCCGAGTCCAAGATGTATCCAGCCGGCCGATGTGGCGGTTTTCAGCAGTAGCGCGTAGGCCAGAGTCAGCATGATGCCCGAGGTGGCGTAGTCATCCAGGAAACTGCCCAGAACCTCGTCGGCATAGGCGTGGGACTTTTCTGCTAATCCCCGGGACAACTGCTGTATCAGCATCTGCGCCTCGCGGATCGGGTCAAGCAGGCGTCCAAGATGTTGCGTATCCAGCCCCGCATGGAACAACAGCGCGATGCCAAGCAGCACTGCAGCGCCCAGCAGCAAGCCGTGAGCCTTGAACAAGGCATTTAGCCGCTGGCGCCAAGCCAGCGACGGTTCCACCAAAATTACCATCGGCAGCAGAAACAGGTAGACGATGAGTTCGATTCGGAACAGGGTGGCCAACACGGCCAGAGCACCCCATGACAACGCATGCTTCCAGGCTGTACTGCGGTAAAAGCGCACGAAGTAGATGATGCTCCAGATATGCGCGGCCAGCGCGCCGTGGTCACGCAGGATCATCGGCAGGTAATTGTTCACCAGCGGATTCGCGCAACTGAAGAGCACGCCCGCAGCGAGCATGACGTTTCGCCCGCCGCCCGCTTCGCGGGCCAGCACCATGATGCCTGTTGTAGAGATTGCGAAAGCCAGGATCGTGATGATTTGCGCCGAGATGACCAAAGTCAGTCCGGATAGCTGATGTATCCCTGCCATCATCAGCGGATAGAGCGGCCAGTTATACAGCGCGAAACCTTGTCGCCATTCTCCCAGGCTGAAATGCCTGGCGACCTCGATGTAGAGGAGGCCGTCGCGATTGACGATGCCATGGGATTGCCAGATGACCCAGGATGCGATCAGGGCACCGAACAAACCGCCCAGCCAGGGCAGATATTTCTGCTGCGTCCATCGGAGTGGGAGGGATAGGGTTTGATTCATGGTGTTTCCGTTGAGTGCGGTTTGGGTAACGCGGCAATCACTTGTTCCGGCGAGATGTTCCTGAGGCATTTCAGGTGTCCCAGCGGGCATTCCCGCTCGAAGCAGGGGCTGCATTCCAGATTCAGGTAAAGTACGCTGGCCTTGGCGCTCATCGGCGGCGTGTGGTGCGGGTCGGAAGAGCCGTAAATCGCGATGACGGCTCGTCCCAGTGCTGCCGCAAGATGCATCAGTCCGGAATCGTTGCTGACTACGGCGCTGGTGAGTGCCATCAGGTCGATGGCTTCGCTGAGTTGGGTTTTTCCACCGAGGTCCAGGCAGCGATTGCCGGTCTGGCGATCGATATCCGCGGTGACGGCGCTATCCTTGCCGGATCCAAACAACCAGACTTCCCATCCTTGTGCGAGCGCCCACTCTGCAACTTGGGCATAGTGTTCGGCAGGCCAGCGTTTGGCGGTCCCGTATTCTGCCCCTGGGCACAGGCCCAGTATCGGCGCGGTCGGCAGAGGATGCCCCAGTCGCTCGAGAATCGCGGCAGCTTGCCCGGGACGCGTGGTGAGCCGGGGCTGTGGCAGGAAGGCGGGCAGGCTCCGTTGCGCCGGCAGCCCCAGTGCGACGAAACGTTCGACCGTCTTCGGCAACTTTTGCTTGTCCAGTGGGCGGATGTCATTCAGCAATCCATAGCGGAGTTCGCCCAGGAATCCCGTTCGAAGCGGGATTCTCGCTGCAAAGGGGACAAACGCGGATTTGAGGGAGTTGGTCAGCAGGATTGCTTGCGAGTACTTCTGTTTGCGCAGTTCCCGGCCGATGCGAAAGCGTGCGCGCAGGTCCAGCTTGCCATGCCGGAAGGGGAGCGGGATGCCTTGCCTTACCTCGGGCATGCGTTCCAGCAAAGGCAGCGTCCATGCGGGTGCGGCAACGTCGATCACGACGCCAGGCCGTTCCTTGTGCAACTGCATGAACAGGCTTTGTGCCAGTATCATGTCACCCACCCAGGAAGGGCCGATAACGAGAACCTTGTCCGCCATCCTTCTTAGCCGGCGAGCTTGCCGATGATGTTGCTGGTGCTGCGCCCGGGCACCAGTTCGACCAGTGCGACCCGGCCGCCCCAAGCCTTGACTTCCTTGCCGCCGACGACCTGGTCTTCGGTGTAGTCGCTGCCCTTGGCCAGGATATCGGGGCGAATGGCCCCGATCAGCTTGAGGGGCGTGTCCTCGTCGAACAGGATCACTGCATCCACGGCTTCCAGGGCCGCCATCACGCGCGCGCGATCGGCCTCGTGGATGACCGGGCGGCTCGGCCCCTTGAGGGCGGACACGGAGCGGTCGGTATTGAGACCGACGATGAGGCGGTCGCCCAGCTTGCGTGCCCCTTCAAGATAGGTGACATGCCCGGCATGCAGCAGGTCGAAGCAGCCGTTGGTGAACACGATACGCTGGCCGGCAGCGCGCCATGAGGCGATGCGTGGCAGCAGCGAGTCGAGTTCGCAGACCTTGTCGGCCTGCTGCGCCGATGTTTCGATGGAGAGCTCGTGCAGCAGCTCCGGCAGCGTGATCGGTGCCGTGCCGACCTTGCCGACGACCACCCCGGCGGCGAGGTTGGCGAGATGCAATGCTTCAGCCCGGCCCAGTCCGGCGATCAGGCCAGCGGTTAGGGTGGCGATGACCGTGTCGCCCGCGCCGGACACGTCGAACACCTGGCGTGCCGTAGCCGCGATATCCAGAGTTTGCCCGTCCTCGAGCAGCGAAACGCCTTCCTCGCCGCGCGTGACGGCGAGAAAATCCAGCTCCAGTGTTGTGCGCAGCTGCGCGGCGGCGGCCAGCAAGGCTTTGCTGTCGCGGGCTTCGACCTGGCAGGCCTCGGCCGTTTCGCGCTTGTTCGGGGTCAGCGCCGTGGCGCCGCGGTATTTTGTGTAGTCGCGTCCCTTGGGGTCAACCAGCACGGGAATGCCGAGTCCGCGGGCACGCTCAATAACGGCTTGGCAAAGCGCTGGCGTCAAGACACCCTTGGCGTAGTCGGAGAGGATGATGGCAGCGGGACGTTCCGCCATGTGGCGATTGATCGCGGCCAGCAACAACGCCATGTCGATTTCGGAATAGGCTTCACGGTTTTCGCGATCCACGCGCATCATCTGCTGGTGGCCGCCCAGAATGCGCGTCTTTGCAATGGTTGGATGGCGCTCGGCGCGCTGCAACCCCTGTGTGGGGATGCCGAGGCGGTGGATGGCCTGTGCGAGGCGCGTGCCGTTGTCGTCGGCGCCGACGAAGCCCAGCAACCGCGTCGCAATGCCGAGCCCGGCCAGGTTGGCCGCGACATTGGCTGCGCCACCGGCACATTCGGTCTCGTCCTTGAGGACGACCACCGGCACTGGCGCCTCGGGGGAAATCCGTTCGACCTCGCCCCACAGATAGCGATCCAGCATCAAGTCGCCGATCACCAGCACCCAGGCATGTTCGCCGGCGAAGCCTTTCTTGACGGTATCCAGCAGCTGTTGGCGCAATTGACTAGTCCGCTTCAATCAGGTCGCACAGGATATGGCCTACCGTGATATGGCCTTCCTGCACGCGTGGAGTATCGGTAGAAGGCATCGCCAGGTTGAAGTCGCAGAGCCCGGCCAGCTTGCCGCCCTTTGCTCCGGTCATGCCGATGGTGGCGGCGCCGATTTCGCGGGCCTTTTCGATGCCGGCGACGACGTTGGTGCTGTTGCCTGAAGTGGAAATCCCGATCACGACATCATCGGCACTGCACAGCGCTTCCACCTGCCGCGAGAAAATATGGTCGAAGCCATAGTCGTTACCGACCGAGGTCAGGATGGAGGTGTCCGTGGTCAGGGCAATGGCAGGGAGGCCTTTGCGTTCCCTTTTGTAGCGCCCGACGATCTCGGCGGCTATGTGCTGGCTGTCGGCAGCGCTGCCGCCATTTCCCATCAGCAGGATTTTCCCGCCTTGCAATAGACAGAGTCGCAGGCGATCGGCCACTTCGGCGATCAGTGGCACCAGGGCGTCCAACTGGGCGATGACCGCTTGGTGCTCTGCCAGTTGCTGTCGAATGTTATCTTGGCTGTTCACGGGGTGTCCTAACAATAGGGGTCTGGCTGCATCAGGTAGTTCTGTACATAGTCGCGTACGCCTTCTTCCAGCGTGTGGAAAGGCTTGTCGTAGCCAGCGGCGCGCAGCTTGTCCATGGCCGCCTGGGTGTAGTACTGGTATTTGCCTTTGAGGTCGTCCGGCATGTCGATCCAGGTGATTTCGGGCTGGCCTCCGGCGCTGGTCATTACGGACGTCGCCAGATCCTTGAAGGCGCGGGCTTGCCCGGTGCCGATGTTGTAGATGCCGCTTTCGCCGTTGCCTTGCAGGAACCAGGTCACGACGGTTGCTGCATCCTTGACGTAAACGAAATCGCGTAGCTGCATGCCGTCCTCGACATCCGGGCGGTCGCTACGGAACAGTTTGACGCTGCCGATATCGCGGAACTGGTTGAAGCTGTGGAAGGCAACGCTCGCCATGCGCTCCTTGTGGTATTCGTTGGGCCCGTAGACGTTGAAGAACTTGAACCCGGCCCAGAACGGCGGGGTATTGTCGGCTTCTACCTGGCGCTGCACCCATTGGTCGAAGAAATGCTTGGAATAGCCGTAGGCGTTGAGTGGGCGCAGATGATCGATGCCGCGGTCGTCGTAGCCTTGTTCACCGCCGCCGTAAGTGGCGGCGGAACTGGCGTAGAGGAAGGGAACGTCGTTATCCGTGCACCATTGCCAGAGGCCCTGGCTGTAGCGGATGTTGTCTTCCAGCAGCCGGTTCCAGTCACGTTCGGTGGTGGCGCTGATCGCACCCATGTGAATCACGGCATCCAGTTCGGCGCCGGCTTCCAGCCAGGGCAGCAGTTCGTCCTTGTCGAGGTATTCCTCGTAACGGCGATGGCAAAGGTTCTGCCACTGGTCGGCATGTTTCTGGCGATCGACGATCACGAGGTCGTCGCGTCCTTCCTGGTTGAGTTGCCAGGCGATCATGCTGCCTATCATGCCTGCGCCGCCGGTGATGACGATCATGGTGAAATAGAGTCTTGTGAAAGCGCTAGTATAGCAAACGCCGGGTCATTCCTTGGCGCCCATCATCAGTGCGCGCTGACGTGAAGCCTCGAGCTCTGCCTTGCGCTCGCTTGCCGTCGTTTCGTCGATCCAGCCCTGCAGGTGGGCATGCGCGATGTCGGACAGTGCGTGCAGCCAGTCGTTGCGTTCGTTCAAGGCGGGGATGTAGTGATATTCGCTGCCGCCGGCGCCGAGGAAGGTGGCCTTGCCCTCCAGCGCGATTTCCTCCAGCGTTTCCAGGCAATCGCTGGAAAAACCCGGGCAGATCACGTCCACACGGCCGACCCGTTGCTTGCCCAGCGTTTCCAGGGTCGGCGCAAGATAGGGCTTCAGCCATTCCGCGCGGCCGAAGCGCGACTGGAAGCAGATCTGGAATTGTTCGCGTTCGAGCTGCAAGGCTTCGGCCAGCAGCCGGCCGGTTTTCTGGCACTCGCAGTGGTAGGGGTCGCCGAGATCGAGCGAGCGGCGCGGGATACCGTGAAAGCTGATCAGCAGTTTGTCCGGGCGCCCATGCTTCATCCAGTAGTCGCGAACACTGGCGGCCAGTGCGCCGATGTAGCCTGGGTGATCGTGGTAATGGCGCACCGTACGAATCTCCGGCACGTTGCGCATACGCTGCAGCGCCTGCCATACCGCGTCGAGTGCCGATGCGGTGCTGCTGGCGGCATATTGCGGGTAGAGCGGCAGCACCAATATGCGGGTGCAGTTGCGGGCTTTCAGTGCTTCCAGTGCGGAGGCGACCGATGGATTGCCGTAGCGCATGCCGATTTCCACTTCGGCTGCTATGCCGCGCTCGCCAAGATAGCCCTTCAGCATCTTGGCCTGGCGTTGCCCATGGACCAGCAACGGCGAGCCGTCGGGGGTCCAAATCTGCGCATACTTTTCCGCAGATTTAGCCGGGCGGGTGTTGAGGATGATGCCGTGCAGGATGGGCCACCACACCAGGCGCGGGATTTCGACGACGCGCCGGTCGCTGAGAAATTGCTTGAGATAGCGGCGCAGCGCCGGGGCGGTAGGCGCATCCGGTGTGCCCAGATTCAAGAGCAGGATGCCGATGCGGGGCGGTGTGCCATGCGAATAGGAAGGTTCCGGGGCGAAATGACTCATCAGTGATTGGACAGGGCGTTGGAAAGAAGTTTGGCGGTGATGTCGACGATGGGAATCACGCGCTCGTAGGCCATGCGCGTCGGCCCGATCACGCCCAGCGTTCCCACCACCTGGCCATCGACCTCGTAGGCGGCGGTGACCATGCTGCACTCGTCGAGAGGCACATGGCCGGATTCGCCGCCGATGAAAATGTTGACGCCGGCAGCCTTCTGGCTGGTATCCAGCAGCTGCAGCAGCGTGGTGCGACGTTCGAAGATATCGAACAGCTTGCGCAGCGAGGTGACGTTGGTGGAGAGGTCGTCCACCTGCAGCAGGTTGCGCTCCCCGGAAATCACCACGTCGTCCTGTTCTTCGCTGAGCACTTTATTGCTGGCTTCGAGCGCTGCCGACATCAGTTTGGTCATGTCGGACTGCATCTGGCGCAATTCGTCGTGCAATTTGCGCTGGACCTCCTCGAACGTGTGGCCGGCGTAATGCTGGTTGAAGAAATTGGCCGCCTGGGTCAACTCGGATGACGAGTAGCTGCGATCGGCAACGATGATGCGGTTCTGCACGTTGCCGTCCGTGGTCACGATGATGAGCAGGATGCGCCGATCCGAGAGCGGCAGGAATTCTACCTGGCGGAAGGCAATGCCTTTGCGCTTGGGAATCATCACCATGCCGGCGAACTGCGTCAGGTTGGACAATACGCTGGCCGCGGAGGAGATCAGCTCCTGCGGGTCGGGAGAGGAAAGCCGGGTTTCCATTTTCTGGATATCCTCCCGGCGCAGCGGCTGCACGGTCAGCAGCGTATCCACGAACAGGCGGTAGCCCCGGTGCGTCGGGATGCGACCGGCGGAGGTGTGCGGGCTGGTGATGAAGCCCATTTCCTCCAGGTCGGACATCACGTTGCGGATGCTGGCTGGGCTCAAATCCAGTCCGGAACATTTCGACAGCGTGCGCGAGCCCACCGGCTGGCCGTCGCTGATGTAATGTTCGACCAGAGTTTTCAGGAGGATTTGTGCACGTTTTTCAAGCATGGCTGGAGAGGGCCCGGAACGTTCGGATAATGACTGCGCATGCCGGAATTATGCGGCAAGTGCAGGCGGGGGGCAATCGGCCGCGGCGGGCATGCATGGCGACGGCTCCGAACCGATGAGATTCCGGATGCTTGTGCGAGTTCCATGCTTTTTCGGGGGTGCCTTCTGTGGTTTAATGCGGGCATGAAGCGCACGTTCGAAAAAATCGCCTTGATCGGCAAGATCACCAATCCGGAAATCCGCGAATATCTGTTGGCGCTGGCGCGGTTCCTCAACGAACGTGGGGTGACAGTGCTGGTCGAGGAGAGAACCGCCGCCTTTTTCGACATTCAAGGGTATGAGGAAATTGCGATGCCCTCCTTGGGCGCGCATGCCGACCTCGCCATCGTGCTGGGCGGGGATGGCACCATGCTGACGGTTGCGCGCAGCCTCGTCGATTTCGATATTCCGCTGGTCGGCGTGAATCGTGGCCGTTTTGGCTTCCTGGCCGACCTGACCACCGAATCCATGCTGGAAACGGTGGCACGCATCCTTGACGGCGAATATGTGCAGGAGCGGCGCATGCTGCTCGGCGCCAGCGTGGTGCGCGACGGCAAGCTGGAAAGCGAGGGGCGCGCGCTCAATGACGTCGTGGTCAGCAAGGCCGCCACCGTCCGCCTGATCGACCTGGAACTGACCATCGACGGTGAGTTCGTGCATCGCCAGCGCTCCGATGGCCTGATCCTGGCGACGCCCACGGGAACGACCGCCTACGCACTTTCCGCCGGCGGGCCCATCCTGCATCCGACGCTGGAGGCAATCGCACTGGTGCCGATCTGCCCGCACACGCTGTCCAATCGTCCGTTTGCGATCAACAGTGCTAGTCGCGTTGAGATCACCCTGATGCATGCCGACGATGCGCGCGTGCATTTCGACGGGCAACTGCATGCCGACCTGCATCCCGGCGACAAGGTCGTCGTGCAGCGCCTCGACAAGACCGTCGCGCTGCTGCACCCGCGCAACCACAGCCATTACGCCATGCTGCGTGAAAAACTGCACTGGGGTTGATCAGCCGCCGATGCTGCGTTCGCTTTCGCTCAAGGATTTTGTCATTGTCGACCGGCTCGAGCTGGATTTCGAGCGCGGTTTTACCGTGCTTACCGGCGAGACCGGCGCGGGCAAGTCCATCCTGATCGATGCGCTTTCGCTCGCACTGGGCGAGCGCGGCGAGTCGGGGCTGGTGCGCCAGGGGTGCGAAAAGGCGGAAATCTGCGCCGAATTCTCCGTGGCCGAATTGCCGGAACTGCGATCCTGGCTCGATGATCACGAACTGGCCGGCGAGGATGATGCCTGCCTGATGCGACGCGTGGTGTATGCCGATGGACGTTCGCGTGCCTTCATCAACGGTGTGGCGGCGACCATGCAGCAATTGCGCGAGGCCGGCGATTTTCTGGTCGATATCTACAGCCAGCATGCGCATCACTCCCTGCTCAAAAGCGCCACGCAGCGTGCCTTGCTGGACGATTTCGGCGGGCATGCAGCGCTGGCTGGGCAAGTGGCGGATGCCTACAGGTGTTGGCGCGGGCTCCATGAACGCCGCGTCGAGATGGAAAGCAATGCTGCGGCGTATGCGGAGGAGTTGGCTGAGTTGCGCGATCAGGTGCGGGAACTGACACAACTGGAGCCCTCGACCGAAGAATGGGAGGCCTTGCAGCAGGAGCACAGCCGCCTGGCACATGCAGCCAGTCTGCTGGCGGGGGGTGAGGAATGCCGCGAGTTGCTGGCGGAAAGTGAAGCCTCGGCGCTGCGCCAGATTCATGCCGTGCAGCACAAACTGCAGGAATTGAGCCAGTACGATGCGGCGATGCAGGAAGCGCTGGTCAGCCTGGATGCCGCCGCCATCCAGATCGAGGAAACCGATCGTTTCCTGAAGAAATACCTCAACCGCGCAGAACTGGACCCTGAGCGTCTGCATGAGGTGGAGTCGCGCATCCAGGCGATACATGCCAGCGCGCGCAAATACCGTGCACGTCCGGAGGAATTGCCGCTATTGCTGGAACAATGGCGGCATCGCATGTCCGAACTGGAAGGCGTCGGCGATGACGGCGCGCTGGCACGTGAGGAGGCCGCTGCACTTGATATGTACATGAAACTCGCACTCGAACTCAGCGCTGGCCGCAATTCCTCCGCCGCAGCGCTGGGCAAGCAGGTCAGCGCGGAAATGCAGCGCCTGGCTCTGTCCGGCGGCAGCTTTGCCGTGGCGCTTGAGCCGTTGTCGGAGCCTTCGGTTCACGGTCTGGAGCAGGTCGAGTTCCAGGTGGCCGGCCATGCCGGCGTGCCACCCCGGCCACTCTCCAAGGTGGCCTCCGGCGGCGAACTGTCGCGCATCAGCCTGGCGATCCGGGTGATTACCGCGCAGCAGGGCGCGACTCCGACCATGATTTTCGACGAAGTCGACGTGGGTATAGGTGGCGGCGTTGCCGAGGTGGTCGGGCAACTGCTGAAAGCGCTGGGATCCACGCGTCAAGTGCTAGTGATTACTCACCTTGCGCAGGTCGCCGCACAAGGCCAGCGTCATCTGCGGGTGAGCAAGTCCGCGGTCAACGGCAGCACGCTGAGTCATATCGATCCACTGGCCCCGGAGGCGCGCATCGAGGAGATCGCCCGCATGCTGGGTGGCATGGAAATTACCGAAACTACGCGCCGCCATGCGGCGGAAATGCTGAGGGCCTGATTTTGAATGGTGCCGTTGCCTCGCCTTGCGTCGGGGTCTGTCGTCTGGACGCGCAACGCGGATGGTGTGAAGGCTGCCTGCGTACGCGGGACGAAATCGCAGCCTGGACTTCCTTGAGCGATGAACAAAAGCGACAGGTTCTATGCGAGGTCGAGCAACGACTGGCGGAAAGCGCGCAGTTCGACTGAGCGCTGCAGTCTGCTGTATCTGAATCCCTGCCCATTCCCACATGTCCGACCTGACCCCTTATTTCTCCGCTGACGGGGTGCTGGCCGAGGCCATTCCCGGCTATCGCGTGCGTGCGCAGCAGGTGGAAATGGCACAAGCCATCGCCGAAGCCATCGCTGGCCATCGCGTGCTAGTGGCGGAGGCGGGAACCGGGACTGGCAAGACATTCGCCTATTTGGTTCCGGCCCTGCTTTCTGGCGGCAAGGTGATCGTCTCTACCGGTACCAAGACGCTGCAGGATCAGTTATATAACCGTGACTTGCCGGCGGTGCGCGATGCCTTGAAGGTGCCGGTGACAGTGGCGATGCTGAAAGGGCGCGCCAATTATGTATGCCACTTTCACCTGGAGCGGGCCGCCAATGAAGGGCGCTTCTTGAACCGGGAGGATGCGCGCTACGTCCACGTCATTCGTAATTTTGCGACATCCAGTGCCACTGGCGACAAAAGCGAACTGCCTGAAGTGCCGGAAAACGCCACCATCTGGCCGGCGGTGACTTCGACACGGGATAATTGCATTGGCCAGGAATGCGGCTTCTACAAGGAATGCTTCGTGATGGAAGCCCGTAAGCGAGCACTCGCTGCGGATGTCGTGGTGGTCAACCATCACCTTTTCTTCGCGGATGTGATGTTGCGCGACGAAGGGGTTTCCGAACTCTTGCCGGCCGCCAATACGGTGATCTTCGACGAGGCGCATCAGTTGCCCGAGACGGCTGGCCTGTTCTTTGGTGAGGACGTGTCCACCAGCCAAGTCATGGATCTGGCGCGGGATGCGCATGCGGAATACCTGACTACGGCCAAGGATTGCGCGGCCCTGCCCGAGGCGACTGCCGCGTTGGAGAAAGCCGTGCGAGATTTCCGCTTGGTGTTTGGGCTGGAAGGGGCGCGCATGCCGGTACAGAAGGCGCTGGAGCGGCGCGATTTCGAGTCCGCATTCGGCGTCATGGCGGACAAGCTGCATGCCTTGGCGGCCGCTCTCGAAGCCCAGGCGGAGCGCGACCCTGCGCTGGAGAATTGCTGGCAGCGAGCGCAAGTGCTGGGCACGCAGTTGAAGAACTGGCACGCCGGCGGCGATCCCAACCTTGTCCGCTGGGTGGAGGTATTTACCCAGTCGGTGCAGTTGCACGCTACGCCGTTATCCATCGCGGAAATCTTTGGCAAACAGATGGAGGGTCATCCGCGGGCGTGGATATTCACCTCGGCGACGCTGGCAGTGAAAAGCGATTTCGGTCACTACCTCGGCCAGATGGGATTGCCGGGGGCGATAACGGCGCGCTGGGACAGTCCGTTCGACTATCCCGCGCAGTCGCTTCTTTATGTGCCGCCGGGCATGCCTGCACCCAACAGTCCCGGCTACTCGGCCTCGGTGGCGGCAGTGGCGCTGCCGGTACTCAAGGCTAGTCAGGGCCGGGCGTTCGTCCTGTGCACCAGCTTGCGCGCAATGCGCGAAATCCATGCGCTGCTCAAGGATGCCTTCGAGCGCGAGGGATTGGACTATCCGCTGCTGATCCAGGGTGAAAGCTCGCGCAGCGAGTTGCTGGAACGTTTTCGTCGCCTTGGCAATGCGGTGCTGGTCGGTTCGCAGAGCTTTTGGGAGGGAGTGGATGTACGTGGCGAAGCCTTGTCGCTGGTGATTATCGACAAACTACCGTTTGCCCCGCCGGATGACCCCGTTCTGGCTGCGCGCATCGACAAGCTGAATGTGGAAGGACGCAACGCTTTCATGGAATACCAACTGCCGTATTCGGTGATTACCCTGAAGCAGGGCGCGGGGCGCCTGATCCGCGACGAAACGGATCGCGGCGTGCTGATGATCTGCGATCCCCGGCTGGTGGAAAAGCATTATGGACGCCGCATCTGGCAAAGCCTGCCGCCGATGAAGCGTACGCGGGATGCCGACGAGGCGGCGGCATTTTTTGCCGCGCCGGCACGGCAAGGCTAAGAAGCCCGGCTCATTTTTCCGGTCGTGGCGCGTCCTTCTCGGCGCCCCTAGGTTTTCCCAGGAAGTGATTCCGCTCCAGTGCCGCGCATACGTTGGGGGCGATGGGTGTCCACGGCATGAGCGCATTGGTGTCGGCAGAAAATCTTTGGCATTGTCCGGCCTGAGCGCATTCCTGACCTTCGCATCGGATTTCGTATTCGTTTATCCTACCCATAAGCCCCTCCAGCGGTTTGTGTCTGGAATACGTTATACCGTTCTAAACTTAATTTCTGCTTAATCATGCGGTTGCGCCGCCATCAGTTGTGTGCGCAACACGCTGGATATCAGGCGATACGGGGAAAATGACCAAGAACTCGACTGACGATAAAACGACACCGAAAGACGGGGCGGTTGATTTTTACCGGGATTTGCCGGAGATCCCTTTTTTTGCCGAGGCGGTCGAAAGCCGGGTGCACGTCGATGTGCCGGAAAACTGGTGGGTCGTGATCGCCGACGTACAAGGTTCCACCGAAGCCATCCAGGCCGGCGCGTACAAAAAGGTCAATACCATCGGTGTGGCGTGTATCGCGGCAGTGACCAACGTCGACCGCAGCATCGACTTGCCCTTCGTCTTCGGTGGCGATGGGGCGACGCTGGCGATTCCTGGCATACTCTGCGAACGGGTGGAAGCCGCCCTGCGCAGCGCGCAACGAATGGCACGCGAACATTTCGGATTGAGCCTGCGTGTCGGAATGGTACGGGTAAGCGATTTGGTGCGACAGGACTACTGGGTTCGAGTCGGCAAGGTCAGGCTGTCGCCGCATGCCACACAGGCGGCCTTTTCCGGCCAGGGCTGGGCGGAGGCCGAGCGTCGTGTCAAGGATGACATGGCGGAAGGCGTGGTGCGTGTCCGCGAATACGACGGCCCCGCGACGGGCAGTTATGAAGGCTTCGAATGCCGCTGGCAGTCCGTGCCCAATTTTCATGGACATAAATTGTCTTTGCTGGTGGTGCCGACGACCAACGATCCCGATACCAACCTAGCCACGTACCGCCAAGTGCTGGATCAGATTCGCCGTATATACGGGAACGTGGAGGATTATCATCCGCTCAGGGCTGGCCGCATGCGGCTGACGCTCAATTTTTCTCTGTTGGGTCACGAATGGCGAATACGTTCGGCGGGGCAGGGACTGCGCAAGCGCCTGTGCTATTTCGTCCTCATGCTGTTCCAGAATCTGGCTGGGAAGATACTGTTCGCTCGCGGCATGGACACGGCCGCCGTGCGCTGGAGCCAGTACCGAAACGACCTTGTCGATAACACCGATTTTCGCAAATTCGATTGCATGCTGAGGATGGTAATCGACGGCAACGATGAGCAAACAGCGCGCCTGCAGGAATTTCTCGAAGGGGAGTATCGTGCGGGCCGCCTGATCTATGGCTTGCACAAATCTGAAGGGGCGTTGATCACCTGTATCGTACGCTCGTACAACGGCAATCACCTGCATTTCGTCGATGGGAGCGATGGCGGGTACGCGCTGGCCGCCAGAAACCTGAAGCAACGCCTGAAGACTGTCCTGGCTTCGCGGGATTGATCAAGGCCATGTTCGAAAAACAAAAAAGCGCCTGACGGCGCTTTTTCAATTTGGGTTGGCGGAGAGAGAGGGATTCGAACCCTCGATACAAGTTTTATGCTCGTATGCTCCCTTAGCAGGGGAGTGCCTTCGACCTCTCGGCCATCTCTCCGCGCGAGGGCGTAAGAATACCCGCGCGGCCTCAAAAAATCAAACGATTATGCGGCGGTTTCCAGTTCGAATGCCTTATGCAGCACACGTACCGCCAGTTCCAGGTATTTTTCGTCCACCACCACAGAGATCTTGATCTCGGAGGTGGAGATCATCTGGATGTTGATGCCTTCCTCTGCCAGCGTGCGGAACATCTCGCTGGCGATGCCGACGTGCGAGCGCATGCCGACGCCGACCACGGATACCTTGGCGATCTTGTCGTCGCCGGTGATCTCGCGTGCGCCGATATGGCCCTGCACCTTGTCACGCAGGATAGCGAGCGCCTTGTTCATCTCGTTCTTGTGCACGGTGAAGGTGAAGTCGGTGGTGCCGTCCGCGCCGGTGTTCTGGATGATCATGTCGACGTCGATGTTGGCGTCGGCGACCGGGCCCAGGAT
>CAMLDQ010000036.1 GCA_946478965.1 uncultured Methylobacillus sp. | reverse complement strand
GGGCGGCGGCACTGTCTATGGCGACTTGAGCCTTAGCCGGACGAGGAAGGACCTGATTCTTAAAATAGGGGGCACTGATCAGATCACATTTGATAACTGGTACGCGAAAGATACCAATCGCAGCGTGCTGAACCTGCAGGTGATCGCGGAGGCGATGGACGACTTTAATCCTGCCGGTGCCGACCCTCTGCGTGACAATCGTATCGAAACTTTTGATTTCGCGGGCTTGGTTGCGGAGTTTGATGCGGAGGGGGCGCCTGCCGACTGGCAACTGACCGATGCGCGATTGACTGCATTTCTGGGAGCGGGCAGCGATACTGAAGCTATCGGTGGCGATCTCGCCTATCAATACGGCATGAATGGCAGCCTTGCAGGTGTGGGGCTGCTGGCCGCGCAAAACGTTATTGGCGCAGTTTCTTTTGGGCAGTCGGCTCAGACGCTTAATTCGCCTGGCGCGTGGCAAGCGGAAACAGTCAAGCTGGCCTGAGCGCTGGGCAATGCTAATCGAACGGTTCCGTTCTTTCCGGCGGGCGGGTTCCCAGACGCAGCACGGCATGGAATTCGCCCCCGCATTGCTGCATGTGCAAGAGGTGCTGCCGTCTCCCTTGCCTCGGGTGGTACTACGCGGCGTTCTGCTTCTGGTTGGAGCATTATTGCTATGGGCATGCTTCGGGAGGCTGGATGTAGTCGCCGTCGCGGAGGGTAAGCTGGTTCCGTTGACTTATCTCAAGATTGTCCAGCCCGTGGATGCCGGTGTGGTACGGGAAATCGCGATTACAGAAGGCCAGCATGTCGAGGCGGGGCAAGTCCTGGTGCGCATGGATGAAAATCTTTCCGAGGCAGACAGCCTTGCGCTTAAAAATGCTCTGCAACTCAAGTCCCTGGAGTTGAGGAGAGTTTCTGCCGAGTTGTCCGGAGCGCCCTTCGTGCGAAAGTCTGGGGATAATCCGGAACTCTACCAGCGTATTTTCTCAGAATACCGTGCCAATGTGATGGCCCTGCAGGATAGGCTTTCAGCCGAGAAAGCCAGCTTGCAGAAGGCAAAACATGATTTTGCAGCCACGCTTGAAATACAACAAAAGCTTGAAGAAACCTTGCCCACTTATCGTGCGCAGGAGGTCGCATATGAAAAGCTGGGGAAAGACGGTTTCGCGGGAAACCTGATGGTGCTCGATAAGCGACGCGAACGCATTGAAAAAGAGCAAGACCTGCGCGCGCAAAAATTCAATGCGCAAAGTTTGCAGGACGCCATCGTGCAATCGGAAAAACGGCTTGACCAAATCGTCTCGGAATATCGGCAAAAGTTACAAGCCGAACAGGTGGCGACCTTCGCCGATTACCAGAAGCTTCAACAGGACTGGGCCAAGCAAGCCCATAGGAATAGCTTGCTAGAACTCAAGGCGCCACAGGCCGGGATCGTAAAGGATTTGGCAACCCACACTCCCGGTACCGTGGTTTCTCCCGGGACGGTGTTGATGACTTTGGTGCCAAGTGACGAGAAATTACAAGCCGAAGTGTGGTTGAGAAATGAAGACGCCGGGTTCGTACGAAAAGGGCAGGCGGTCAAAGTCAAACTTTCCGCCTACCCATTCCAGAAGTACGGCATGGTGGACGGCACGGTTCTTCAAGTGAGCGCGGATTCCACGGAAAAAGATCAGAGCAGTAGCCGCCCTCCAACTAGTGCATCCTCTCCGGAGATTGCCCCATCCACTTACCGAACCTTGATCAAATTGCAACGCCAGGATCTGGAAATCGATGGGGATATCTTGCATCTTTCGCCAGGCATGCAAGTCGCCGCGGAAATCAAACTTGCCGACCAGACTGTGATGGAATATCTCTTATCGCCGGTCAGAAGGGCTTTTCACGATGCGGGGCGTGAGCGATGATGGGCGAGGGCGTTGGCTATCTAGAGAAGCTGCTTGAGCACGTCAACTCTTAGAATAAACAATTCTCCGGATAGTATGTGGGGAGAATCCAAATGTAGTAGTCGCGACCCCATTTATTTTTTGTTGCGCGCCACGCTCGATTAATCAGTTACCAATGAATGGGATTGAGCCAACAAAAAGCCCCGCACCAGGCGGGGCTTTTTGTTGCAGCTCAGTTCCCTTACTTCTGTGTTTCTACCATTACCAGCGGTTCCTCAGCGGCTTGTGCGGCAGCCGCTTTTTGCTGCCATGGTGCAGGCCCTGCCTTGCGCTTGGGCATTTCTTCAGCAGGTGCGGGTGCAGCCTGCTGCGCATCGGCCTTGGTTTCGATCATGACTAGGCCGCTTTCGGCGAGGTCTGGCACGGCAACCGATTGAGCCGGAGCGGTTTCTTCGCTCTTGCGTCGACGCGGGGCGCGCGGTTTGCGTTCCGGCTTGGCAGCGACTTCGGCGTTTTCTACTGCGGGAGCTGCTGCTTCATCGGCTTGTGCGGCTTCGGGTGCAGCAGTTTCCGTTTCAGGCATGCCCGTGGGCGCGGGCTTTTCTTCCGCGGCCTGTTGCGGTTTCGGCGGGGTCAGTTCCATTTCGGTCTGGACCGCAGGTGCCGGGTTGGTTGCCGGCGTTTCCAGCGTCAACACGGGGGCTTCGGCGATCTGTTCGGAAGCTAAAGCCGGGGTTTCGATCGCGGGCGCCGACTCGGCGCGTTCCTGAGCCTGTGCCGACTGGTTCTGCGGCTTGGCGGAAGGTTGCTGCTGTTCGCCAGTGGTTTCCCGCTGGCGGTCGCGGCCACGGCGACGACGATTGCCGCGTTGCTGCTGCTCGCCGGCTTCTGCCGTTTCTACGGCAGGGGCCTGGGATTGCTGCGGGCGGGGTGTGCGTTCGGTTTTTTCCGGCTTGGGCGTCGGCGCAGGCTTTGCCTCCTGCTGCGGGCGGGCGGGCCGCTCGGCGCGTTCCGGGCGGGCTTCCGCTGCACGGGGTTCGTTGGTCCGTGTCTCGTTGCGGTTGCGCTCGTTGCGCCCGCCACGTTCTCCGCGGCTGCGCTCGTTGCGGCTGCGCTCGTTACGGCGGGCACCTTCGCGCTTGCGCGGTTCCGGCGCGGCCACGGCTTCCTCGGCAGCCTTTTCGCTGCTGATACCGCTCAGCCAGTTGCGGAAACGGCTGAAGAGCGTGGTTTTAGGCGCAGAGATGACTGGCTCACGATGTTCGGGGGCCGGTGCGGAGGGGGTGATGCCCTTGACGGCGGCTTCCTGGCGCACGTGTTCCTGTTTCTGCTGCACGGAGCCGATCTCTTCGCCTTCGGGGATGAGTTCGACCAGTTCGTAGCTCGCCTTGGCGTTGTCCTCGTTGACGTCGTCGTGACGCAGGCGCACCACCTTGTAGTTGGGGGTTTCCAGGTGGATGTTCGGGATCAGCACGACCTTCACGCCCATGCGGTGCTCGATGGAGTGGATTTCAGAGCGCTTTTCGTTGAGCAGGAAAGTTGCCGCTTCCACTGGCAACTGCACCTGGATAACGGCGCTGTTTTCCTTCATTGCTTCTTCCTGCGTGATGCGCAGGATGTGCAAGGCGGTGGATTCGATGCCGCGAATATGGCCGGTGCCATGGCAGCGCGGGCAAGGGATGTGGTTGGTTTCGCCCAGGGATGGACGCAGGCGCTGACGCGACAGCTCGAGCAGGCCGAAGCGGGAAATCTTTCCGGTCTGCACGCGTGCACGGTCGTGATGCAGGGCATCGCGCAGGCGGTTTTCCACTTCGCGCTGGTTGCGCTGGCTTTCCATGTCGATGAAGTCGATCACCACCAGGCCGCCCAGGTCGCGCAGGCGCAACTGGCGTGCAGCTTCTTCGGCTGCTTCGAGGTTGGTCTTGAATGCGGTTTCCTCGATATCGCTGCCACGCGTGGAACGGCCGGAGTTGACGTCAATGGAGACCAGCGCTTCGGTATGGTCGATCACGATGGCGCCGCCGGAGGGCAAACGCACTTCACGGGCGAAAGCGGTTTCAATCTGGTGTTCGATCTGGAAGCGCGAGAACAAGGGGATTTCATCGCGGTAGAGCTTGACGCGCGAAACATTGGCCGGCATCACGTGGTTCATGAACTGCAACGCCTGCTCGTGGATTTCCGGCGTGTCGATCAGGATTTCGCCAATATCGGGCTGGAAGTAGTCGCGAATGGCGCGGATGACGAGGCTGCCTTCCTGATAGATCAGGAACGGGCCCTTTTGCAGGGTGGAGGCACTCTCGACGGCAGTCCACAGTTGCAGCAGGTAGTTCAGATCCCATTGCAATTCTTCGAGGTTGCGGCCGATGCCGGCAGTGCGGGCGATGATGCTCATGCCCGATGGCACTTCCAGTTGCGCCATGATGTCGCGCAGCTCGTTGCGGTCTTCGCCTTCGATACGGCGGGAAACACCGCCGCCACGAGGGTTGTTAGGCATCAGGACCAGGTAACGGCCGGCCAGGCTGATGAAGGTAGTGAGGGCGGCGCCCTTGCTGCCGCGCTCATCCTTGTCGACCTGGACAATCAGTTCCTGGCCTTCGCGCAGGGCTTCCTTGATGCTGGAGCGTCCGTCGGTGCCTTCCTGGAAGTAACTGCGAGCGACTTCCTTGAAGGGCAGGAAACCATGGCGTTCGGTGCCATAGTTGACGAAGCAGGCTTCGAGCGAGGGCTCGATGCGGGTGATGACGCCCTTGTAGATATTGCTTTTGCGTTGTTCTTTGCCGGCGTGCTCGATGTCGAGATCGATCAGTTTTTGCCCATCGACAATCGCGACGCGGAGTTCTTCTTCCTGCGTCGCATTGAATAGCATGCGTTTCATTTGTAATTCTTCTCCCGCGCTCGTTAGCGGGCGTGCATGGCTGGCCGCGGTGAGGCGGCTAGGGGGAAAGGGAATGTGGCGGTGTCGAGGTTCAGGGACAACCGTAGGGTGGCGCACACGAATTGTGCATCGGGAAGCTCGCAGTGCAATTCTTCTGCATTCTTCCTAGCGTAATTCTACTTTAAATCAAGCCGTTAATTTTAAGTGTTAACGTATAACTTCAGTATCGGGTGCGGTTTTCTATCCGGTCAGGCCGTCTTTTCGATTACAATTCCGTCAGATTCTGTTTCCCGCCGCGCGGCACTTTAGCCTATCCAGTGCGCGGCAGCTTAGAGCGCAACTTGATCCGAATTCATCTCCCGCTCGTCGCTGGTGCAAACATGTTTTGCACAGGGGGGAGGAGAAGCCTTCGGATGATTTTCAAAACCGCTTCTTAGGTATGTGGTGAGCGGCATTAACCAGAAATTCTTTTTGCTACTAAAAGCAAGGGCATAGTATAGGTCAGATGAATGATTTAAGCAAAGCGGCTGTGTGTATGGTAACCGTGGACGAGAGTGCGGAAGGGCAGCGGATCGACAACTTTCTCGCGCGACACCTGAAAGGCGTGCCGAAAAGCCACCTGTACCGCATCCTGCGCAGCGGCGAAGTGCGCGTGAACAGCAAGCGCGTCGATGCAACATGCCGACTTGCCCTGGGGGATGTGGTACGCATTCCGCCGGTCCGGGTTGCAGCCCCTGCACAAACTCCGGCTGCCCCCGCCACTTCGCGCTTTGAGGGTCATATCCTGTATGAGGACGATGCCTTGCTGGTGATCGACAAGCCGGCGGGTCTGGCCGTTCACGGCGGCAGCGGGATCAGCCGCGGCGTGATCGAACAGATGCGGCTGGAGCGGCCGCAGGCCAAGTTCCTGGAATTGGTGCACCGGCTGGATCGCGAGACTTCTGGTGTGTTGCTGCTGGCGAAAAGACGCAGTGCCCTGGTCGCGCTGCATGAGGCCATTCGCAGCAACCAGCTGGAAAAACGTTATCTGATGCTGGTCTGCGGTGACTGGAAAGACCAGAAGCGGCGCGTGAAACTGCCTCTGAAAAAATACACCCTTGAGAGTGGCGAGCGGCGTGTCAGCGTGGACGATGACGGCCAGCCGTCCGAAACGGTGTTCCATCTGCGCGAGCGCTTTGGCGAATTCACGCTGCTGGAAGCACAGCTGATTACCGGCCGCACGCACCAGTTGCGCGTGCAGTTGCAGCATCTGGGGTTTCCCATTGCCGGCGACGACAAGTACGGCGATTATGCGCACAACAAGATGCTGCAGAAGCGAGGCCTGAAACGCATGTTCCTGCACTCTGCCGAGACCGGGATACGCCATCCTTTGACCGGCGAGCCGTTGAAGCTGGCGGCTCCGCTACCGAAAGAGCTTGCCCATTTTTTGAAACTTCTGCAAAACAACTCCGCGCATGCCCAAGCAATTTGATTTAATCGTGTTCGACTGGGACGGTACCCTGGTCGATTCCACCCGAGCTATTGTCGAATCCATCCAGTCTGCCGCCGAAGATGCGCAGTTGCCGGTTCCTGCCGAGGCGGCTGCACGCGGAATTATCGGGCTGGAGCTGAATGCGGCGATTGCCACTCTGTTCCAGGAGGTGAGCGAAGCGCAGATACAGTTCCTGGCAGAGCGTTACCGCTACCATTTCCATGTGCGGGATCATGGCATTCCCTTGTTCGAAGGCGTTACGGAAGCAATTCACGAGCTGTCGGAAAGCGGTTTCATGCTTTCGGTTGCAACGGGCAAGACGCGGCGCGGCCTGGATCGGGCAATGCGGGCGACCGAACTGGAGCCGCATTTCATCGCCAGCCGTTGTGCCGACGAGTGCTTTTCCAAGCCACATCCGCAGATGCTGCAGGAACTGATGGATGAACTGGCCGTGGAGCCGGAGCGCACATTAATGATAGGCGATACTTCCTACGACCTGCAGATGGCGCAGAATGCCGGCGTCCGCAGTCTTGCCGTATCGTACGGCGCACAGCCTCTGGAAGCTCTGCTGCCGCATACCCCGCTGGCCCATTTCGAACGTTTTACTAAACTGCACCAATGGCTGATAATCAACGCCTGATCTGTGCCGCTGCGGAGCTGATCGAACAGTCTCGTGGCGTCCGTTTTGCGCTGCCGGAGTATGGGGAGCGCGTGACAGGCTTCGTCGTGCGTTACGGCGGCAGGCCATATGCTTTCATCAACCAGTGCGCGCATGTTTCCGTGGAACTGGATTGGCAGGAAGGCGATTTTTTCGACCTGACCGGGCATTACCTGCTGTGCTCCACGCACGGTGCACACTATGAGCCGATGACCGGCCGCTGCGTGATGGGGCCGTGCAAAGGGCGGGCACTACAGCCGTTGCAGGTGGAAGAGCGCGATGGCAACATCTATTTGATTCTGAAAGACTGATATGAGTGAACAAAACTGGGAACGCCAGACGCTGGAAAAACTTGCCTTCGCTGCAATGCAGGAGCAACGGCGCAGCCGGCACTGGGGTATTTTCTTCAAGACGCTGACCTTCGTCTACCTGTTCGCGCTCCTGTTCATCGCGCTCGACTGGATCGGGCCGAGCAAGGCCATCGGCAGCCATACAGCGCTGATCGATATTCGTGGCGAGATCGGCGCCGAAAACGATGTGACCGCGGACGACACCATTGCCAGCCTGCAATCCGCGTTCGAGGACAAGAGCACCAAGGGCATCATCCTGCGTATCAACAGCCCCGGCGGCAGCCCGGTACAAGCCGGCATCATCAACGAGGAAATCCGGCGCCAGCGCAAATTGCACCCCAATATTCCCGTGTATGCGGTGGTCGAGGATATCTGCGCCTCGGGCGGGTACTACATTGCCGTTGCCGCGGACAAGATTTATGTCGACAAGGCCAGTATCGTGGGTTCCATTGGCGTCATCATGGACGGTTTCGGCTTTACCGGAACCATGCAGAAGCTCGGGGTCGAGCGCCGCGTGCTGACGGCCGGCGAAAACAAGGCGATGCTGGATCCGTTTTCTCCCGTCAATCCCAAGCACCAGGCGTTTGCGCAATCGATGCTGGATGAGATTCACCAACAGTTTATCCAGGTCGTACGCGAGGGGCGCGGCAAGCGCCTGAAGGAAACGCCCGAAATGTTCAGCGGCCTGTTCTGGACGGGTGCCCGCAGCGTTGAACTGGGCCTTGCGGATGGCCTGGGCAATTCCGATTACGTTGCGCGCGAAATCATCAAGGAAGAAAACATTGTGGATTTCACCACGCGCGAAGGTTTGGCCGACCGTTTTGCCAAGCGTTTCGGTGCTTCGATGGCCAATACCCTGGCAGGGGCTTCGTTCAAGCTGCATTAAGTTTTTGGTGCAGCTTTGATTTCAATTCAAAGGTTTGTTTTATGCAGTTGCAGCAGATTCAGTGGCATGTTTTCCAGGATATGAACCAGTTGCGGCAGATGGCCTGTGCGGCCATTGTCGAGACCGCCAACCGCGCCATCGCCGAGCGCGGTGAATTTTCAATCGTGTTGGCTGGCGGTTCAACCCCGCACGATGTCTACCGCCTGCTGCGCACTGCCCAGACGGACTGGAGCAAATGGCAGGTGTATTTCGGCGATGAGCGCTGCCTGCCGCCTGAGCATGCTGAACGCAACAGCCGTATGGCGGACGAAAGCCTGCTCAACCATGTGCCTATCCCGCGGCCAAATATCCACTCGATGTCGGCTGAGCTCGGGCCGGTCGAGTCCGCGCAACGTTATAGCCAGCTGCTAGCCGATGTCGGTGCGTTCGATCTGGTTCTGTTGGGGATGGGGGAGGATGCACATACTGCCAGCCTGTTTCCCGGTCATGTGTGGGAATCCGTGCCTCCCACGCCGGCAATTCCGGTGCGCAATGCGCCCAAGCCGCCGGCGGACCGCGTTTCCTTGTCTGCAAGCCGGTTATCCAACGCGCGGCGCGTGATTTTCCTGGTGACTGGCGCAGGTAAACGTGAGGCTGTTGCCGAATGGCGGGAAGCGGCGCCTGTGCCCGTGGCTGCGATCAGGCCGAGTGCGGGGGTGGACGTATTCCTCGATGCTGCGGCCGATACCGTCCCCGCCTAGCGGAACCTGTTCATTCATTCCTCAGCAAGGGGTTGCCACTCCGGCAGTAGCGCGGCTTGTCCGTAAGGCTGGCCGTGCTCGTCCAGGAGGTTCCAGATGGTGGCGTTGCGGATAAGAAAGCGCCTGCCGGTCCCCGAGATACGGACGCCGCTATAGCCATCCACATAGCCATTACGGGCTACTTTTTCCAATAATTGTTCCCGGTCCTGTTGCAGCATGACTTCGGCAGAGAGACGCGAGGGCAGGGCGGTAAACTGTTCCCAGGTCATCTCGAACAGGCGCAGGGCCGCCGTGTTGGCATAGTTGAAGATGGGGTCGGCTTGCGTACCGTGCGAAACGATAGCGAACGGCGCGCTTTCCATCAGGTGAGCCGTGTCATGATCATCCACACTCCGGGCGAGCAGTTCTCGCCCGGTCCAGTGCAGATAGTTGTCGCACAGCAGTTTGACATGCCGGCGCAGAAAGTCTGGAGAGATCAGAAGCAGGACGACTTGTAGTAGTTGATCAGGCCGTTGGTCGAGGCGTCGTGCCCATCTACCGGGGTGGCGTCGGCCAGTTCCGGCAGGATTTTCTGGGCCAGCTGCTTGCCGAGCTCCACTCCCCATTGGTCAAACGAATTGATATCCCAGATGATGCCTTGCACAAAAATCTTGTGTTCGTAGAGGGCGATCAGCGCACCGAGGGTTTTCGGGTCAAGCTTGCGGAACAGGATGGAATTGGTCGGATGATTGCCTTCGAACATCTTGTGCGGCAGCAGTTTCTCCAGCGCCTCGCCGCTATAACCGGCCGCGACCAGTTCCTCGCGCGCTTCGGCCTCGGTCTTGCCGAGCATCAGTGCCTTGGTCTGGGCGAAGAAGTTCGAGAACAGGATCTTGTGATGCTCTCCCATTGGGTAATGCGTTTTCATCGGCATGATGAAGTCGCACGGAATGAGGCGGGTGCCTTGATGGATCAACTGGTAAAAGGCATGCTGGCCGTTGGTGCCGGGTTCTCCCCAGATGATCGGCCCGGTGTTGTAGTCGACGCGATGCCCTTCACGGTCGACAAACTTGCCGTTGCTCTCCATGTCGCCTTGCTGGAAGTAGGCCGGGAAGCGTGCCAGCGACTGGTCGTAAGGCAGCAGCGCATGCGTTTGCGCACCGAAGAAGTTGTTGTACCAGATGCCCAGCAGGCCCATCACGACCGGAAGATTCTGTTCCAGCGGGGCCGAGCGAAAGTGCTCGTCCATTTCGTAAGCGCCTTGCAACAGGGCTTCGAAGTTGTCCATGCCGACGTGCAGCGCGATCGATAGGCCGATGGCTGACCAGAGGGAGTAGCGTCCGCCGACCCAGTCCCAGAATTCGAACATGTTGGCGGTATCGATACCGAACTTCGCGACTTCGGCGGCATTGGTGGAAATGGCCACGAAATGCTTGGCGACGTGCGATACGTCCTTGGCGCGCTCAAGAAACCAGTCGCGCGCAGAGTGCGCGTTGGTCAGGGTTTCCTGCGTGGTGAAGGTTTTCGAGGCGACGATGAACAGGGTCGTTTCCGGGTTGCATTTCTGCAGCGTCATGCCGAGATGTGCGCCATCGATATTGGAAACGAAATGGGCGCGCAAGTCGGGGCGGCTGTAGGATTTGAGCGCCGAACACACCATGAATGGACCCAGGTCGGAGCCGCCGATGCCGATATTGACGACGTCGGTAATGGGCTTGCCGGTGTAGCCGCGCCATACGCCATGACGTACGCGTTCAGTGAAGTCGCGAATCTGTTCCAGCACGCGATTGACCTCCGGCATGACATCCTTGCCATCTACCGGAATCGGGCGATTGCTGCGGTTGCGCAGCGCCGTATGCAGCACGGCGCGGTTTTCGGTGATGTTGATTTTCTCGCCGGAGAACATCCTATCGCGCCATTCCGCCACCCGGCGCTCGCGCGCCAGTGCGAACAGCTGAGGCAAGGTCTCGTCGGTAATGAGGTTCTTGGAAAAATCCAGGAGGATGTCGTTGAATTTAAGGGAGAACTTCTCGAATCGTGCTGAATCGGACGCGAACAGATCGCGCATGTGTAGCTTGGCAACTTCGCGCTGATGCGCGGCCAATTGTTGCCAGGTGGCAGAATCGGTCAATCGGGACATGGTGTCGGAATGTATTTGGGTTCTTGTCTTCTAAATTTTTCGTTTCAGGATTATACCCGCGAGTGGCGGAAGGGTGACGACAATCGAATAAGGGAAGCCCATCCAGGGTAATTCTTCCGCTTGGAGGCCGGCACCATTGCCCATGTTGCCCCCACTGTAGCAGGCGGCATCGCTATTGAGCAGCTCGACATATTCGCCGCCTTGCGGGACGCCGATGCGGTAGCCGTTGCGCGGCACCGGGGTGAAGTTGAGCAGTACGACGGCGTAGGCGCCGTCGCGCGCGTAGCGCAGGTAGCTGATGACGGACTGGTCGGCATCATGGCAGTCGATCCAGGCAAAGCCTTCGTGATTGAAATCCTGTTCATACAATGCCGGCGTACTGGTGTAGAGCGCGCCCAGATCGGCCATCAGCGTTCGTATGCCTTGATGCCAGTGGCTGTTTAACAAATGCCAGTCGAGCCCGGCTGCAACATTCCATTCCCGGCCCTGGCCAAATTCATTACCCATGAAATTGAGCTTTTTGCCGGGGTAGGTCATCTGGTAGGTCAGCAACAGGCGCAGGTTGGCAAACTTCTGCCAGGCATCCCCCGGCATTTTATCCAGCAGCGAACACTTGCCGTGTACGACCTCGTCGTGGGAAAACGGCAGTACGAAGTTTTCGGTGTAGGCGTAGAGCTGTCCGAACGTGAGCTGGTTATGATGGTAGCGGCGGTGGATGGGATCCTGCTTGAAATAGGCGAGGGTGTCGTTCATCCAGCCCATGTTCCACTTCATCGAGAAGCCGAGGCCGCCGAGGTAGACGGGGCGTGAAATCATCGGCCAGGCGGTGGATTCCTCGGCCACAGTCAGCGCGCCGGGGAATTCGTCGTGCACCATCACGTTGAGTTCCTTGAGGAATTCAATGGCTTCCAGGTTTTCCCGGCCACCGTACTTGTTGGGCAGCCATTCGCCATGCTTGCGCGAGTAATCGAGGTAAAGCATGGAGGCGACGGCATCCACGCGCAGGCCGTCGATATGATATTCGCTCAGCCAGTAATGCGCGTTAGCCAGCAGGAAATTGCGGACTTCGTTGCGCCCATAATTGAATATCAGTGTGCCCCAGTCCTGGTGCTCGCCGAGGCGGGGGTCTTCGTGCTCGTACAGCGCTGTGCCGTCGAAACGTGCCAGCGCCCAGCTATCCTTGGGAAAATGCGCCGGTACCCAGTCGAGCAAGACGCCGATGCCGGCCTGATGGAAGGCGTCGACGAACGCACGGAAATCGTCTGGCGTTCCGTAGCGGCTGGTCACGCCGAAATAACCGGTGGTTTGATAGCCCCAGGACTCGTCCAGCGGATGCTCGCTGATCGGCATCAGCTCGATATGGGTGAAGCCAAGCTCCTTGAGGTAAGGTACCAACTGCTCTGCCAGGTCGCGGTAATTGAAGAAGCGGTTGCCCTGCGCCCGCTTCCAGGAGCCGAGGTGCAATTCGTAAATGTGCATGGGCTGGGTCAACCAGTCGGCTGCTGCACGCTGTTGCAGCCAGCCGTGATCGTTCCACACGTGGGTCGGCAAACTGGGAATGCGCGCTGCAGTACCGGGGCGCATTTCGAAACTGGTGCCGTAAGGGTCGGTCTTGACCATGATGTGGCCGGAATGGCGATTGCGGATTTCGAATTTGTAGAGGCTGCCGGTGGCCAGGCCCGGGATGAAGATGTCCCAAACGCCGCTGGAGCCGTGTGCTCGCATCGGGTGGGTGCGACCGTCCCAGCGATTGAAGTCGCCGATCACGCTGATGCGCTCGGCATTGGGCGCCCAAACGGAAAACTGCACGCCGCTGACGCCTTGGTGCTCGACTATCCGCGCCCCCAGCATTTTATAAGCCTGGAGCAGGCGGCCTTCACCGAACAGGTGCAGGTCGTGTTCGGAGATCAAGGACGGGAAACTGTACGGATCATGGCGTTCGCTGGTGTGGCCGTGTTCTTCGATGCGCAGCAGGCAGGGCTGCGGCGGCGTCTCGGCCCCGCTCCAGATGAACAGGCCGTCCTGATGATTGCGCTTCAGTTCCTCCCAGCCGGTTTTGGTCTGCAGCCAGACGCGACTTGCATGCGGCAGGAAGGTACGCAAGACGTGTTTGTTTTCATGGGGATGCAAGCCTAGCCACGAAAAAGGGTTATGGTGGCGGGCTTCCAGTATCAGAACCAGTTGGGGGTCGAGTTTTTGAGCCATGAATTTTCGTCGTGCGTTCTCGTTAGAATTATGCTGGATTGGAGGCGGAGACCATGTCTATAATGGAACCGAACGGCGTGATTGCTGGCCGTGTGAAGCACATCCAATAGACGCAACCATGCCCAACTATAAATCAGGAGAGGCAAAAATGCAGCAGGATTTATCATCCTCCCGCTTCGTCAGCGCATTGACCAAAAATACCGTTGCACTGATTCTTGCTGGGGGGAGAGGCTCGCGACTCAAGGACCTGACGAATTGGCGAGCCAAGCCGGCGGTGCCATTTGGCGGCAAGTTCCGCATTATCGATTTCCCCCTCTCCAACTGCATCAACTCCGGCATCCGGCGTATCGGCGTCGTTACCCAGTACAAGGCGCACAGCCTGATCCAGCATATTCAGCGCGGGTGGGGCTTCCTACGCGGTGAATTCAACGAGTTCGTCGAGTTGCTGCCGGCGCAGCAGCGAGTCGAGGAGGAGTGGTACAAGGGCACGGCGGATGCCGTTTTCCAGAATCTGGATATTCTGCGCAACATGGGTTCGGAATATGTGCTGATTCTGGCGGGCGATCATATCTATAAGATGGACTACGGTCAGATGCTGGCGGCGCACGTGCGCAACAAGGCGGATATGACGGTGGCTTGCCTGGAGGTGCCGCTTGCCGATGCCAAGGCGTTTGGCGTGATGGGCGTGGACCAGAACGACCGTATCGTCCAATTCAGGGAAAAGCCTGCCGACCCCGATCCTATTCCCGGTTCCCCGAACATGGCGCTCGCGAGCATGGGGATCTATGTGTTCAATTCCGCCTTCCTCTATGAGCAGTTGATCCGTGACGCCGACGACCCGCAGTCCTCGCACGATTTCGGGCACGACATTATTCCGCACATGATCGACAAATACCGTGTCTACGCACACCGTTTCGCCGACAGTTGCGTCAACAGCACCCAGGGCAAGCATTACTGGCGCGATGTCGGAACGATCGATGCGTACTGGGAAGCCAATATGGAGCTGATCAAGGTGACCCCGGAACTTAACATGTACGACGCCACCTGGCCGATCTGGACTTACCAGGCCCAGTTGCCGCCGGCGAAGTTCGTGTTCGACAATGACGAGCGTCGCGGCAAGGCGGTCGATTCCCTGGTATCCGGCGGCTGCATCATCAGCGGCGCATGCGTACGGCGCTCGGTATTGTTCTCGGACGTGCACGTGCACAGCTACAGTGACATCGAGGATTCGGTGATCCTGCCGAATGTCGATATCGGTCGTAATGTGGTATTGCGCCGCGTGGTGATCGACAAGGGTGCACGGATCCCCGAAGGCATGCAGATCGGCGTGAATCACGAAGAAGATCGCAAGCGTTTCCACGTTTCGGAAAAAGGTATTGTCCTGGTCACCCCCGACATGCTGGGACACAGCCTGCACCAGGCCCGCTAGTTTTCCGTTTTCAATATGCCGGGGAAGCCTCGCCAGGGGCCCCGGTCAAATCAGTGAAGATACTATGCCGCACACCTCGAAACTGTATTTGAACCTTTACTGGCACATGCACCAGCCGGATTACCGGGACTACCTGACCGGCGAATACGTCCTGCCTTGGACGTATTTGCATGCCATCAAGGATTACACCGACATGGCCTATCACCTGGAGAGCAACCCACGTGCCAAGGCCAGTTTCAATTTCGTGCCGGTATTGCTGGATCAGCTTGAAGACTATGCGCGCCAGTTTGCCGAGGGGAGCATGAGCGACCCCTTGCTGGCGCTTTTCCTGGTCGATGACAATACCCGTCTGAATGCCGACCAGCGCCGATTGGTCATCGACAGCTGCTTCAAGAGCAACCACACCAAGCTGATCGCGCCATTCCCGGATTATCTGCATCTTCACGATGTTTTCAAGAAGCTGGAAGCGCGCGGCGAGGAATCCTTCGAATACCTGTCCGACCAGTACATGATGGATCTGCTGGTTTGGTACCACCTGGCCTGGACCGGGGAAAGCGTGCGTCGGGAATGCGAACTGATTCCGCGCCTGATGGCCAAGGGCAGTCAGTTTACTGCAGCCGATCGGCTGGATTTGTTCCAGCTGATCGGTGAGCTCATTTCGGGCATTATTCCGCGCTATCGTGCATTGGCGGAAAAAGGCCGGATCGAAATTTCGAGTACGCCGCACTTCCACCCCATCCTGCCCTTGCTGCTCAGCTTCGAGTCGGCGCGCGACAGCATGCCGGAGGTTGAATTGCCGGTTACACCACGCTACCCGGGTGGTCTCGACCGCGCCAAGGCGCACGTGAAAGAGGCAATCGAAACCCACCTGCGCCGTTTCGGCCATGCGCCCGCCGGTATGTGGCCGGCAGAAGGCGGGGTTTCGCATGCGGCCTTGATGCTGCTGGCTGAAAAAGGCATCGCCTGGGCAGCGACAGGCGAGGGCGTGCTCGCGAGCAGTCTGCACCGCGTATATGGCGATAGGCCGATCCCGGAACGCAAGGATTACCTCTACAAGCCGTATAAGGTCTCCGACGGCAGCAAGGAGATCATGTGCTTCTTCCGCGATGACGTTCTGTCGGACAAGATAGGCTTCGAATATTCCAAGTGGCATGGCGAGGATGCGGTCAATGATTTCATCCATGCCCTGGAAGGCATCGCGCGCAGCGCCGGGCCTGATCAGACGCCGGTGGTCAGCGTGATTCTCGACGGAGAGAACGCCTGGGAATACTACCCGTATAACGGCTACTATTTCCTGTCACAGTTGTATGAGAAGCTGGCAGATCATCCTTGCATCGAGATGACGACATTCAGCGAAGTCACCCAGTTTTGCGCACGTGGACCGCAAAGCCAGCCTTTGCCGAAATCGAACAGTTTCAGCGGTGCGAAAATTACCGCAGAGCCGTTGCCGGCAATCAGTGCGGGCAGCTGGGTGTACGGCAATTTCAGCACCTGGATTGGGTCGCATGACAAGAATCGCGGCTGGGACTTGCTGTGCGAGGCGAAGAAGAGCTATGACATGGTGATGTCGAGCAATCGGCTGACGCCTGAGGAAAAGAGGCAGGCGGAGCGCCAGCT
This sequence comes from uncultured Methylobacillus sp., assembly GCA_946478965.1. The sequence goes on along the minus strand of CAMLDQ010000036.1, from coordinate 3,272 downwards.
CGGCGATTGCGAGGGGTCGGACTGGTTCTGGTGGTTTGGCGACTACAACTCCGCCATGAGTGTGGCCAGCTTCGATCGCTTGTACCGCCGCAACCTGGCCAATCTGTATCGTCTGCTGAAATTGCCGGTACCCAAGGCGCTGAGCCATGTCATCAGCGTGGGCGGCGGAAAGCCGGAAGCGGGTGGAACCATGCGGCGCGGCCAGGAATAAAAATTGCTATCCGCATAACAAGATCAACAAGGGAATCATCATGGCAAAAACGGTTGCACTGCTGCTCGGCGTACATGCGCACCAGCCTGTAGGAAATTTCACCCACGTCCTGGACGATGCGCATGTGCGCTGTTATGGACCATTTCTGCAGGTCTTGCACCGCTATCCGGATTTCCATTTTTCCATGCATGTCAGCGGTTGGCTGCTGGATTACATGATGCAGCACTATCCGCAGGACATGCAGTTGCTCAAGGACATGGTCAAGCGCGGGCAGGCTGAACTTTTCGGTGCCGGTTATACCGAACCCGTGCTTGCGGCGATCCCTTCCACGGACAGGGTCGGGCAGATCAACAAACTCTCCGATTACCTGCACAAGAAACTCGGACAGCGTCCGCAAGGGGCCTGGCTGACCGAGCGCGTATGGGAATCCAGCGTGGTTCCTGCGCTCGGCGACGCAGGCATCCGCTACGTGACCGTCGATGATTACCACTTCATGTGTACCGGCAAGACAGCTGCCGAGCTGAACGGGTTCTACACGACGGAAGAAGATGGGCGCACGCTGGACCTGTTCCCGATATCCGAGCCCCTGCGCTACCGTGTGCCTTTTTCCCCGGCGCACGAAGTGGTCAGCTATATCGAGAGCATGGCGGATGAAAGCGGGCAGTCAGCGGCGGTGTACTTCGACGATATCGAGAAATTCGGCATCTGGCCGGAGACCTACGCCTGGGTGTACGAGAAAGGCTGGCTCAAGGACTTCATCGAGGGCGTGCTCAATTCTCCCATCATCCGGCCGATGCGCTACAGCGATTACCACGCCCAGTGCCACACGCGCGGCGTGGTCTATCTGCCAACCGCTTCCTACAGCGAGATGAACGAATGGACCTTGCCGGTCCCCGCGGCGCACCATTACGGGGACATGGTCGAGCGCGAAAAACGCGAAGGCCGCTGGGAAACGACCAAGCCCTATGTCCGTGGCGGTATCTGGCGCAATTTCTTCATGCGCTTCCCCGAGTCCAACTGGATGCATAAGCGCATGCTGGCGCTTTCTGCACGCTATCACGCATTGCCGGACAAGGCCAAAACGCCTGCGATGCTGCATGAGCTTTATGAAGCGCAGGCCAACGACGCCTATTGGCACGGGCTGTTCGGCGGTCTGTATCTGCCGCACCTGCGGCGTGCGATCTATAACGCGATGCTCCGTCTGGAAGCAATGCTGGATGCGGTCGATCCGCGCCCGGCGCGGGTCCAGGCAGATCTGGATCTGGATGGTAATGAGGAGCTGTTCCTGCAGGATGGCGAGTTGCAGGCGGTCGTCAAGCTGGATGGTTCCGCATCGCTATGCGAGTTCGACACCTATGCGCTTGCGCACAACTTCGGCGACAGTCTCGCGCGCCAAGTCGAGCATTATCACCGCAAGGTGCATGCTAACCAGGAGCATGGCCACGCCGGTGAAGGCATTGCCAATCCTCACGAACGAGTCAGTTTCAAGCATGAGATTGTCGCCGACGACCTGGCGACCGACGCCTTTGGACGCACCTTGTTTCGCGATGCCTGGGCCGAGCGCGATGGCGCCTTGTTCGAGCCTGTGGCCTATCAGTCTCCACGCGGCGGCAAAACGGCTTCCGCGACTTTCAGCGGAGCGGTCGCCAACGGCACAGTGACGAAGAAATTTACCCTCGAGGAGAGCAGCCTCAACGTGGGCTATCGCTTTGCCAAGCTGCCTACGGGAATTTTCCGTGTCGAGCTCAATCTCGCCATGCCGAGCTGCGATGGGCCAGCCGGGCGCTTCCGCATAGGCGAGGATATTCCCGGTGGCTTCGGTCAGCCTTTGCGCCTTGCTTCGATGAAAGATCTGCTGCTGGAAGATGAAGTGCTCGGCGGTAAGCTGCGGCTGACTTGCAGCGTTCCCTGCATGCTCAATAGCTGGCCGCATTTCAGCGTCTCCCAGTCCGAAGCCGGCTTCGAGAAAATCATGCAGGCGGTGACACTGGAGCTGACCTGGCATATGAACGCGCTCGACCGCGGCGTCGACATCCAGCTGGATGTGCTCAAGTAAGCGGACAACATGCTGATCGGGGTCGATGTCGGGGGCACCAACCTCCGGGTCGGGGTCGTAGACGGAATAACGCTCGTTGAGGAGCGGCGCATCCCGGCTGATTTCTCGGGCATTTGCCGCCAGAAGGCGCCGGAGCAGGCGCTTGATGCGGTTTTGTCCATCCTTTCGGGCGCTCTCGCCGATGCCTTGCAAACCCATCCCACGGTGACGGCGATCGGCGTCGGCTTCCCCGGCTTCATCGATCCAGGTTCCGGAGTCGTCGCCCAATCGCCTAACTTGCCCGGGCTGCGGGATGTGGATCTCGCACGCCCATTGCAGGCCAGGTTTGAAAAGCCGGTCATCCTGGAAAACGATGCCTTGGCTGCCGCCTATGGCGAATACATGTTGTCGGGATCGTCGGGAGGCGGCCTCATTTACCTTGGCCTCGGCACCGGCGTCGGCGGCGGATTGATCCAGAGTGGCCGGCCTTTTCCCGGTGAACACGGGGTTGCCATGGAGGTTGGGCACCTGATCGTGGAACCCGGTGGGCGGCTTTGCGGATGCGGCAATCGCGGCTGTATGGAGCAGTATGCGTCCGCCAGCGGGGTGGCACTGACTTATGGCGAACTGAGCGGTGCACGTAAAACGGCCGATGAAATCGCCCGTCTGGCACAAGCGGGCGATACCGCTGCAATCTCGGCCTATGCGCTGGCAGGGAATGCGCTGGCGCAAGCGCTGGCCCACATCCTGAAGGTGGCCGATGTCGGCCGTGTCGTCATCGGCGGTGGCATGAGCCAGGCATGGCCGTTGATGGTCGAAACCTTCCTGCAACGCCTCGATATGGATCTGATTCCCGTATTGCGGGGTAGGGTGCAGGTCGAGATCAGCCGTGCCGGGGACCAGGCCGGTATGATCGGGGCCGCCGCCCTTGCCGCACTTCAATGACCTGGCTGATTGCAGGTGTTCCCGAGCATCTTTACGAGTAGCTTCTTAAGTAAATCTTAAGCTAGGAACGTTAGAGTCTGG
>CAMLDQ010000035.1 GCA_946478965.1 uncultured Methylobacillus sp. | reverse complement strand
CGCTTGGCGGAACACCCAGTCACCAATCTCGACGATCAAGCCGATGTCTTCGGCGATTGGGATAAATTCCGCCGGGCTGATCAGGCCGCGTTCAGGATGGTGCCAGCGAATCAGGGCTTCCGCCTTACGGATTTGTCCGGTAGCCAGTTCAACAATGGGCTGGTAATGCACTTCGAGCTGACCCGCCGGCAGCGCGAGGCGCATGTCATTGGCCGTTTGCAGCCATTTCTGCGCGATCTTTTGCATGGCTGGTGTGAAGTAATTAAAGCGGTTGCGGCCATCCTTCTTGGCTGCATACAAGGCGTGGTCCGCATTACTGACCAGCAATTCCACGGTATCTGCATCGGCAGGATAGAGGGTAATGCCAATGCTGGTCGTTATATATACTATTTCCAGCCCTAGGCGGTATGGCTCAGCAAGACCGTGCAGTATTTCCTGTGCCGCTTGCTCTACGATAACGTGATCCCCCGGATTTTCCAGCACAAGGGCAAATTCATCGCCGCCTAGGCGAGCGACGGAGCCGCGCCCCTCTGCAAGATTGCCAAGGCGCTGTCCCGTCTCCTGCAGCAGTATGTCTCCCATGTCATGCCCCAAGGTATCGTTGAATTCCTGAAAATGGTCGATGTCGAGAAACATTAATGCCAGCGGTCGGTTTGCGGCTTGATGCTGCTTGAGGGCATGTCTAAGTCGATCAAGGAAGGTGCGGCGGTTTGGCAGGCCAGTCAGCGTGTCGAAATTGGCCTGCTTCCAGATCAGTTCTTCGATTTCTTTTTTACGGGTAATGTCCGAAAACATCCCGATGTAATGGCTCACCCCACCTGCCGTGTCATTCACGACTGAGATCGAGAGCCATTCCGGATACTCCTCGCCGCTTTTGCGACGATTCCAGATTTCGCCCTGCCATGAACCCTCGGTTTGCAGCGCATGCCACATCCTTTCATAGAATTCGGCATCATGACGCCCGGACTGTAGCAGGCTCACAGGCTTGCCGTAGGCCTCTAGCGCAGAATAGCCTGTGATCTCGGTAAACCGCCGATTGACCTTGAGAATTGCGGTGTGCGCATCGGTGATTACGATCCCTTCTTCGCCCGTCTCGAATGCCGTAGCAGCGAGTTGCTGCTGCTGTTCGTGCAGCTTGTGTACCGTCATGTCCCGCACCGTGGCCAGCACATACACATCCTGATCGTATTGCATGCGCGTGAGAAATACCTCGACCGGAAACAGGTGGCCATCGCAGGGTCGTTTGGCCTGCCATTCGAACGTCATGGCCTCTCCAGCCAGCACTTTTTGCCATACCTCCACCATCTCTGACAAGGGATTGTCCGGGCCAGAAAAGTCCTCCAGTATTGACATGCGAAGCGCATCATTCTCACTAATGCCATACATCGCGAGCATCTGCGCGTTGACACGAATTACCTTGCCCTCAGCGTCGTGGATGAATATGGCATCCTTCACGCTGTTGAAGATGAGGTTGAGTCGATCGGCTGCCGAACGCATTTCGCTTTCGGCGCGCAGCCTGATGTCGATCTCCCCGAGCAGTTGCTGGTTGGTTTGTAGTAGCTTCTCGGTACGCTCGTCGACGAGTTTCTCAAGTTGCGTCTTGCCTTCGCGTAATATTTCTTCGGTACGCTGATGATCCATTATTCGGAAATGCATCGCCTGACGGCGCCATGCAAAAGTGATCCAGGAGCTCATCAACAGCAGCAGGATGGTGACGATGATAACGATCGTCCAGATGCGTTCGCGCAATGGTGCGTAGAGTTCCTCGCTGTCAATCTTCGTGACTAACAGCCAGGGAGATTCCGGCACGCGCCGTATCGCGGCAAGCACTGGCATTCCCCGGTAGTCGTGCCCTTCCATCGTGCCCTGAAAGCCCTGCGCTGCACGTGACATGGGCAGATCTCGGCTATTGCCGGGCAGACGCAGATTCACGGCCGCATTCGCGTACATGCGCAAGTCGTTGAGATACAGGATCTGCCCGTTCTCGAAACGGCCGAGCATAGTCTCCGCCGAGCGACTATAGACCGGCCAGTTCTTTATAAGCGGGTATAGTGTGCGCTCGGGATTGATGGTGAGTACGAACGTCGCACTCGAGGCTTGCATCATGGTTAATTGGGGGATGAGCGGCACTACCAGGTTGAGGCTCGGACGACCGTCCTGATCGCGATGGAAATCAATCAGCCCCTCTTGGCGCCCGCGGCGGAGAGTGGAGAACAGCTCGCCCGGCGAGTGTCGGCAGTCGGTGGAGCCCTCTGTGCTGTGTGCGACGCTCCTGCCGTTGACATCCAGCAAATAGACTGCATCGTATACACGGCTGTGGCGCAGCCCCTCCATCCACTTGAGGAGCATCAAGCAGCGTTCGTCGTCGGGTGCTCCGTCCTGCAGCCAGGCCTGGATGGGCTCGATGGCGAAGCGGTTGGCGATGATGCTCTCGGCATCCTTCAACCGCTCCTGCCGCCAATCGACAAGCTGCTGGATTTTGAGATCTGTCACCGCGTTGAGGTAGTGACTTTGCTGCGTGCGGATCTGCTTTTTCTGGGAATGGTAGTAACCGAAGCTGGCAGCGATTGCGACTGTCGTCAGGACGAGAAATACTGCCAGGAGATGTGCCGGGAGAACGGATTTGGCGGGATGGTTCACGGTCAGCGTTCCTCGATCCGTGCCAAACCTGATTTCCGATGGCTCATCGCCTTACAGCCGGAACTGATGTACTGCCGAATTCAAGCGCTCGGCCTCGGTCTCCATGTTGCGAGCGGCCTGCGCCGATTGCCTGACGGCGTGGGCGTTTTCCTCGGCCATCTGCGCAATTCTTTCGACATTCTGCGCAATCTCGTTGCTAGCCGCGCTCTGCTCCAGCGTCGCCGCAGCAATTTCGCTGACAGTTCGAGTGACCTCTGCCGCCCCGTCATTAATCAGTTCCATTGCATTGCCCGCGCGATTGGCCAATTCGACGCCGCTGTCCGCTTGCGTGCAGCCATGCTCCATCCCGATCACCGCACGGCTTGTTTCGGTGCGTATCCTTGCGACCATGTCACCGATTTGCGTGGTAGCCTGCGTGGTGCGCTCCGCCAGCTTGCGTACTTCGTCCGCCACTACGGCAAAACCACGTCCAGCCTCGCCAGCGCGCGCCGCTTCGATTGCGGCATTGAGTGCCAGCAAGTTTGTCTGATCCGCGATCGATTTGATTACTTCCAGGATTTCGGCAATTTGCGTCGAGCTTTCGCCTAGAGAACCGACCTTGGACGCAGAATCCCGCACAGTATCTGCGAGATTGCGCATTTCACTAACTGCAGATTCTACGACTTGCAGGCCATCTGCGGAGAGCGTGCGCGCCTTCTCGGCGACTTCATCAGCATGGCGCGAGCTGTCGGCCACCATGGCGATGCTGACTGTCATCTCTTGTACCGATGCAGCCATGGCGGAGGCTGCGTTACTCTGCTCCAGAGAGCCTCTCGCCACTTGCTCTGATACTACCGAGAGTTCACTAGCGGAATGCGCAATCTGCTCCACGGCCTGGATGATATTGTCGATGAGATGGCCGATATGGTCTGCCATGCTATTAAAACTGTCTGCGACATCGACCAGCTCGTCCCGTACCGACAGCTTCACTCGCCCGGTTAGATCGCCGGATGCGAACCGGGAAGCGGCCGAGCGCAGCTCGGAGATAGCGCCGTGGATGGAGGCATAGGTACCAGCGAACAGGTAGCCTCCGAGTGCAATCATGCATAGCGTGATGCCGAGGAGTAGGGCACGCTCGCGCTCGGCGGCGCTTGCACGCTCACCTAACATGATGCTGTAGTTCCGTGCGGCGGTGTCATAGTAATTCAGGGTGGCTGCTATCGCCTGGCTTCCGGCGGCGAAACTATCAGCAGAGGAGAGGGCCGGCTGTTCAGCCTTGACCAGGCCTGTGTCGATCAAGTTATCGAAGCGGCGGATATCCGTTTGCATCGTGCGGTGATACGGCCGCAATATTCCCTGAATCCGCTGGTTTGCCGAGAAGCCCTGCTCGATGTTGATTTCGGCTGCTGCCATCAGGCTGCGTATGGTCCCAACCTGGGTAGCTAGCCGCGTGCGATCGTCGAGCTGGAGGGATCCACGTGCCGCCAGCAAGGTGCTCATGCCGCGGGCTTGCCCAATCGCCTCCTCCAGCGGCAGCAGGTTAGCTACCAGCACGGTCTTGAGATAGTAGCCGTCAGGGGTCGGGTCGAAGGTGAGTCGGCTGCGGTCCGCGACGGTCACGATCAGGTGCATAAGGTCCATCACCAGCTCGGTATGGCTGGTAAAGCTCGCGGCGGCGCTCTGCTGCTTCCATTCCGAATACAATAGTTGCCATTTTGATTGCGCGGCGGCCAGCTCGTTTTCGATGCCAAGTGCTTTTCCCGACGCCTGCACGGAAGCCCAGGAAGCACGGATTTTTTCTTCGTTCGCGGCGATTCTGGGAGCAAAGGCCGAGTCGCCTCCTAGCAGGCCGCCCGCCATGCCCCGATGCTGCTGGACTTTTTCCACGACCGAGCGTAACTGGATGATGTAAGCGAGGCCTTGCTGCTCACGCTCGGTCGCCACAATATTTTCGTTAATTACATGAAGCAATTGCGCTAGCATGAAGCCGATGGGAAGTGCAAAGGTTGCTGCGATCAGCAGAAACTTTAAAGGATAGTTAAATCGGCTGATGAGCCTAATAGCAGGTGCTAGGAGTGCATTCATGGTTTCTATTTTTTGACTCGGATTCAGTGATAACCCCTCATCCAAGAGGGCCAGCGCCTCATTTTTACACTTTGTTTAACTATAAGAATTGATCTATATCAGAAAATCTGTAATTTCTAAGCGTCATTCTTTTTTTCCACTACTACACATAGAAATAGAGCCTCTTCTTTTAGTGGGAGGGTATAAGAATTTATGTACACAGGATGAGCATTCTTGAAGGAGTGAGTAGCCCCGGATGAGCTACCATGAAAACGATATTGCCGCGCTATGAGAAGGTGTTGTAACTCCCTCTCTCACCCCGGATGACGGCTGAATGGTGGACCGAAAGGGGATCGAACCCTCGACCTCCGCATTGCGAACGCGGCGCTCTCCCAGCTGAGCTATCGGCCCACGGATGTAACGCGTGAATTATACTTGCAAACTATTGCGTGTAAAACCAAGCGGATATCAATCATTCCCATGAATAAATTAATCGAAAAAATCCTGTGGCTGGCGATTGCTCTGCTGGGGGCTTCTGCGGTGGGTGGTATCGCCTTGAGCCGGGGCGAAAGCATCAATGCGCTCTGGTTCGTGACGGCGGCGGTCTGCGTCTACGCGATTGCCTATCGCTTTTATGCTGCCTGGATTGCAGCGAAGGTGTTGGTGCTGGATGCATCGCGCGCGACACCAGCGGAGCGGTTCGATAACGGCCGCGATTTCGTGCCGACCAACCGGTGGGTCGTGTTTGGTCATCATTTTGCCGCAATTGCCGGGCCGGGGCCGCTGGTCGGCCCGACGCTGGCGGCGCAGTTCGGTTACCTGCCGGGAGTGTTGTGGATATTGATCGGCGCCGTGCTGGGCGGCTGCGTGCAGGACATGGTGACGCTGTTTTTCTCCATGCGTCGTGACGGGCGCAGTCTGGGGCAGATGGCACGCGACGAATTGGGGCCGATCGGCGGGGCGGCGGCATTGATCGGCACCTTTGCCATCATGATCATTCTGATCGCGGTGCTGGGGCTGGTGGTTGTGAATGCTATGAAGCACAGCCCATGGGCGACTTCGACGGTGGCGGCGACGATTCCTGTCGCCATGATTGTCGGGCTCTACATGCGGACTCTCCGGCCGGGGCGTGTGCTGGAAGGATCTGCCCTCGGGGTGGCGCTTCTGTTGCTATCGGTGTTCTTGGGCGGATGGGTCGACCATCATGCCGGCTTGCGCCCCCTGTTCGACCATGAAGGCCTGCCACTGGCCTGGGCCGTGATCGCCTACGGTTTTGCGGCGGCGATTCTGCCGGTGTGGCTGCTGCTGGCACCGCGCGATTATCTTTCCACCTTCATGAAGTTGGGTACCGTGATCCTGCTGGCAATTGCGATTGCGGTACTTCAACCCCATGTGCATATGCCGGCTCTGACGCAGTTTGTCGACGGTACCGGGCCGATTTTTGGCGGAAAGCTGTTTCCCTTCGTATTCATTACCATCGCCTGCGGCGCGGTTTCCGGCTTCCATGCGCTGATCTCTTCCGGTACGACCCCGAAACTGCTGGCAAACGAGCGCGATATCCGCATGATCGGGTATGGCGGCATGGCGCTGGAATCCTTCGTTGCCGTGATGGCGCTGGTGGCGGCGACCGTGCTGGAGCCCGGCGTCTTTTTCGCAATCAACAGTCCAGCCGGGATCGTCGGCAAGGAGGCCGCCGATGCCGTGGCCAAGATCAGCAGTTGGGGGTTCCCGGTGACGGTGGAGCATATGCAGGCATTGGCGCAGCAGATGGGCGAGAGCACGCTGTTTGCCCGTACCGGCGGAGCGCCGTCGCTGGCGGTCGGCATGGCCAGCATTTTCGGCAGCGCGTTCGGCAATAGCCTGCTCGCGCTGTGGTATCACTTTGCCATCATGTTCGAAGCCATTTTCATTCTCACCACCCTGGATGCCGGTACGCGCGTGGGCCGTTTCATGCTGCAGGACATGCTGGGCAATGTGTGGCCGCGCCTGGGCGAAACCTCCTGGATGCCCTCCGTCATGTTGACCAGCGGGCTGGTGGTCGGGGCATGGGGCTATTTCCTTTATATCGGCGTGATCGATCCGAACGGTGGCGTCAATCTGTTGTGGCCGCTGTTCGGCATTGCCAACCAGATGCTGGCGGCGATTGCGCTTTGCGTGGGCACCGGCATCCTGATCAAGTCCGGCAAGCTCAAGCAGGCGTGGATCACTGGCGTTCCTCTGATCTGGCTAGTCATCGTAACCACGACTGCGGCCTGGGAAAAAGTGTTCAGCGGCGACGTGCGCGTTGGGTTCATGGCTGCGGCAGGCGATATGAAGGCCAAGCTGGAGGCCGGCATCCTGCCGCCGGAAAAAGCTGCCGTCGCACCTCAGCTGATCTTCAACCAGCATCTGGACGCCTGGCTGACGCTGTTTTTCGTGGCCGTGCTGTGGGTGATCGTACTCGACATGCTGCGGATGGCCGGGCGCCACTTGTCAGGCAAACCGGTGCTGCCGATTTCCGAGTCGCCGCACATCCCGAGCCGGCTGGTAGAGGATTACGCGCGGGACTAGATTTGCCATGCAAATGCTCAAAGGGCTGGTCGCGCAGGTGTGTGGGTTGGCGCTTGCCGCGCTGGCGTTAAAATTCTTCCCTACAGGCGGCCTGTGGCTGCTGGGCGGTTTGCAGATATCGGCCGCCTGCCTGATCTCGAGGTTATTGCGGCAGCCCTCTTGGTGGATGCCGATTCACCTGCTATTTTTCCCGGCCGTCCTGGTCGCACAAATGCTGCATTTGCCCGGTTGGTTTTATTTGGGCGGGCTTGTGCTGTTGGGGTTGGTATTCTGGGGAACAGTGAAGGGCGATGTGCCGCTTTACCTTTCCTCACCGGCGGTGGCCGAAGCGGTAATCGCCATTGCCGATAAGGAGCAGGCGGGCCGTTTTATCGATCTCGGGGCGGGAGTGGGGTCGGTCGCCGAGCCCTTGGCGAAACGCATGCCGAATTTGCTGGTCGAAGCGTGGGAGCGGGCGCCGTTGCCCTGGGCCGTGACGGCATGGCGCAGTCGCCGCTTGCCGAACTTGAGCGTTGTGCGCGGCAGTCTCTGGGCGTGCGATCTTTCCGTCTACGACGTGGTGTTTGCTTTTCTTTCGCCGCAGCCGATGCCAGCGTTGGGTGAAAAACTCAAGAAGGAGATGCACGCAGGCACTTTGTTCGTGTCGTCTTCGTTTCCCGTGCCGGAGTGGAGGCCGGAATCTGTGGTCGAGGTACGGGACAGGCGTACTACCACACTCTACTGTTATCGAATGGAGGCGTCGACATGGTCGTGAAATGGTTGAAACAAGGCTGGCGGGCGGTGCGTCGCCTGTCTGGCGATGATGCCTACGAGCGCTATCTTGCGCACCATGCGGCCCATCATCAGGAGGAGCCGCCGTTGTCGCGCGAAGCCTTCTTCAAGCAATGGCAGGACACTAAATGGAAAGGCGTGAAGCGTTGTTGCTGAGCTGCGTCAGGTCGCGGTGCGCACCATGTGGATGTCGGTTAGCCCCGCCAGCACTTTTTCGATGCCGTCCTGTTTAAGCGAACGCATGCCGGCTTCGAAAGCGGCCGCCTGAATAGCCGTGACTGTGGCCCGCGTCTGGATCAGATGCTTGATCCGCGTGTTGGTCACCAGCAGTTCATGCAGCCCGATGCGCCCCTTGTAGCCGGTTTGGTCGCATTCCTTGCAGCCGCCGGCCTCGTACAGGGTGAAGTGGCCTTTGCTGTTGGCGAAGCGCTGCTTCCATTCGGCCAGTAGGCTTGTCCGGTCATACGTCGAATAGTTGGCCTGTTCGAATCCTTCGCAATACTCTTGCAGCAATCCTTCGATTTCCTCGCTTGATGCCGTATGCGATTTCTTGCAGGCGGGGCACAAGGCGCGTGTCAAGCGTTGGCCGAGGACGCCGAGCAGTGCATCGGAGAAATTGAACGGATCGAGGCCGAGGTCGAGCAAGCGCACCACGGATTCGGTTGCGCTGTTGGTGTGCAAGGTGGAGAACACCAGGTGACCGGTTAGGGAGGCTTCGATGCCGATCTGCGAGGTTTCGTGGTCGCGCATTTCGCCCACCATGATGACATCGGGATCGGCGCGCAGGAAAGCGCGTAGCGCGGCGGCAAAGGTCCAGCCGATCTTGGGCAGTACCTGCACCTGGCGTAAGCCTTCCTGGGTGATTTCGATCGGGTCTTCGGCAGTCCAGATCTTGCGCTCGGGGGTGTTGATGTGGCCGAGAACGGAGTGCAGCGTAGTGGTTTTGCCGGAGCCGGTCGGCCCGCATACCAGCAGCATACCGTGTGGGCGGTTGGCGATCGCCTGAATGTCCCTGAGATTGTTCTCACTGAGGCCGATTTTTTCCACCGGTAGCGGTTTTCCCGCACTCAAGATACGCAAGACGACATCTTCCAGGCCGTTGGCCGTGGGGATGGTCGCCACGCGCAGTTCAATGCGGGCGGGACCGAACTGCGAGAAGTCGATCTTGCCGTCCTGGGCGCGGCGTTTTTCCGAAATATCCAGGTTGGCCATGATCTTGATGCGCGAAACGATGGCGTTGCGGTAATTGCCCGGCAGGTCGAAATAATGCGTCATGACACCGTCCTTGCGGAAGCGGATCACGCTGTGTTTTTTGCCCGGGTAGGTTTCGATGTGAACGTCCGACGCGCCCTGCTGATGCGCATCGAGAATGGTCTTGTTCAGCATGCGCGTGAGGATGGTGTCGGTTTCGCTGAGATCGGTTTCCTCGGCCTGCTCGTCATTGCTTTCCAGGGCGACGGCGAGTTCCGACGCGAGGTCGCCGAAATTGGCGGTACCGTAGAAGCTGCGGATGGCCTGGTGGATTTCTTCGGACGACGCCATGACCGGCTCCGCGGTCTTCTTGGCATGGAAGCGCACTTCGTTGAGCGCTTCGTTCATGAGCGGATTTTCCATCGCCACGAAGACGCGCTGATCGACCACGCACAGCGGCATCAGGGTGTACTTGGATGCGACTTTTTCCGGGATCAGCTTGATGACGTTGGGGTCGATATTGAACTGCGCCAGCTTGATGTAGGGAATCCCCATCTTGCGCGCCAGCAACATGTTGACCGTGGCGCGATCGACCAGTCCCATGTCGATCATGATCTCACCCAGGGCGCGCTTGCGGTCCGACTTTTGCCGTTCCAACGCCTGCTCGATTTGCACATCCGTGACGAGGCCCGCCTTGAGCAAGGCTTCACCCAGCTTGAGCGAAGGCTGGTGGCGCAACTCCTGCAGCGTTTTGTTCAGCTGTTCGGCAGTAACGATATCGTCGCTTTTGAGGTACTCACCCAGTGGCCGGTCACGCAATTTCTTCTGCTGCCCAAGGCTGACTGCGATGTCTTCCGCGGTCACCATGTCCCGGTCGAGCAGCATCTTGCCGATGGGGTCGCCCACCGTATAGTGACGGACTGCGTCACGGGGAATGAATTTGCGCAGGTACTGCCCTTCGCCCTGTTCCAGATAGAGGAAAAAACCGAAGCCGTTTTCCAGCATGCCGAAGGTTTTGCCGGTCAGTATGTCGTCATCGCTGAACTCGATCTGGATTTCGCGCGTTTCCGGCGCGGCGTAGATGCCGTGGGTATCGTTGACGACCGTGGCCCCGCTTTTCAGCGCGACCGGATTCCGCAGTTCCAGCGATTTGATGCTGTCGAAGCTGACGCTGGTGGGCATGCTGTTTGCGCCGTTGACCATTTCCAGCATGCCGATCTCGGGATCGAACCCGATCAGCAAGCCTTCGCTTTTCCTGCCGTCTCTGAGGCAGACCTCGCAATCGAGTGGAGGAAGTTCGCCGTTCAGAACGGCATAAGGAGGCAAGGGCCAATCAAGAGTTGCAGGAAGCATGGTTGAGCTTGTCATTCCTAAAGTTAACTCACCGGTGGGAATGCTTGAATAATATCAGGAATCCAAAGTAACTCCATAATCGGCATGGTTTTAGGGGGGGCGGATTCTTGCCAGCAATGCCGATTTAATGGAGTATGGGGGCTTGGCGATTGTCCGGCATTCGCCGGCAATTCATATAAAGAAATGTTAGAGCATCGGGTATGAGGTATAGACGTCAACAATAAATTGCTGGGAGGAGAGTATGTCTGGGTTTTTTTCCAAGGAAAGAATTACCGCAAGTCATCGCTATAATCGCTGGTTGATCCCGCCGGCCGCGCTGGCCGTGCATTTATGTATCGGGCAGGTCTATGCCTTCAGCGTGTTCAACGCCCCTTTGACCAAGGTCATAGGCATCACCGAATCTGTCCCGGATGACTGGAAGCTCACGACGATAGGCTGGATCTACAGCCTCGCCATCGTGTTCCTCGGGTTGGCAGCGGCATTCGGCGGAAAATGGCTGGAAAAAGTGGGGCCGCGCTACACCATGTTCGTTGCCGCCTGCTGTTTCGGCGGCGGACTGCTCCTCTCCGCATTGGGCGTCAAGCTGCACCAGATCTGGCTGATCTATCTCGGCTACGGCGTCATCGGCGGATGTGGTCTTGGGCTGGGCTACGTTTCGCCGGTGTCGACGCTGCTGAAATGGTTCCCGGACCGGCGCGGCATGGCGACCGGGCTCGCCATCATGGGTTTCGGCGGCGGCGCGATGATAGGCGCGCCGCTCGGTGTCATGCTGATGAAGCATTTCGCCTCCGCGACCAGCGTCGGAGTCATGGAATCGTTCGCCGTGATGGGTGTGCTCTATTTCATCTCCATGGTGATCGGCTCTCTGGCGATACGCGTGCCTCCTGAAGACTGGAAGCCGGCCGGCTGGACGCCGCCGGTCGAAGCCAGGAAAATGGTGACACGGCGCCACGTACATATCGACCAGGCGTTGAAAACTCCCCAGTTCTATCTGCTGTGGCTAATCCTGTGCCTGAACGTGACGGCCGGTATCGGCGTGCTCAGCCAGGCGTCGGTGATGATTCAGGAAATGTCCAAGGGCTCGGTGACGCCCGAGGCGGCAGCTGGCTTTGTCGGGTTGCTATCCCTGTTCAATATGGGGGGGCGCTTCGTGTGGTCGTCCGCTTCCGATTTCCTCGGGCGTCAGAATACCTATTTCGTATTCTTCGCGCTCGGTACCTTCCTGTATTCGATGCTGCCGACCTTCAGCGCCCAGGGCAATCTGATTATGTTCATCGCCGCCTGCGCGGTGATCCTCAGCATGTATGGCGGCGGATTCTCGACGGTGCCGGCCTATCTTGCCGACATCTTCGGCACCAAATATGTTGGCGGCATCCACGGGCGCCTGCTGACCGCCTGGTCGACTGCCGGCGTGCTGGGGCCGGTGCTGGTCAACTACATCCGGGAATTCCAGATCGAGCACGGCGTCGCCAAGGCGGATGCCTACACCACCACGCTGTACATCATGGCGGGGCTGCTTGCGATCGGGTTCCTGTGCAACTTGATGATGCGGGAAGTTCATGAACGGCACTACATCCCGCATGATGAAGTGGACGGCAGTGCCTATGCGGGAGAAACGAGATGAGCGATCAGCCACAAGTCAATGAAAATCATGCCGTCCTGCTCGTGCTGTTCTGGGCCTATGTGCTGATTCCGATGGGGTGGGGCGTCTATGAAACCCTGAAGAAAGCCATGGCGCTGTTTGGCTGAGGCGGTTATTCCTCTGCGGCGAACGCGGCCAGCCTGTCTATCAGGTCGGGCAGGTCGCGCAACTTGACCGAATAACAAAATTCCCCGTCCGGGGATAGCTTGAGATTTGGGCCGCGCTCGCATTCTCCCAGGCACGGGAAGCGCTTGATGCGCAAGGGTAGCTGCCGGGCGTTGATCGCGTCCTCCAACGTCTGGGCGAGTTGTTCGCCGCCTCGTGCCCCGCAGGATGGAAGGTCGGGATTGCTTCGATGGTTCACGCAGACCAGCACGGTTTTCTGAATGCTCATGGGCATACTATAAAGCGTTTGCGGTAAGGGCAGAAAGTGTATCGTGGCAAGTCTAGGGATGGGCCCGACTGCATGGCCTTTCCGGGCTGTTTATGCTACCATCCAAAGTCTCATGAGCCAGTCCGAATCCTTTTTGCGGCGCTGGTCGCGGCTTAAGCTCCAGGCCCGTGTCGAAGCGGGTGCCCAACCGGAAGTTGCGGCGCAGGCGCCGTTATTGCCAAAACTCGATGAACTCGAGTTCTCCTCCGATTTTAGTGCATTCATGCATCCCGATGTCGATTCAAAAACCCGCCTGCAGGCGTTGCGCAAGTTGTTCATGAACGACCACTATCGGGTCATGGATGGGCTGGATGTCTATGTCGAGGATTTTTCCCGGCCGATTCCCTTGTCGCCTGAGCTTTTGCAGACCCTGGATCATGTGCAGTCGCTGCTGGTGGCGCGCGAGGATGAGGGGGCTGCCATGCCTCCCCAGCAGCGTTTGGAGTCATCATGACTTCGCCTGTCGCATCGGCGTTGATGGCGGCAGCCGGATGCGGCCTCCCCGCGCCTGTTCCCGCCGTGCCGTACTATTCGCAAGGGCGTGTGCTGGTGATCGGCGCGTCTGCCGACGCGCTGGAACCTGCGCGCATCTTGGCGGCAAGCCTGCCGGTTACGCTGCTATTGGAGGACGGGGCCGATTTTCCCGCAGATGAAGAATTCCCGGTGTTGCGCGGCGAGATCGAACGCATTGTCGGATGGTTGGGCGCGTTTACTGTCTCGTGGCGATTCGATGATGCCAGCCACCAAGGCGAATTCGACCTGGTGCTCAATCTAACTTCACAGCGTTACTTCACGATGCACCAGCCACCGCAAGGCTACTTTTTCCCGCAAGGCGATGCAGAGGCCATGAATGCTGCCATGGCGGATATTCTCGACGGTAGCGGTGAGTTCGAGAAGCCGAAGTTCTTTCTCTACAACGCCAAGACTTGTGCGCACAGCCGCTCTCGGTTGGAAGGCTGCAGTCGCTGCATCGAGGTGTGCTCGACCGAGGCGATCAGCGCGGCGGGGGATCACATCCGTGTCGAGCCGCATCTGTGCATGGGCTGTGGCGCATGTGCGACCGTGTGTCCTTCCGGTGCGATGCAGTACAACTTCCCGGCGATGTCGTATTGGGGCGACAAGCTCAAGCTGGCGCTGGAGGCTTATCATGCCGCCGGCGGACGCCAGGCTTGCGTGTTGCTGCATAACCCGGATGACGGCGCGGCGCTGGTGCGCCGGGTGGCGTTGCCGGGAAATGTAATCCCCTTGGAAGTGTTCCATACGGCTTCGATTGGATTGGATTGGTTGCTGGGCGCAGTGACGCTGGGCGCTGCGCATATCGCCATCGTCACTGCCGGCAGCGAGGCGCCGCAGTATCTGGAGGCCTTGCGCGAGCAAATGGCGCTGGGCGAGACCATACTGCACGGACTGGGATACGACGGCATGCATTTTTCCCTGGTCACCGGTGCGGACGCCATGCACGAGCTTGACCGCCTGCCACCCGCTGAGATCCCCACGCAACAGGCCGGATTTCGCTGGTTCGACGAAAAGCGTACGACGCTGGACTTCTGTCTGGAACATCTGGTGCGGCATGCTCCCATGCCTATCGATGCAGCCATTCCGCTCCCCGAGCATGCGCCTTTCGGCGAGGTCGTCGTGGATGGCGGGCGCTGTACCCTGTGCTTTTCCTGTGTCGGTGCGTGCCCTGCGGCGGCGCTGCAGGATGGTGCGGGGTTGCCGGCGCTGAAATTTATCGAGCGTAATTGCGTGCAGTGCGGCTTGTGCGAAAATGCCTGTCCGGAGGATGCGATCGAGTTGGTCCCGCGGTTGCTGCTGGCTGCAGGCGCCAGGCAGGCGCGGGTTTTGCATGAAGATGCCCCGTTTCCCTGCGTGCGCTGCGGCAAGCCGTTTGGGACCACCAGCATGGTGGGCAGCATGTTGCGCAAGCTGTCCGGACACAGCATGTTCGCAACACCGGAAGCCAGGCGGCGTTTGCAGATGTGCGGGGATTGCCGCGTGATCGACATGATGGAAAACAACCCAGCCATGCTGGAGGGGCGATGAGCGGCGACGAGAGGGCCCTCGCGGAAATGCCACTGGCGGCTGAAGATGCCGCACGCGCGGGTGTTTACGCGTTGCTGGCGCGGCTGCTGTATGGCGCGCCGGATGCGGAGTTGCTGCAAAGACTGGCCCGCTCCGGCGGGATTGCTGCACCCGACACGGCATTAGCGCAATCCTGGCGCACGCTGCAGGAGGCTTCCCAAGCGATGGACGCGGACGCGGCGGACGAGGAGTATGCGCAGGTGTTCATCGGTTTGGGGCAGGGCGAAGTGGTGCCCTATATGTCCTGGCACCTGACCGGGTTCATGATGGAGGAGCCGCTGGCCCGTCTGCGCGAAACGATGGGCGAGCATGGCATGCAACGCATGGGAGGGGTGGCCGAACCGGAAGACCACATGGCCATGGTGTGCGAAATGATGCGTTTTCTGGTGGCCGGGGATGAAAGCACCGCGCCGGCCGCAGTCGAGGTGCAGCGCGTGTTTTTCCGCGATTTCATGTTGCCGTGGTATGCGAATTTTTCGGCGCAGCTCGAGACTGCGCCGAGTGCGAATTATTACCGTGCAGTGGCGAGACTGCTGCGCGATTTCCTGGATGTCGAGACAGCGGCGTTCGATATCGCCGCCTGATTGGAGATGGAGCAATGACCATGAAACAAACCGACGGTAAGCGCCGGGGGTTCCTGCGCACGTTTGGGCTGCTTGCCGTTGCCGGCGTGGCCGCGGTGCTGGCCGGGCGGCGTCAAGCGCATCCTGTGCGGCAGGGCGATGCGGACGGCGGGGCGGCGCCCGTGCCGGGCAAGGGCTACCAGCTGTCCGAGCACGTTCAGCGTTATTATCGAAGCGCGCGTCTGTAGGTGAGTCTATGCTGCTGAAAAAGAAATCCTCCAACGGGGTTGCGGCTCCCGAATCCGGTGGAAAAGCCGCCTGGCTGGCCAATACCCTCGACCGGCGCGAATTCCTGAAGCGTTCCGGTCTTGCGGCAGGTGCGGGCGCGGCCCTGTCGCAATTGCCGTTCAATATGATCGGCAAAGCCAGGGCGAACGAGACGCCTAAAGCCGGCAAGCTCGAGGTCAAGCGCACCGTGTGCACGCACTGCTCGGTCGGCTGTTCGGTCAATGCCGTGGTGCAGAACGGTGTCTGGGTCCGTCAGGAACCGGCGTTCGACTCGCCGTTCAATCTCGGCTCGCATTGCGCCAAGGGCGCATCGGTGCGCGAGCACGGCCATGGCGAGCGCCGCCTCAAGTATCCGATGAAAATGGTGAACGGCAAGTACCAGCGCATCAGCTGGGAACAGGCTCTGGACGAAATCAGTGAGAAACTGCTGGCGATCCGCGACGAAAGCGGCCCCGATGCGGTGTACTGGGTCGGATCGTCCAAGCACAGCAATGAGCAGTCCTACCTGTTGCGCAAGTTCGTTTCGTTCTGGGGATCCAACAACTGCGACCACCAGGCACGAATCTGCCATTCCACCACGGTTGCCGGCGTCGCCAACACCTGGGGTTACGGTGCGATGACCAACTCCTACAACGATATGCACAACAGCAAGTGCATGCTGTTCGTCGGCTCCAATGCCGCGGAGGCGCATCCGGTGGCGATGATGCACATCCTGCATGCCAAGGAAAAAGGCGCGAAGATGATCGTGGTCGATCCGCGCTTCACTCGCACCGCCGCGCATGCACACCAGTACGTACGGCTGCGCCCGGGCACCGATATTCCTTTCATCTGGGGCGTGCTGTGGCATATTTTCCAGAACGGCTGGGAAGACAAGCAGTTCATTCACGACCGCGTCTACGGCATGGACGAAGTGCGCAAGGAAGTCGCCAAGTGGACGCCGGACAAGGTGCAGGACGTGACCGGGATTGCCGAGGCGGATGTCTACCAGGTGGCGCGCACGCTGCACGAGAACCAGCCGGCCACGGTGGTCTGGTGCATGGGCATCACCCAGCACACGGTGGGTAACGCGAATACCCGTGCGCTGTGCATCCTGGAGCTGGCGATCGGCAATGTCGGTGTGGCCGGTGGCGGCACCAATATTTTCCGCGGGCATGACAATGTGCAGGGCGCGACCGATGTCGGCCCCAATCCCGAATCGCTGCCCGGCTACTACGGGCTGGCGGAAGGCGCCTGGAAACATTGGTGCAAGGTATGGGGGGTGGATTACGATTGGGTGCAGAGCCGCTATGCGTCCAAGACCATGATGGAAAAACCGGGCATTACCGTGTCCCGCTGGATCGACGGCGTGCTGGAAAAGAACGAGCACATCGACCAGGGGTCGAACCTGCGCGCGACCGTGTACTGGGGTATGGCGGCCAACAGCCAGACGCGTGGCGCCGAGATGAAGAAGGCGATGGAAAAGCTCGACCTGCTGGTGGTGATCGATCCTTACCCGGCGGCGGCTTCCGTGATGCACGATCGCAAGGACAATACCTATCTGTTGCCGGCCGCGACCCAGTTCGAGACCTATGGTTCCTGCACGGCCTCTAACCGCTCGCTGCAATGGCGCGAAAAGGTGATCGAGCCATTGTTCGAGTCGCGCCCCGACCATACCATCATGTACGCCTTGGCCAAGCGCTTCGGCTTCGACGAAGAGCTGGTACGCAATATCAAGGTTCACAAGGATGCCCAGGGCTGGGACGAGCCGGATATCGAGGATATGCTGCGCGAAATCAATCGCGGTACCTGGACCATTGGCTACACCGGGCAATCGCCGGAGCGGCTGAAATTGCACATGAAGTATGCGCATACGTTCGACCTGACCACGCTGCGCGCGAGCGAAGGACCCTGTGCGGGCGATTACTATGGTTTGCCGTGGCCGTGCTGGGGCACGCCGGAAATGAAGCACCCGGGATCGCCCAACCTGTACGACATTTCCATCCCGGTCATGGAAGGCGGCATGGGCTTCCGCGCCAATTTCGGCGTCGAACGCGATGGCGTCAGCCTGCTGGCGGAAGACAATGTCACGCTGAAGGGGGCCGATCTGGAAGGGGGGTACCCCGAGTTCGATCACGTGCTGCTGAAGAAGCTGGGCTGGTGGAATGAATTGACCGATGCGGAAAAAGAAGCCGCCGAAGGCAAGAACTGGAAGACCGACCTTTCCGGCGGGATCCAGCGCGTGGCGATCAAGCACGGCTGTGCGCCGTTCGGCAATGCCAAGGCGCGTGCGCTGGTGTGGAACTTCCCCGACCCGATCCCGCTGCACCGCGAGCCGCTCTATACCAAGCGCCCCGACCTGATCGACAAGTATCCGACGCACAAGGACATGAAGACCTTCTGGCGCTTGCCGACGCTTTATGAAACGGTGCAGGTGTCGAACAAGGACGCCGTGCGCGAATACCCGATCGTGCTGACCAGCGGACGCCTGGTCGAATACGAGGGCGGCGGCGAGGAAACACGTTCCAACCCCTGGCTGGCCGAATTGCAGCAGGAAATGTTCTGCGAGATCAATCCGGTGGATGCCTCCATCCAGGGCGTGCGCAACAACGATTACATCTGGGTGGAAACGCCGACCAAGGCGCGCATCAAGGTGCGTGCGCTGCTGACCGAACGCGTCGCCCCGGGCGTGGCCTTCATGCCGTACCACTTCGGCGGCTGGTGGGAGGGGCGCGACCTGATCGACAAGTATCCGGAAGGCGCGGCCCCTTATGTGCGCGGCGAGGCCGTCAATACGGCGACTACCTACGGTTACGATTCGGTGACCATGATGCAGGAAACCAAGGTCACGCTGTGTCGCTTCGAAGCGGCATGACGTGCATCGGGAGTGAGTGATTTATGGCAAGAATGAAGTTTATCTGCGATGTCGACCGCTGCATCGAGTGCAATGCCTGCGTGACCGCCTGCAAGAACGAGCACGAGGTGCCGTGGGGCATCAACCGCCGCCGCGTGATCACCGTCAACGACGGCCAGCCCGGCGAGAAGTCGGTGTCGCTGTCCTGCATGCATTGCACCGATGCGCCATGCATGGCCGTGTGTCCGGTCAACTGTTTCTACAAGACCGAAGATAGCGTCGTGCTGCACGACAAGGATCTGTGCATCGGCTGCGGTTACTGCTCGTATGCCTGCCCGTTCGACGCGCCGCAGTTCCCGAACTCTGCCGGTAAGGGGCCGGGCGAGCATGCGACCGATTACTTTGTCGCGCGTGGCAAGATGGACAAATGCACATTCTGCGCTGGCGGCCCGGAGGAAAACGGTTCCGAAGCGGAGTTCGAGAAGTATGGCCGCAACCGCCTGGCCGAAGGCAAGCTGCCTCTGTGTGCGGAAATGTGCTCCACCAAGGCGCTGCTGGCGGGCGATAGCCGCGTGATCGTCGCGATTCACGAGGGGCGTATCGAAAAACGTGGCTACGGCGACCAGCGCTGGGGGTGGGACATGGCTTATCACCGCGCCGAGAACGAGGGAGCCGACAAGACATGAGACGCGTACGGTACGGGTTAATGCTGCTACTGGTCGGGCTGCTCGCCGGATGCGGCGAATACCGGCAGGCGGTTGCCTACGAGGATGGCGGCTACCAGGGCAAGAAAGATCAGCGGCCATGGGATAGCGAGGAATTCCTGCGCGATCCCATCGTATGGAAACAGATTGTCAATGAGCGTACTCAGCGCCAGAACGAGTACGTACGTACCGGGGATTAACGTGAGCATTTCCAGGACACACAAGATTATCGGACTCCTGCTGGCTGTGGTGCTGCTGTTTGCGGTGCGGGCGATCTGGCACGAGGAAACGCCGCCACCGCGCGATGCGATGACCCAGGCGACGCCCTTTGCGATGGAGGAGGGCAAGACCGCGGGCGTCAAGTCCGAAGCGGAGAAGAAAGCGGAAGCGGGGGCGCTCAATGTGACCCAGTCGCGTATCCGCGATGCCGGCGTGTTCCAGCAGA
>CAMLDQ010000034.1 GCA_946478965.1 uncultured Methylobacillus sp. | reverse complement strand
TGTTTGCCTTCAGCGCAATCTGGTATCTCAATATACCTGGTCTAAATCCCAGCTATTTGGTTGACTGGCTGCCGGGGCAGCTTATTACTGGTACGGCCATTGGCATGGTCATGCCGGCGCTGTCAGCTGCGGCCGTCCATGATTTACCGAAGAAGGATTACGCCATGGGGACTGCGATCAATCAGGCTATCCGACAAATGGGTACGGTCATAGGCGTGGCTGCCACAGTGGCCTTGCTGGTGCATCCGTATTTACAGCTGGAAGATTTTCACAAACTGTATCAACTCCAGATTGGACTAGTACTCGCTGCGGCTCTTTTGGTGACACAAGTGGATACGAAACCGAAGCCCAGGGCTCTAGCCGATTCCACTCCTGATCATTGACGCCCCCCCTGCAACCGCTCAGGGCTTGGCAGTGGAATCTCGCAGCACCGATTTCAATGCCTGCAGGGCGAATTTGCATGAGGACTGGAGTTCCTTTTTTGTGGACCCATCCTTTGCGCGCAACGCGAGGCCATGTATGAATGCAAAATAGAATTCGGCCAACTCGTCCGGATCGGTGCCTTCAATCAGCTCACCGTCCTCGACGGCCTGCGCGAACCTTTTCCTTAGAGCCCCCTTGTACCCGGCTCTCAAGTCCCTGAGGTATTGAACATGCGCCTCATGTTCCGGGGCGCAGTTAATTGCCCCCGCCATAATCAAGCAGCTTGATGCTTCAGGCCCTGAAACCATTTTGACACTTTCACTCAGGGAGCTTTCGAGAGCATCCAGAATCGAGGTTGATGTGCCAAGGGCTTTAAGAGGTCCTTGCTCTACCTGATCTTTATAGAGCGCCACAGCCTCTCTGAACAACGCATCCTTATTCCCAAAGGCTGCATAAACACTCGGGGCCTTCATTCCAATCGCGGCGATCAAATCAGCCATGGTGGCCCCTTCGAAACCCTTTTCCCAGAAAACCAGCATGGCTTTCTTGAGCGCTTCTTCACGATCAAATGTTCGTGGACGACCTGCTGGAGACATCTGAATACTCTCTTTCGAAAATAATTTAATCTAGATTACATAAATAAGTTGACAAAAGCAAATGACATCCTAATAATGTAATCCATGTTACATAATTACTTGATCAAAGCCTCTTGTCTCTGCCTCAAGAAATTCATGGAACATTTCTTTAACTTGAAATGAGGATACCCATCATGAAAACCACATCAGTTCTTATCAATAGCCTGCTCTTCTCGCTTATCGCCGTCAGCACAGTGGCATTCGCAGATGGGAATAGTCAGTCCCGCAACGTTTTTATCGAAGGAACCATTCAAGGCCACTGGAGGCCGGCAGCCACGTCTGTCTCCAATGAAACGCCTGACGTAGGCAAGTCTCTCGATTTGTTCGCAAACAGCGTGCTGGGTAAAACACCCCGCATCACTCCGGCAGTGGCTGAAGAAAGCCAGCCCGGTAAGACCGACACTGCGGCTGAGATTTTTACCCGCGGATTCCAGGCTAACTACAATTATTCAAAATCCTAAGCCAAGGCAGGCAATAACTTCGGCTCGCGCAAAGGAGCCGAAGTTATTGCCTCAGGATAATTTTCTTCCTAGGTATCAAAACTAAAAGGAGCATCAAGGTGAATACATATTCCAAGGTTCGGGTTAATGATCGCGACATTTCTTATTGGGAAACCGGGCGAGGCGAGCGAACGATGCTGCTGCTACACACGCTACGCACCCAAATCGAATATACGGAACGCATCGTGCCTCTGTTGGCAGATCATTACCGGATCATCGTTCCCGACCTGCCTGGCTTTGGTCGTTCATCGAAAGAACTGGACCAACCCTACAATGCGGCATTGTTTGTAGAAACCATCGGCGCACTGATCAAGAAGCTTGATCTGAACGAGATCACTCTCGTGGGCGAATCCATCGGCGGAACGATTGCCCTGTGTCTCGCGGCACAGATGCCAGGTCGCATCACCCAGGTATTTGCATTCAATCCGCATGACAGCATGGGCTCTCTGATCGGCGGACCGGTAGGCAGCGTGGTTTCTTATGTTGGGAAATTTACTGAAGAACCCTTTAAACGCGATATTCCGCCATTGTTCAAATTCATATTCCAAGCCGGGTTCGCCAACAAAAAGAATTTACCCGACGAATTTGTCGAAAAGCTGATTACCGTGCCGAGCCAGGATGACAGGTTTCCGTTGGTCATGAAATCGATGATGAAGGAAGCACCGTCGTGGTCGCAAATAGCGGATAAGGAATACCCAAAAATTCCGAATTCAATTCCCACTCAGGTGATCTACGGTGACAAGGATTGGTCGCCGGATTATGCGTTAGAACAGAATAAGCGCAGATTACCTAAGCACGTTCGCTTCGCGGCTCTACCAAAGACCGGGCATTTTTCGTTTATGGACAATCCTTCCGGGTCCGCAAACATTATTAACTCAGCTTACAACCATTGAGACCGGGGATGTAAACAGAACATCTCGCCGCAATTAGGAACTTTCAGAAGCGGTGTGAACGAGTTGCCAGCGGTTTCAGCCTGGCAGCTCGTTATCGATCCAACACTTCATGCAATTTGGAGGGCCGAATCATGCTATACAGTCACATTGTCGAGAAACGCATCCGGCAAACCTTTGATCACGTCAACGATCATCGCTGGGATGAAGCGTTGGAAGCAGTCGTACCACATGGATATCACCGTGTTTCGGGCGTGCACGCACTTGGAGGTGACCGCGTGGGGAAAGAAGCCATTCGGAAATGGTTTGAGCGCCTCGGCCATGTCTTGCCCAATCTCCATATTACGGTCAACAAAGTCTGGGTGAAGGGGTGGCCATGGGAGACCGCTGTGTTTGTTCAGTGGGACGGCAAGGCCACGCTACACAATGGCACACCGTATATCAACCGTGGTCTCCATGTATTCACCCTGCGCTGGGGCAAAGTTTACGCACTTGAAGAATTTCAAGACTCACAAGCTGCGGCGCATGGTCTTTCCAGCCAAGCAGCGGCTGGACTCAAAGAAGCTGCCGCTGAACAGATTGCTTAGAGCGACCAATAAGGGTGCTATCGCTCTGCTTCTTCAGCTACAGGGCGATAGCGAAGCTGGAAATACCGATAAACCGCTTCAAGCGCCTACCAGTATGACTGAACGTTCATGGACCGATTGAAACCAAAAAAATGACTCGGGTAACCGAGCCATTTTTTACATCGCTCAGACAAACCCTATTCCCATTCGAGCGACTTTAACTATTTCGATCACTATCAAGAAACGCTCACTCCTCGGTTTCCGGAGTCGCAGTAATCTTGTGAATGGACAAGTCAGCACCGTAGTATTCTTCTTCCGCCTCCAGCCGAATGCCGACCAACAACTTGAGCGTACCGTAGACAGCAAAACCGGCAATCAAGGCAATTCCGACTCCCACAAGCGTACCAATAGCCTGAGCAGGCAGGCTAACTCCACCCATACCGCCAAATGTCCGCGCTCCGAAAATCCCGGCAGCAATGCCGCCCCAGGCACCACATAAGCCGTGCAACGGCCACACACCGAGGACATCATCGATTTTCCAGCGATTTTGCGTCAGAGTGAACGCCCATACGAAGAGCGTTCCGGCCACGCCCCCTGTCAGCAAGGCGCCGAGCGGATGCATGATGTCGGAGCCGGCACAGATCGCGACCAGTCCAGCCAACGGCCCATTATGGACGAAGCCCGGGTCGTTCCTACCGAACAGTAGCGCAGCCAGCGTACCTCCGACCAGGGCCATCAGGGAATTCATCGCGACCAGCCCGGTAACGGCCTGCAGGGTTTGGGCGGACATCACGTTAAATCCGAACCAGCCCACTGTCAGTATCCAGGAGCCTAGCGCAAGAAAAGGAATATTGGATGGAGGAAACGCATGCAGGCGGCCGTCCTTGCCATAACGACCCTGCCGCGCTCCCAGCATGACGACCGCACCAAGGGCCAGCCATCCGCCCATGGCATGTACGACTACGGACCCGGCAAAGTCGTGAAATTTAGCCCCGAAGCTGGCATAGAGCCAATCCTGGAACCCGTAGTGCCCGTTCCAGGCCATGCCTTCGAAAAGCGGATAAACGAAACCGACCAGCACGAATGTAGCCGCCAGTTGCGGGTTGAATCGCGCACGCTCGGCAATGCCGCCTGAAATAATGGCGGGGATTGCCGCCGCAAAAGTCAGCAGAAAGAAGAATTTGACGAGCTCGTAGCCGTTATGCACAGACAGCGTTTCGGCATCATTGAGAAAATGCACGCCGTAGGCGATGCCATAACCGACGAAAAAATAGGCAATGGTGGAGATCGAGAAATCCACCATGATCTTGACCAGCGCATTGACCTGATTCTTGCGGCGCACGGTGCCGACCTCCAAAAAAGCAAAACCGGCATGCATCGCAAGCACCATGATGGCCCCAAGCAACACGAATAATACGTCGCTGGCCGACTGCAGTCCTTCCATGTTCCCTCCCCCTCAGTTTTATAGTTTTGAGTAGTTAGCGATACCAGTCTCTAGCGCTGCCGCAAAGCCAATACCCACAAGATGCACCATTTTATTACACATGCAGTGCATGCGCACCCTGTGAGTGCATTTGCTGATGCAAGCTTTACAGCCTTTGTGTATTTATGCACCATACCTAGTAACCACCTGACATAAGGCAGCCATAGCGATGTTCGAATCCGCGGAGCTTGGGCACTCGATAGACAAGGACACTTACAAACAGGAGGTCCCTCCTCTGCGCGAGGCGCTGCTCAATGCGCAATTCGATCTCTCCGAAGCCGGCAACTTTCCCGTCATCCTCCTGGTGGGTGGTGTGGATGGCGCCGGCAAGGGAGAAACAGTTAATAAATTGAATGAATGGATGGATCCCCGTCATATCCATACCCACGCCTTCGACCAGCCTACCGATGAAGAGGCGCAGCGACCGCACATGTGGCGCTACTGGCAGACGCTGCCTCCAAAAGGAAAAATCGGCATCTATTTCGGCTCTTGGTATACCGACCCCATCATCAAGCGCGTTTACGGTGAAATCAAAAACGAAGGCCTTACCAAGGCCATGGACGAAATCGTCCGCTTCGAAAAAATGCTCATCGACGAAGGCGCGCTGATCCTGAAATTCTGGTTTCATCTTTCAAAGGAGAAACAGAAGGAGCAGATAGATAAGTTGGAAAGGAACCCTTTGACGCGGTGGCGCGTTTCCGAACAGGATAAAAAACATCTCAAGATGTACGACGAGTTTCGATCAATTTCCGAGCACGTCCTGCGCGAGACCAGCACCGCGGGCGCACCGTGGATTATTCTGGAAGGCTTCGACGCCAATTACCGCAACCTGACCGTCGGCAAGCATGTCCTGCAAGCGATTCGCAGCAGGCTGGACGCAAGCAGTTCAGTGCCGCCGACGCCAACTGCTCCGCCCCTGATGAGTTCCGTGGATAATGAGAATCTGCTCTCGCGGTTGGACCTTGAGAAAAAACTCGATGGCAAGACTTATGGCAAAAAGCTGGAGTCCCTGCAAGGCAAACTCAACAGTCTGACGCGTGACCCGCGTTTCGACCATTTATCCGTGATCTGTGTGTTCGAAGGTTCCGATGCCGCAGGCAAGGGAGGCAGCATCCGGCGCATTACCCAAGCCGTCGATGCGCGCCGATTCACGATCATCCCCATTGCCGCGCCGACCGAAGAAGAACGCGCACAGCCCTATCTATGGCGCTTTTGGCGGCACATCCCGCGCCTGGGCCGGCTGACCATCTTCGACCGATCCTGGTATGGGCGTGTGCTGGTGGAGCGGGTAGAGGGCTTTTGTAGTGAATATGACTGGCTACGCGCTTATAGTGAGATTAACGATTTTGAGGAACAGCTATCCCGCAAGCGTTTCGTGATCGTAAAGTTCTGGCTGCAAATCAGCAAGGAGGAGCAGTTGAACCGCTTCCAGGAAAGACAGAACACGCCCTTCAAGCGCTTCAAAATTACCGAGGAAGACTGGCGCAACCGGGAAAAATGGGATGCTTACGAAACGGCCGTTTGTGACATGATTGATCGCACTAGCACCGAGCACGCGCCTTGGACCATCATTGAGGCCGAAGACAAGTACTATGCCCGCATCAAAATCTTGAAAACCTTGTGCGAGCGAATCGAGCGGGCGCTTTAAGCGTCCGTTCGCTGGATATCCAGCAAGATCCGACGCGAAGCTTCCGGGTCGCCAATCCAGAAATAGAAAAACTCCCGCACCACAATCAGAAACAACTGACGTGTTTCCTTCATCGAAAACAGCGTGATCGTAGCATCGACGGCACGGCGATAGCAGACCGCACTCTTATCATCGTTGCCGCGCAAACGCACCAGCAACAGTTTGACCAGTTTGCACCGCGTCTCCACTACCGACTTGTCCGCACCTTCATCCCGGAGCGCGGCCGCGTAGGCTTTCAGCGGCCAGGTTTCGGCAACCTCGAATTTCTCGCGATCAAGCCCTTCCCAGACAACCCGGAGGTTCTCCTCGGGCACAAAGGAGTCCAGCCGCACACCGTCATACCCTCCGTTGGCATGCATGGCTGCGATGGACTTGATGTCCTGGGTCCAGAAATAGTAATACTCGCGCGCAGCCGCAAGAAATGCAGGCCACATACGCTTTTCTAACACCGGCATGGCGCGCTCGACACACTCTCGATAAAGCGCACCATCCACTTGCTGCCCCCCAAGCAACTCCATCAGGCCAATCAGGAGTGCCTTACGATGCGCCAGGACTTCTGGTGCCGCCCCCTTGTTCTGGAGAAGGCGCAAATATGCCTGTAGCGCCCCCTGTTCACGACCCTGCACTGTCATCGGCTAGAACGCCGCCGCATTTTGTGCATCGGAGACAAGCTTCATCATGGTGTGCACCCCGGATTCGATCAACGTATTGAAAATCGGCAGGAAATAACCTAACGAAAGCGAGATTACCATGAACCCTACTGCAAGGGTCAGAGGGAAACCAACCGCAAAAATATTGAGCTGCGGTGCAGCGCGCGTGAGAATGGCCAAGGCGATGTTGACCATCATCAGCACAGCCACTACAGGCAACGCGATCAGAACCCCACCACGAAAAATCTCGCCCCCCCAAAGCACCAAAGTCTTCCAGCCCTCACTGGCGAAAGGATGTAACCCAATCGGCAGCACATGAAAACTTTCGACCAGCGCTGAAATAACCAGCAAATGGCCGTTCGTGGCCAGGAACAACAGCATCGCGGCAATCCCGAGAAACTGTCCCATGACAGGAATTTGGGCAGAATTCTGCGGATCGAAAAACGTCGCAAAGCCTAAGCCCATCTGCAACCCCATGATATGGCCGGCCATTTCGATCGCAGAAAACACGATTCGTATCGTCAGCCCCATCGCCACACCGATCATCAACTGCTGCACCAGAATGAAAAGCCCAGGCGCGGAAGCCGGTTGCACCTGCGGCAAAGGGCCGAGCACAGGCGCAACAAGTACCGTCAGCACAAAAGCAAAGCCGATTTTCGTCGCTGCAGGAATGCCGCGTGCACCGAAGAAGGGTGCCGAAGCGATCAAGGCCAGGATGCGGAAGAACGGCCAGAAGAAGGCCGCCATCCAGACATCCATTTGCGCGGAGGTAAAACTAATCACGCCCGCCCAGCCCGTATTAGCCTATCAGTGCGGGAATACTGGAAAAAAGCCGCTGCATATAGTCGATCATCGTATTCAGCATCCAAGGGCCAGCAACCACCATTACCAGCACCAGTACCAGAAGCTTGGGGATGAAGGAAAGCGTCATTTCATTGATCTGTGTCGCTGCTTGAAACAGACTGATCAGCAAGCCCGTCGCCAATCCGGCGCCCAGCATGGGTGCCGAAACCATCACGGTTACCTGAAGGGCTTGCTGAACCAGACTAAGTACGGTTTCAGGCGTCATCATCGAGCGGCATGCCTACACATAAAAGCTCTGCACCAATGAGCCGATCAGCAGATTCCAGCCATCCACCAGCACAAACAGCATCAGCTTGAACGGAAACGAGATCGTTACCGGCGACAGCATCATCATCCCCATTGACATCAACACACTCGCCACCACCATATCGATGATAAGGAACGGAATAAAGACAATGAATCCGATCTGGAAAGCCGTCTTCAATTCGCTGATGACATAGGCCGGCACCAGAATTTTCAGCGGAACGGCATCAGGGCTTTCCAGCGGGGGCGACTTCGCCAGTTTTACGAATAGCGCCAAGTCTTCCTGCCGTGTCTGGTGCATCATGAACTGCTTGAGCGGAACGGAGCCCTTCTCCATCGCCTGCACGATGTTCATCTGGTCGGCCAGATAGGGCTGGAGCGCCTCACTATTGATTTTGTCGAATACCGGCGCCATTACGAAAAACGTCAGGAACAGGGACAAGCCGACCAGTACCTGGTTCGGTGGCGACTGCAATGTCCCCAGTGCCTGCCGCAGCAACGACAGCACGATGACAATCCGCGTAAATGCCGTCATCATCAGCAGCACCGCCGGCAGAAAAGTCAGCGAAGTCAGCAGTATCAGTGTTTGCAGGCTGAGAGAATAATTCGTCCCGCCGCCGGCTGCCGGCGTGCTGGTAAACGCCGGGATGCCAGACTCGGCAAAAGCCGCTACTGGCAAGGCCAACAGCAACAGAAGCAGCCAACGTTTCCGGCTCGTCATACATTACTCCGCTTACTCAATACATCCTTGAGCCGCTGATAGAATACGCCTGATAAGGCAGGCGCTTCACTTTCAGGCACCTCTTCAACGGGGCGCGGCATTTGATGGAGCGTACTAATTTGCGCAGGCGTCACACCAAGCACAAGACGCGTATCGCCAACGTCCACCAGAATAACGCGTTCCTTTGGGCCCACCGCCACTCCGCCCACAACGCGCAAAGAACCGGAAGCCGCCACCTGCCCGGGACCGATCCGTTTCAACAGCCACGCAGTACCGGCAATGGCCGCAAGCACCAAGCCCAAACCAAACAACACCTGCAGCAAGCTGGCAAAGGAAGAATGGGGAACTTGGGGAACAACTGTTGCTGCAGCCTGTGCGGTGCCAGGAAGCAGCAACCACAGGAAAAAACAGGCAAACGCCCGCCTCTCGCGACAAAGCTGCGCGAAAAACACCGGATTCATCGGAGTTTTTTGATGCGTTCTGAAGGGGTGATGATATCGGTGAGGCGGATGCCGAATTTCTCGTTCACAACTACCACTTCACCTTGTGCGACCAGACAACCATTGACGAATACATCCAAGGGCTCGCCAGCCAGCTCATTGAGTTCGACGACCGACCCCTGCGCCAGCTGCAAAAGGTTACGGATAGGCATCCTGGTACGGCCCAGCTCAACCGTTAGTTGAATAGGGATATCCATGACCAGTTCGAGGTTCTTGGCAGCTTCGGCGGACATCCCGGTGATGTCTGGATTGATTTCGCCAAACGCGGCTGGCTTGACCTCTTCAGCGGCAGGTGCTTGCGCAGCCTGAGCTGTGCTCTCGGCCTCGGCCTGTTCAGCCATCGCAGCCGCCCAGTCATCGGCGGTAAACTGCTCGTTAGCGCTGGCGTCTTCTTCTGCCATTTAAGAGCCTATCCACTATCCCAAGAAAAATGCGTGCGCGAAAGCGCCTTACGCCAGACTTTCTGTTCCCAGAAACTTCTTGACCTTGAGTGCATACTGGCCGTTATGTACCCCATAACCGCATTCCAGCACTGGCACCCCCTCTACATGCGCAGTCACGGAATCCGGGATATCCAGCGAGATAATGTCCCCCACCTTCATTTCCAGCAATTCTCGAACCGTCAGCTCTGCTTCGGTCAGGTTGGCGACCAGTTTGATCTCGGTGGACTGCACCTGGTTACTGAGGAAATGGACCCAACGTTCATCCACTTCCATGCGGTCCCCATGCATATCCTCATATAACTGGTCGCGTATCGGCTCAATCATAGCATAGGGCATACACACGTGAAAATCGCCGCCCACAGGCCCGATCTCGATGGAAAACGTCGTCACCACGACGACTTCGCTCGGCGTCGCAATATTGGCAAACTGCGTATTCATTTCCGAACGGATATACTCGAACTTGATCGGGTGAACCGGAGCCCAAGCCTTTTCCAGCTCTTCAGTGGCAACCCCCAGCAAGCTACGAATAATGCGCTGCTCGGTCTGGGTAAAATCCCGTCCTTCGACACGCGTATGGTAACGCCCATCCCCGCCGAACAGATTGTCAATCACCAGGAAAACCAGGTTGGGGTCAAAAATCAGCAAGGCCGTGCCACGCAACGGCTTGACATGCATCAAATTAAGATTGGTGGGCACCACCAGATTGCGCACAAATTCGGTGTATTTCTGCAGTTTGACCGGACCCACGGAAATTTCAGCCGTACGGCGAGTAAAGTTGAATAATCCAATGCGGAAATTACGTGCGAACCGCTCGTTGATGACCTCCATCGTAGGCATGCGCCCACGCACGATGCGATCCTGGCTGGCGAGGTTGTACGAATGAATGCCACCCGCATCCCCCGCGCCGGCCTCCTCGGACACGTCCGGTTCGCCTGTCACACCCTTTAGCAGGGCATCGACTTCTTCCTGAGAAAGAATATCGTCAGACATGATCGGTCAAATCGCTCGCTGGCATACCTTCTTGACGGCTATCATTGGACAATGAACGAGGCGGGTAGTATCACTTCTTTAACCCCCTTTTTATCCGCTTCACCGGGGCTCACATCGAGCGCCTCATTCACCACTTTCTTCAAATCACTTTTGAGCTTGATATCGCTTCCCGGCTGCATCATCTCGGCCATGGTGCGCGTACGCAACAGGCTGCTGATACGGTCGCTCAATTTGGACTTCATTTCCTCCGCATGCTTGGCAGCTTCGTCCCCCGCCACTTCAAGCTCTATCCGGGGCACTTGCAAGTAGTGGGGAGAACCATCCTCAGACTGGATGTTGACCGTAAACTTTTCCTCGAACGGCACCATGACCGATTTGACCGGTTCGCTTTTATGTTGCGCAGACTCTTCCTTATCGTGGCCTTTCTTTCCTTTCCCCCCCATCAGGAGAAAGGCTGCGGCGCCACCGGCAATCGCCACCACCAATACAACAATAACAATAATGATCAGTAATTTCTTGCTTTTCGGTGCTGCTGGAGCACTTGCTTCGTCTTCGTCTTTAGCCATCCCCACTCCACTTGATCTCAGGCCGATCGATAGGATGAGTCCATCATCAGCTCATGCAACGGTTTATAACCCGAATTCTCATAAAAAACAAGTGGTTTTGTTATTGTATTTATGCTAATTGATAAGAAAACAAAAACAAAGGCGCTTCATCAGCGCCTCTGGATTCCGTAATAAATAAACGCCGGGGCAAGTCAGGCAAAAATATCCACCATTCCGTTATTGCGCCCCAAACTCGTCACCGCTGACGGCAGCATGCTCGAGAAATGCGGCTCCTGGGCTAGCGGCGCCCACGCCGCTGGCTGCTGCCCTCCCGATTGCCCCTGATTTCCCGGAGACTGCTGTGAAAACCCGATATTGACCGACACATTGCCAAGGTTGATGCCGCTTTCCCCAAACATTTCGCGCAGTCTCGGCGTGGCTGCCTCAAGCGCTTCCTTTACCGGAAGATGCTGTGTGGAAAACGTCAAATTGGCCTGACCATCACTCATGTTGAGTTTGATCTCCAACGGCCCTAAAGATGGTGGGTTGAGGTGCAATTCTGCGCCTTGTTGCTGTTGACTCACCATCCACACCACATGATCGCCGAGCGCCTCGCCCCAAGCCGAAGTAGTCGACACCGTCGGCGTGAGCACCGCTGCGGGCGAAGGCGAAGCACTGATATTAACCGGGACAATTGGCGCCTGCTGAGTCACGCCCATAGTCGAAGCACCCGGAGACGGTGTCGTTGAGGCACCGATATCCGCAGCAGGCAGACTCTTGGGATTCGCAAGTTTGAACTCCTCCGGTGCAGACAGATTCTCGGCATTTGCAAATTTAAACCCCTCCGGCACAGGACGGGAAGCATTCGCGGGCACCGCATCGGCAAAAGATGCCGAATGCTCGGCAACAATTTGCCGCAGCTGTACCGGGAGCCCTTCTGTAGCAACCGCCACTTGAGGCTTGCCTGCACTTGGCGACGCAGTCTCAGTCTGCGTCGCAATGCCATTGGGCAATGTTGGCACCAGAGGCGATACTCCCAGTTCGGCAAGGAGCTCATCACTTACTGCTTTTGAACTGGTGCCATCATCAGACGTCTCCACGGAGTCTGCCGCCGGCCTTGTCGTCACTGGCAATTCAGCACCCCCCGCCCCTAATTGCTTGGCAAGCAACGCCGCAAATATTCCGGGGGGCAAACCAGTCCCGGTCAATATGTCCTGCGTTGCGCCAGCGTCGGCGGCCTCTCCTGCGGAGGCAGTTTTCGCAGCCAGCTGAGGGAGTAGTGTTGCTATTTCCATGATTGCTTCCATGCATTGAGTCATGCATGGTAAAGCAACAAGCGTTCCAGCCAGAGTTATTCGGCCGCGTCCTTTTTACGCCGATCAAGATTACGGGCAAACTCATCCTGCAGCCGTTGATCCAGACGTTCATCCAGTTTCCGTTCCGCAATATCATGCCGCTGACGCAGCGCCTGATAAGCTTTCACCTCACGCTCGCGGGTCTGCCATTCAACCTGCCCGAGTTCCCAGCGCGCACGGCAACGCTCCACTTCTTCCGACTGCGCACGAATGGCAACCTCCAGTTTCACAATAAACGCCTGATAATCCCGCCATTGGGCGATGGAAAACCCTATCTGCGATTGCTGCTGAAGGCTTTGGCGATACTCGCCAAGGTAGGCATGCAACTGGCCGAGCTTGGCTTCCGCCTCTTGCCAGGCATTTTTAAGCCGAGCGAGCGCTTGCGCTGCGGACTGGCTGCGCGTTTCCGCTAATTCGACCAGAGACTGCAGATGAAAGGGCTTGGCCATGAATCACTTCCTTAACCCGGCGCTCGCATTCCCAGCAGTCCTGCAAGCTCTTCACGGCTTTGCGCAACATCGACGCGCTCCTCGATCTCCTGCCGCAAAAAACCTTCCAGATACGGATAGATCGCAATCGCTTCATCCAGGTGTGGATCCGTTCCACGCACATAAGCGCCAACATTGATCAAGTCGCGACTGCGTTGGTAGCGGGAATACATGGATTTGAAACGCCTCACCAGATCGAACTCCTGCGGCGAGATCAATGCATTCATGGCTCGACTAATGGAAGCCTCGATATCGATCGCCGGATAATGGCCCTGATCCGCCAAGCTACGAGTCAGCACGACATGGCCATCCAGAATTGCACGCGCGCTGTCGGCAATGGGATCCATCTGGTCATCCCCTTCCGCAAGCACGGTATAAAACGCCGTGATCGAACCGCCACCGCGTATCCCATTGCCGGCACGCTCCACCAGTTGCGGGAGCTTGGCAAACACGGACGGCGGATAGCCACGGGTCGCCGGCGGTTCGCCGACAGCCAGGGCAATCTCACGTTGCGCCATCGCGTAGCGCGTTAGGGAATCCATGATCAGCAGGACATTCTTGCCCTGATCCCTAAAATACTCGGCAATCGCGGTCGCATAAGCTGCTCCATGCAACCGCATCAAGGGAGGCGTATCGGCCGGAGCTGCCACCACAACGGAGCGAGCCATGCCTTCTTCTCCGAGAATCTGCTCGATGAATTCCTTGACCTCGCGCCCGCGCTCGCCAATCAGTCCGACCACGGTAATGTCGGCATCGGTATAGCGCGCCATCATCCCTAGCAGGATGCTCTTGCCCACCCCGCTGCCGGCAAAAAGCCCCATACGCTGCCCGCGCCCTACAGGCAGCAGCGCATTGATCGCACGCACCCCTACATCCAGGGTTTCGCGTATCGGCTCACGCAGCAAGGGGTTGGCCGGACGACTCTGCAGCGGCGTACGATCGCTAAGATGCAAAGGCCCCAACTGATCCAGAGGACGACCATTGCCATCAAATACACGCCCCAACATTTGCGGGCCGACCGCCACCTGTTTCACACGATCCTCGGAACGCCGGCGCAACACCTGAGGCACATGGCTATGCTGCGGAATCGGATCGGTCTCCAGCAAGGAGACCTTGGCACCGGGTACAACGCCATATACATCGGACTCCGGCATAAGAAGCAAGCGATCGCCGGCAAAACCTACCACCTCGGCATCCACAGTCTGCCCATTGGGCAGGGAAATGACGCACACGCTGCCTACCGGCGCCTTGATGCCAACAGCCTCCAAAATCAATCCGGCGACTCGCGTCAGCTTCCCTGTCACCATCCAGGGCGAGGATTGTGCAACCGCTTCACGACATTCTTTCAGGTAGTGGTTCCAGCCTTTGACCAGAACATTATTCGCCGAGGGAGCCATCATCGTCCAACCACGTTGAGTCGCTTCCGAGCATTGCCGTCAGCCGCTGCCAGCGACTAGACAAGGTTGCGTCGACTTCGGCAGCCGTGGTTTCAATCCGGCATCCGCCGCGTGCAATTTTTGCATCTTCAACAATACGCCACCCCCCTTGGGATAACTCCGGCTGAAGGTGCAGCTTGACCAACGCCGCATCTTCCGGATGTAAATGCAGATGAGGGTGCTGCGCATGCGGAGGAATACTCTCCATTGCATTCCGAATGATTTCCAGTAACAGCTCCGGCTTCACTTTCAAGGCTTGCCGAAGCATCTGCCTTGCAATTTCCAATGCCAGGCTCAAGAGCTCCTCACTGGTTTCCTTGCCGAACTGCTGGATTGCCTGATCAGCTGAATTGAGCAGCTCGTGCAAACGTCGCGCCTCTTCCTGCGCTTTTGCGGCACCCTGCTGGTAGCCAGCTGCCTCGCCATCCTTGTAGCCGAGCTCGTAGCCTTCCTGGTGTGCTTGCCGATGTATATCCTCCAGCGCCTCGGCAGTCGGCAACTGAACCCGCGCGCCGGCAGCACGTCCAGACTCATCCAATGCGGCCAGCTCCCATCGCTTGAAAGCCTCCGACAACGAATCTTCTTGCGACAATCCCTTCGCCATCGCTAGTTTCCAGCGGGGAGATGCAGGTTAGACAAAGCTTTCTTCTCCCTTTCCGCCCAACACGATCTGACCCTCATCCGCAAGGCGCCGCGCAATCTTGAGGATTTCTTTCTGTTCGCCTTCAACCTCGCTCAGACGTACCGGCCCCTTGGCTTCCAGATCGTCGCGCAGCATCTCGGCCGCACGTTGCGACATATTCTTGAAAATCTTTTCGCGCAGTTCTGCCGTCGCCCCCTTCAACGCCACGATCAGGGACTCCGACTGGATTTCGCGCAACAGCAACTGAATGCCGCGATCGTCGATCTTGCCGATGTCTTCGAAAACGAACATCTCGTCCTGTATCTTCTGGGCGAGCTCTTCGTCGAACTCCTTGATATTGCCGATGATAGTGCCTTCAGCAGCACTGCCCATGAAATTGAGAATTTCCGCCGCGGCCTTGACCCCGCCCTTGGCCGTCTTTTTGATATGGTCCGACCCGGACAGCAGCTTGGTCAGAACATCGTTCAGTTCGCGCAGCGCATGCGGCTGGACACCATCCAGGGTAGCAATACGCACCATCACATCGTTACGCAGACGCTCGGTGAAATGCATGAGAATCTCGCTTGCCTGGTCGTAATCCAGATGCACGAGGATGGTCGCAATGATTTGCGGATGCTCGTTTTTGATCATCTCGGCCACGGAGGGGGAATCCATCCATTTAAGACTTTCGATCCCACTGGTATCGCCCCCTTGCAGGATGCGGTCGATGAGATTGGTGGCCTTGTCGCCCAGCGCCTTGGTCAGGATGGAACGGATGTAATTATCGTTCCCCATGCCAAGCGTCGTACGCTCTTCCGCTTCAACACGGAACTCTTTCAGTGACTCCTGAATCTGGTCGCGGCTGATGTTATCCAGCGTGGCCATGGCCACGCCAATCTTCTGCACTTCCTTGGGTCCCAGGTATTTGAGCACCTCGGCGGCTTCCTCTTCGCCGATGCTCATCAACAGGATCGCACTCTTGAGAATGCCGGCTTCGCTCATTCCTTGTTTACCCAATCCTTGACCACGTTGGCGACAATCTTGGGTTCCTGCTTTGCCATGTCCTTCACTAGTTTAAGATCATCTTCATAGCTATGCGTTCGCCTGATGGAAACGACATCACCCGCGCCTCTCCCGGCCATAGTCAAATCTTCATCCGGCATTGCTGCCCGTTCGGGTTGAGTTTTCGCTCCGGCCATCAGTTCGCGCATCATGGGCTTGATCACCCCTAGCACCAGATAAATCAGCAAGCCGGCCACGATCAGGTATTTGACGATATCCTTGGCCAATTCCTGCATGGCAGGATCTTTCCATAACGGCAAGGCTGCCAACTCCTCGCCCTCATTCAGATTAAACGAGGCATTCACCACATTCAGCGTATCCCCGCGCGCCTGATTAAAGCCCATCGCCTCCTTGACCAAGTTATACACCTGCGCCAATTCGTCCTTGGTCAGCGCCTGATAGGTCACCTTGCCCTTTTTGTCCTTGATCGCCTTGTTGTTGACCACGACGGCGACCGACAGGCGCTTGATATTGCCCACCGGCATCTTGGTATGGCTGATGGTCTTGTCGAGCTCGTAATTCGTCGTCGATTCCTTGTGCATCGAACCACTCGTCCCAGTCGCAGTCGTTTGCGCCCCCGAAGTGGCACGCCCTCCCGGAGCATTAATCGGGGCTGTCGCCGCGCCCGGCGGCTGATTGGAAAGCGCCCCCGGCACCCCCGCCGCCGCTTGACCAGCATCCCCCAAGGTTTCCGAGGTCTGCTGGCTGCGAATACTGGATTGATCCGGTGTAGGGTTGGGCTTGTAGGTTTCCGCCGTCTGCTCGGTGAAAGAAAAGTCGAGAT
Organism: uncultured Methylobacillus sp.; assembly: GCA_946478965.1. The sequence continues at coordinate 2,756 of CAMLDQ010000034.1, read as the reverse complement.
CCGCCGTTACTTGCGCCCGGATATTTTCTGGCCCAGTAATCGGGCTGATGATGCTCTCGATCCGCTGCGCATAGCCCTGTTCCACTTGGTGCAGATACTCCAGCTGACTGGGGTCCAGCCCCATGGCCGCCGCATTATCGGCACCCGATGTCAACATATTGCCGTTCTGGTCAATCACCGTCACATTGGAGGGCGTCATTTCCGGCACGCTGCTCGCCACCAGATGCACAATGCCCGCCACCTGCGACTTGTCCAGCGTACGGCCGCCATAAAGACTCACCAGCACGGATGCAGACGGCTTCTGCTGATCGCGCACGAACACCGATGGCTTGGGAATAGCCAGATGGACGCGCGCGCCCTGCACGGCGGAAATGGTTTCAATGGTGCGCGTGATTTCGCCTTCCAGTGCACGCTGGTAATTGACGTTCTCCTGGAACTGCGTAATGCCGAAACGCTGGTTATCCATCATCTCGAAACCCACGGCCCCGCCTTTCGGCAGCCCTTGGGAAGCCAGCTTGAGGCGCGCTTCGTAGACCATGCTGGACGGCACAAGAATTGCGCCACCATCACCAGTCTTGTAGGGAATATTCTGTTTTTGCAGGGCTTCGATGACTGCCCCGCCATCTCGATCGGAAAGATTGCCGTACAACACCCGATAATCAGGCGCCTGCAACCACAACAAGGAACCTACAATCAAAGCGACAATAGCCGCCAATGCCACCATCAGGCCAAGCTTGCGCTGCGGAGGCAGCTCGTTGAATCCCTTAACCAACGCTGCGAATGATTGCCCCGATTCTTCGGCCATAGATCCCTGTCAAATGGTCAATACCGTAGTAAGTATTATGATTGCGCTGGGCGCTATTGTAATGGAAAAAGGCAGGAAAATGCGCCGCGAATTGCAGCGCACGACAATGCTGGAGAGAGTAAAAACGAGAGCGCAGGCTACACCTGCATGTTCATGATGTCCTGATAGGCAGTTACAAGTTTATTACGTACCTGCACCATAGTCTGAAAGGACAGATTGGCCTTTTGCAGCGAGACCATCACATCCTGGATGTTGGCGCCAGGCTCGCCCGACTGAAACGCCTGCGCCAATTTGTCCGCCCCCTGCTGCGCCGCGTTCACACCCTCGACCGCATCTTTCAGCATACCGGCAAAATCTGCCGAGCCTGTCTCGGGAACCGGCGCACTCTTGCCGGCCGCCAGCGCGGAAGCGGCATTTAACTGACTCAGCAGCTGATCAATTCCTTTGGCGTCCATTTCAACCCCTGCGGCTTGGAGCAAAGACTCCAAGCACGATTATAATGTGTTTACGGCAGATGCCGTTATATCTTCAGCAATTTCAGAGAAGCAAATCGCATGCCTATTATTGCTCCCCAGCCTCCCGGTATTGCTGCAATTTGTGCCTGAGCGTTCGCTCGCTCATGCCGAGTTTTTGCGCAGCAAGTTTGCGCGAGCCATTGACGGAAGCCAGGGTATTCATGATATGGCTTCGCTCCAGTGACTTGAGATCATGCGCGGATTCTTCGTCTGCAACATCCGAAACCGGCACCGCTACGGTGGCGGGAAGGTGGAGATGCTCAGGCTTAACCGTATCGCCCGGCGCAAGAATGACCGCCCGCTGTATGACATTTTCCATCTCACGCACGTTCCCCGGCCATCCGTAGACAAGCAGCGCCTGCTCCGCCGCCGGGTCCAGCCGCATGCCGCCACGCCCCATCGCAGCCGCCATACCCCCCAAAAAGCGTTCCGCCAACGGCAGGATATCCTGCCTGCGTTCGCGCAGGGGGGGAATCGCCAACGGGAACACGTTCAAGCGGTAATACAAATCCTCACGGAACGCACCCTTCGCCACCGCCTCTTGCATATCCCGGTTAGTCGTGGCGATCACACGCACATCCAGCGCAATGGCCTTGTGTCCGCCGACGCGCTCAACTTCGCGCTCCTGCAGCACCCGCAACAACTTGGCCTGCAACGTCAGCGGCATTTCCGATATCTCGTCCAGAAGCAATGTTCCGCCTTGCGCCTGCTCGAATTTGCCGGCCTGCGCCTGCAGCGCTCCGGTAAATGCCCCCTTCTCATAGCCGAACATCGTCGCTTCCAGCAGATTGTCCGGGATGGCAGCGCAATTGACCGCCACGAAGGGCTGTTGCGCACGTGGCGAATGGCGGTGAATGAAGCGCGCCAGCACCTCCTTCCCGGTACCGCTCTCGCCCGCGATCATCACGGTCGCAGGCGTGCTGGCGACCCGAAGCGCCGTCGCGAACAACTCGGTCGTGCGCGAATCCTCCATGACGGCATCACCCTGCCCGGAAAAGCTGGCGGGCAGCATGTGGCGTGCGACTTGTGCCAGCAGATCGTCGACTTCAAAGGGTTTTACCAGGTAACTGCTGGCACCTTCCTGCATGGCTTCCACCGCCTGCGAAATCACGCCATAGGCCGTCATCAAAAGTACCGGCACCTGCGGCCAGCGCGACTTGATGGCGTGCAACAATGCCAAACCGTTCATATTCGGCATTTGCACATCGGTAATTACCAGGCCGACAGCATGCTCCTGCAACACACCGATAGCGTCCTCACCATCCACGGCCGTCAGCACACGATAGCGGGAAAGGGCTAGAGTATCGCTGAGTGCCTCGCGCAGGTCAGGGTCATCCTCCACGATCAGTATCGGCAAAGTTTTCGTCATACGTCAGCCACCGGCAGCCGCAAAATGAATTCGCTGCCCGCCCCTTCCCTGGAATTCACTGCCACTT